>NZ_JBEXYF010000011.1:0-214441 GCF_040630775.1 Nocardia sp. NPDC005745
ATCCGCGGAGGTGGAGTACGGGCCGCCCAAGTCGAAGATATGACCAGCGAAGCCATAGAGAGTGTCGCCCGGGTGGGGGAGGGAGACGGCGCCAAACACCCCCAGCTCAGCGCATGTTTTCCGAGTCCACTGATCCGATTTTGATCGGATTCGGAGTCGTATCAAAATCGGATCAGGTCCGGATCAGGTCCGGATCGGATTCCGGACGTTGGGACATACGAGTAGGCCCCGCTGACATCCAAGATCGCCAGTGGGGCCTACTCGTGTGCGCTTGTCGGTGCTGCTTCTTCGGCTGGCTACGGGCCGCCGTTGCGGATGCGGGCGGCGATTTCGCCGTCGGCGCGGACGCCGAACCCGCCTCGGAGATAGGTACGTTCGCCGAGCCGGATGTCGAATCCGGCGGCGGTGAGCATCGCGGTCACAGCGGCGACGGCGTCGGCATCGCCGGACAGTCGGACGTTGACCACGCTGGTCACTGGTGGGCTCCTTCCTGGATGTGTTCCTGGGCCGCGGTGAGGGTGCGGGTCACCGAGGACGAGCTGAGGCTGACGTGTTCGGCGATGCGCGCGTGCGACCAGTTCTGTTCGTGACGCAGGCGCAGGATCTCGGTCACCTTCTCCGGGTCACGCCGACCGGACGGGTCAGCGCTGCACAGCAACTCGGCGACCCGCGCCCACCGGTCGACCTCCGCACCGGACGCCGGTGCATGGTGCGCGGGGGCTTCGATCGCGGTTTGTTCGGCGGTGCGCAGCTCCGGGGACGCCTGTTGCGCGGTGAGTTCGGTCGAGGTCGACCGGGTCTCGGTGTGGACCTCGCGCACCGACACGGTGCGTACCGGCTCGGGCCGGTGCACTGGTTCCGGCTCGGTGCGCACCGCCGGTTCGGTGCTGGTGCGGTCGGTGCGTGCGAGTACCAGCAGGGCGACGGTGGCCTGTCCGATGGCGCCGTCGATGATGAGCGGGAACAGCCATGCCAGGTGTTCGCTCATCCCGACCTGAATCGACAGCTCCCGCAGGGCGTCGAACGACAGCCGGAACGCGCCGACCGCGATAGCGGCGGTAAGTGCGACAACAGCCCAGTACGCCAGGCGTGCCTTGTTCTGGGCGCGCACGAGCAGCCCGACGCCGTGGGTTGCTGCCAGCAACGCGATCGGAGGGAAACTGGCGACGAACGCCGCGACCGGCTGCTTGCCGTCCGGTGCGTTCATCCACGCGTGCACGAGGTTGCCCGCGATCGACATCGCCGCGACCAACAGCAATTCACCCCAGAAGAACCGGATCGCCGACACCTGCTCGCGGGTCCGCGCACCGGCCTGTGCATCGTCTGGTGCGCTGCGGTGCGCAGCAGGATCGCTGCTGCGCACCACGTCCGCACCGGAGCTGAGTCCGGTCACGGCTCACGCACCCTTGCTCGCCGCGGCCGGGGTGTAGACGGCGGTGAACAGCCGCGCCCGCGAGTACTCCGGGTCGGGTCCGGTGTAGGTGACCGACAGGGTCGCACCGATCTCGAAGTCCTCACTGCCGGCGTTCTCCAGCGCCAGCCCGATGGCCTGTTCCATGCGCCAGGACACGTACAGGTTGCGCGGTCCGGCGCCGGTGTCGAGGGTGACGACGGTCTGCATGACCGGCTGGCCGTCCTCGTCGAGTTCGACCTCGCCGGGCGCGCCGCCGAACTTCAGCTTGGGTTCCTCGACGGCTGCAATGATGCGGCCGTAGACGGTGGTTCCGGGCTTGCTGGTCTTGGCGAACGCCGATGCGGGGCGTGCGGCACGGCGGAAACGCTGTCCGAAGGTGTTGGTGCTCATGATGGATGGGGCCTTCCTGTTGTGGTGTTCAGCGGGCGCGGGTCCGGTCGGCCCGGTCGCGGCTGGTCGGTGTGGGGTGCAGGTCGTGGATGCTGCGCGGGGATCGGGGCCGGTCGAGGTAGGCGACCGGTTCCAGTTCGTCGAGGTCGTGTCCGGCGTCGAGGTGGTCGCAGAGGTCCTTGCCGTCGCGGGCCTGCAACACCCGGACTTCGCCGACGCGGTCGGCGAGGGATTCCGCGACCTGGGCGGCGTGGCGGTAGCCGGGCCGGTCACGGTCGGCGACCACGATCACCCGGCCAGCGCCACGCAGCCAACGCGCGTGGTCGTCGGTCCACTTCCCCGCACCCATCGCGTTACACGTCGCCAGCTGCCCCGCCTGGCGGGCTCGTTGCACGTCCTTCTCGCCCTCGCACACGTACAACTCGCGCCCGGTGTCGAGCGCTTCGCGCACGTCGGCGAGCTGCCACGGCAGCGGAGCGAAACCGGTGTTCACCCACTCGGTTCCGGTCCATCGCCGTTGGTAGAAGCTCTTGGCGTGCCCGTGCTCGTGCGGGGTGTGCAGCCGCACCACCGCGCCCTCGACGCGGCCGCCCGGCCACCGGTAGACGTAGGTGTCCACCGCCTCGGGCTCCCCGATCTGGGCACCCAGATCCCGCTTGGCGGGCAGCGGGAACCGAGCCGCCAGAATGGCTTTCTCGACCGGGGACGCGACGCTCACCGGGCGAGCGGACCGCCCGCCGACCGCGTAGGGCCGACGAGCAGAACCCTGCCGGTCCGTGCGCTCCGGCAGCCGATCCCACAGGTCACGCACCCGCAACCCGATCCGGTCGAGTACGTCCTGGTCGTCGCAGCGGGCCCAGCAGCGCACCATCGTTTTGCCCTGCTGGGGGTCGTACCGCACACCCAGGCTGGGATTGTGGTGGTGGCCGTCGCCCTCGTGCACCGGGCACAGGTAGTTCTTCCACTGCTGCGGCTCCCGCGGCCACTTGGCCGGACCCACCCGGCGAATCAACGCCGCGGTGACGACCTCGTAGGAACGGCCCGGCTGCGGTGTCGGTTCGGTCATCGTCACCGCCCCCGCTCGATCTCGGGCCGCTCGGCGGCGGTGAGGATGCGGGCCTGCTCGATGCTGCGCCGCTGCACCCCGTCCAACGATTCGGCGCCCGGCAAGGCCAGCATCCGCCGTACTGAGTTGGGCGAGCGCGACCACAAGTCGTGGACGTCCTTGAGGTACTTCCACTCCCCCGGATGCGGCCCGTTGCGCCAACCGTGGTCGATGGTTTCTTGCTGGGCGTAGAGGCTGTGGATCTCCGCCTCGCTGGCGCCCGGCCGGTCCCGCAGCCGCGACAGCCGGTCGACCTCGGCGAACGCTTCGCGCATCGCCTCTTCATGCTCGATGTGCATGCTCACCGCCCCGCTCGATCTGACGGCCGCCCGAAAGGGGTGTGGATTGCCCGGATGTGGCGCGGTCGATGTAGCGGCGGGCGGCGTCGCGGACTTTCTCGCTATCTCGACCGGCCAGTTGCCCGGCCTGGCGCAGACTGCGGTGCTGGAGGTCGGTGACTCCTTCGCCTCCGTTGTGGTCGATGTTGTCGAGGAACCGGAACATGGTGTCGGGTGCCTGCCGCCAGTCCTCGTAGGCGTCGGTCAGGTAGCTCCAGTGCTCGGCGTGCGGCCCTTCGCTCCACCGCTGATCGGTCTCGCAGAGCTGGGCGGTGATCCGGTCGCGGTCGGCGTCGGTGGCGTCCGGCCGGTACATGTCCTCACCCAGCTGGGTGTAGCGGGTGAACTCGACGCGCATTGCTTCCTCGTGCTCGCGCTGCATGTCAACGGCTCCTCTCGATACCGTTGCGGCCGTTGCCGTTCCGCTCCGGCCGTGGCCAGGACTGGGTGTCCGGACCAGCCTGCTCGCGGCCGGTTCCGGTGAGGTCGCGCAGGTAGCTGGCGCGCTTGCCTACCGGCCCGTGCTCGCCGGTGTCGTTGCCCGGCTGTACCGAGTTGCGAAGCTCATCCAGGGTCGGGTTCGGTTGCTCCTGCTCTGCGCCGTTGCCGTTGCCGTGCTGGCGGTTGCCGTAGCGCTCCTGATGAGCGCGGGCAGCCTCGCGCGCATGATCCAGCACATGCTCGACCAGGCCCCGCTCAGAGGCTTTGCGCCCGGCCTCGAAAACCGCAGTGGCGTCGGCGATCTCCTGAGACAGGCCACCGCCGAACCGATCCCGTCCCGCCTGTGGTCCGGGGCTGCCCAGCCGCTGGTCGGCCGGGGTCCGCTCGGACCGCGCGGCCTGGCGAGCCTGCTCGGCTCGGCGTTCCGGGCTGCCGAACCGCTCATGGGTCGGGGTGCGCTCGGCGAGCTTCGCCACCGCCTCGTCGCGTTCGCCACGCAGCTGGTCGCGCTCGGCGGTCAACTGCTCGACACCCGGCCGGTCCCGCAATTCACCGATCTCCGCGGACAGGCGCAGGTTGCGGTTCTTCAACGCCTCGATGTGCCCCTCGGCGGAGTCGAGTTTGCGGCGGATCTCGTCGCGGTCGGCCGTGACCGAATCCAGGCCGCGTTGCAGCAACCCGACCCGGTTTTCCAGCCGGTCCCGGTCGGCGGCCATGTCGTTCAACTGGCGCTCCACCTGCGCCAACCGGTCAACACCGGCGGTTTCGGGCGGGCGTTCACGGTCAGTGTTCCCACGCTGCCGCGGGGCCCGCTCGACCTGCTCGGCCTGCTCGCGGTGAACCTGCCCGGACAACGTCCGCTCCCGCAACACCGACTCGCGGTCGGCGAGCTGCCCGGCGACGGTCTCGGGGCGCCCGTAGTCGGCGTATTGCTTCGCGGCGTTGAGGGTGTCGCGGGTCTCGACCTCCAGGGTGGTGCCGTCCGCCCACGACGTGCCGCTGATATTGCGCTGCAACCAGCTGGTGGCGGTGTGCTCGGTGGCGAACGAGCGGGATTCGGTGAGCTTCCCGCCGTCCGGGTCGGTCCACGTCATTCCCGCGGTGTAGCGGTGGCGGTGGGCCTGTGCGGCGTCGATACGCGCCAGCAGCGCCTCCTCGGCGTTGGCGCGGCGCGCGGCGTCCAGGCTTTGCTGCCAGCCCTGCTCACGCTCCACCCCGGCGCGCTGGCGGGCATTGACCGTCTCCCGAGCGACGTGGGCGCGGTAGCGCAGTGCGTCGATGCCGCGGACCTTATGCGCTTTGGCGAAGAGATTGCCGACCTTGAAATGCGGGAAAATCGTCGCCGAGTCCAATCCGTCGAGGGCTATGCCCTGCTCGGTGCGGGTCAGGTGCTCGTTGCCGATGAAGCCGCGGGCCAGGCGGTTGCGGTGCTCGGCCAGGGCGTGAGCATCGCGGGCGCGCCGGTCATGGTCCACGCGCGGGTCGTTCGCGCGCTCAGCGACCGTTTCGACGTGGACGCGGTAGCGGTCGATAGCCTGGCCGGTCCAGGTCAGCTGATGATTGCGCATCACCTCGGCCTCGCGGCGCTGCTCACGCAGCGTGCGGCTGATCTCCTTGCGGATCTTGCGGCGCTCCAGGAAGTTGCGGGCTTGGGCGTGCAGGCGGGTCAGCTCCGGCAGCGATCGCGCGAACTTGCGAGCTTCGGCGATCATCTCGTCCTCAGGGCTACGGTCGGTCATTACAGTGAATTCCTCTCGGTGGTAGTTGATTTCGGTGTTCATCGGGTCCGCTCGACGCTGTTGCGTCGGCGGTCGAGTTCGTCGGCGGCGGCGTCGGTGAGCTTGAGACGGGTCGCGTACCGGCCGCGGGCGCGAGACAGCCAGATGTCGGCGGCGTCCAACTTCTCGTCCGCCATCGCCAGCGCGGTTTCCGCACGGAAGGTGGCTTCGACGGGGTCGAGCGGGTCGCCGAGGTTGTCGACCGCCAACGCGTCGGGGTGGCGGCGCAGAGCGGCGTACTCGCGCCGGATCTCGCTGATCTCGCGGCGCAGCTGGAACAGCCGGTCATCGACGTTGTGCAGGCGCTCGTACAGATCGACCGGCGCGGTGCGAATCGGGTCTTCGGGGAGTGGGTTGGTGCTCAACGGTTTTCCTTCCTTGTGGTTGGTTACTGAGCGGGAGTGGTCGTGGTGGTGCGGTTGTTCTCGTGCTGGGTGCGGGCGCGGTCGATGCGCTCGACCAGAGCGCGCAGCAGCCCGACGATGGCGGTCGCGACAGCGGCGACGGCGTGGCTGATACCGGCGGTGACGGTGCCGATGGCCTGCGGCAGAGGCGGGCGGTGGGCGGCGTTCCACCACAGGTAGGCCACCCACGCACCGCCGTAGACGGCCAGCGGACCGACCACCAGCGGCCCCTCACCCCATCCGGCGGTCACGGCTGCACCGACCACAACAGCGGAAGCTGCCGCGGTGCGCCGCGCAGTCTGCGCCCGTGACCGCGCCGGGACCGGCGCCACCACGGCCGCGGCCTGGTTGTTGGGTGCGTCGTCGAGGTCGGGCACGACGCTCAGCGCGGCCCGGCGCACCGGTCCGGCGTCCGCGGCGGATCGTTGTGCAGGTGTCGGGGTCGGGGCGGTGTCGAGGTCGGCGATACCGGCCAGCCAGTCCTCTACTTCGTCGGCAAACAGCTCGCCCGCGATCGCGGGATCGGTCGGTGTCGTAGCGGGGTCGGGCCTCCGCTGGCCCTCGTTGTCGTCGTTGTCGTCGTGGGGTCGGATGATGCGCATGGGGTTGCCTTTCAATGGGTTTCGGCAGATGGGAGGGTCAGGCGGTCGCGTCGGCGGTGACGGGCTCGGCCTCGGGATCGGCGCTGGTGGTGCCGGGCAGGGGGCGCACGGTGGCGGGGTCGACGGGCACGACGTGCCCGAACTGGGCGCGTCCGGCCTTGGCGTAGACGAACTGGCCGGTGTCGAACTGGCGGACGCGGTCGGGGTCGACCAGCCACTTCTCACCGACCGACACCTGCCCTTCGTCGCCGGTGCGCTGGCCCTTGATCAGGTGCCGCGACGGCAGCATGTGCCGCACCGACCCGAAGTGCTTGCACAGCTCTCCGGCGTTCTCGACGTAGCCCAGCAGCACCCCACCCGCACAGGACTTCAAGATCCGGTCCAGCGCCCACTGATCCCCGGCGACACCCTCGGGACTCTGGGCGGCAAACAGCACGCTCACGCCCTGCGAGCGGCCCCGCTCGCACACCTCTTCCAACCCGATCGAGCCCTGGCCGGTGGTGAGCGCGCTCAGCTCGTCGATGATCAAGGTGACGCTGCGACGCTGGTCCTTGGCGGTGCGGGCCGCACGCTGCATCAGCATCCGCAAGATGGCGGCGACCTGGGCGCGGGCGGCGTCCTTGTCCAAGCCGGGCACGGTCACATACAGCACGTCGAGGTCATCAAGGTCCACACCGCCGTCGAACACCATCCGCCCGTCCTCACCCTGGAGGCTGTCGAACAGATTGGATGCCTTGATCAGCATGTCGGCGAGCTGGTCGACCTTCTCCGACTGGAGGGCTTCGACCATCCGCTTCACGTCCGGAGCGTTGCCCCACAGATCCAGCAAAGTCTCCGGATTCAGCCGCTCCAGAAACTCCCGGCTCGACCGAGGCGGCCCGGCCGGGGCGTCCACGACAAGCGAGACGATGCGGCGGCGCAGCTCGTCGAAGTGCTGGCCTTCCGACGTCGACGCCTGTCCGGCGTTGAGCATGTCGCCGAGCACGGCGCGCTGGTCGCGGGCACGCATCGCCCACACGTTCAGGCGGGCGCCGTGGGGAACTTCGGCGATGCGGTCGGCGGCGATACCGCGGCGCTGGGCGATCTCGCGCAACAGGTGGCCCAACACTTTGTCGTCGTTGCCGCCCTTGCAGGACACGACCACCAGCAGCGGGCGCGGGTGCTTGCCCCGCATCCCCGGCACGTCCTTCCACCGCTGCCAGGCGTTCCACTCGTATTCGAGCATCCCGACCGCGTACCGCTTGATCAGCTCCGTCTTGCCCGAACCGGTTGTGCCGAACGCCGCCATCTGGCGACGAGCTTCCTTGTGCGGCACCACCATCCACGCCTGATGGCGCGCGGTCAGCTCCGACCACAAACCGAGAGGGTTCGCCGAACGCCGGTCCGCCAGCGGACCCAGCACGATCCCGTCCGTTGTGGTGAACGGGGCACCGACCGACCGCGCCGCCCGAGCGGCCCCGGCGAACTGCCGTGCGGCCAGCGCCGCCTGCACCCGCTCGGTCCGGCCCAGGTTCTTCAACCCGACCGTGTTGGTCTTGTGCACGAACGACGCCCACCAGTACGTCGCCGCCAGCGCGGCCACCGGGGCACCGAGCACGACCATCGTGCGCAGCCCACCCAGGTCGCCCTCGGCGACCCGCGCCGCACCCGACCACAACAGGGAGGCGGGCGTGATCCACGATCCGCCGGCCATCGCCGATGCCGCGGGCAGCAGCAGCGACCCGATCGCGAAGTTGCGCAACCGGTGCGGCGCCAACGGCCACCGCGCCGCAACGGCCACGATCATGACCAGCATCGCCACGATCACGACACCGCACACCGTCGCTGTCGAAGCCGCGTCACCGACCGCAGACAAGTCCAGCCTCGGCAGATCCCAGCCTTCGACATGGCGGATCGGCGGCGCCTGCGGCACCAGCGGGCCGCTACCGTCGCCCGGCTCCGCCGGGGGCGCGTCCGGCTGTCCGGTCGTGGGGACTTGTGCGCTGCCGTGGGGGTGGCAGTCCTGCGGGGTGATGATCCACTGGCAGTTGCTCATGACGCTTCCTGAGTGAGAAGAAGGTTCGGGCGCCGGGTCTTGCGGGCGGCGCGGCCCTGGTTTCGGCGGTTGAGGAACTGGCTCCACTCCTCGTCGAAGTCGCCGATCGCGAACAGCAACTCGACCGCGGCGAGTTCGCGAGGAAGCCGCTGGTAGGCGGCATTGACGGTGTTCATGACGCGCTGGGAACGGCACAGGTAGAGCAGGCCCATCACGGCCTCGTCCTCGCTGTCGCGTGCGGCGCGGATCGCGCCCGCAAGCGCGGTGTCCATGTGGACGCGGTCCTTGGCGCTCAGCTCGATCTCCAGCGCCCACCAGCCGTGCTGACCGCCGACCTCGCCCAGGAACCGCCCGTCATGCACGTGCGGGCGTCCCTTCCGAGGGGTCCGGCTATCGCTGAACACCACGTGCCCGGACTTCGACTCAGCCGCAGCGACTTCGGCGCGGCGGCGCAGCACACGCTCCGACACCCACAACTGCGGGTCGGAACCGACCAGCATCACCCGCGCCTGAGCGACGGCGCGGTAGTGGTTGGCGTACATCAGCGGCGGCTTCCAGTCCTTGGGCCGCCACCCCAGATACCGCTCGGCCACCTCACGCCTCGGGTAGACCCACGCCCGACCGCGCTGCACCGACAGCAGCGGATGCACCATCCGCCGCTTCAGCAGGGCGTCGGCGAGGTCGTAGGCGCTGCTGAGACTGCTGAAGCTCATGAACTCGGCCAACACATCGACCTGCATCCCGTGCATGTCCACCAGCGCGGCCAGCGCCGCGTCTTGCTGCGCCGACAGGCCCTTACTGGCCCGCACAGCCAGCACCCGGCCCAACGACCCGTACGGGATGCCGATCTCCTCGGCGACCTCCTGCTTCGTCAGCCCCTGCTCACGCAGCCGCGTAGCCTCACCCAGGCACGACTCGACCTGAGCCAGCGAAATACCCAACTGCTCGCCGATCTGCCGGTAGGACAAGCCCTGATCACGCAGCCCGCCTACGATCTGGGCACGGTGGCGACGCTCCAACGCGGTGTAACGGTCACCGCCCTTCCTCTTGTGGTTCATTGGGTTCGCTCCCTTCCCTGCCGCGAGCTGCGGCTGTGACCGACCGCGTGGCGGCGCTCAGCGATATCGGCGCGGGCCTGCGCGATGAACTCGCGCATCTCCGTCGCATCCACCCCTCGCCGCTCCGCGGCCATCGCCGATCGCGTCCACCGCGCCAGCTGCAATGCCTCCAGCTGCGCCTCGCTCGAAATTCGTTTCGGCGCCGCTGATTCCGCGTCGTACAGGTGCGCCTTCAGCGGCCCGCGCGACCCACCCCGAGCACGCAGCACCTGCGCCTCGTACTCACCGCCAGGGCTCTTGCCCTCGCGGGCGAGCTGGCGACGGGTCCGCAGATGCTGCGGCGCCAAACCCCACGGCCACGTCGGGACACCGAACCGCTTGCCATCCGGATCGTGAAACCTGCTCATCGCGACCGCTCGATCCCGCGGGAACGCTCCCGCCGCGCACGGTCCCGATCGGCTGCGACCTGAGCGCGGATCTTCGCCGCCAACGCCGGATCGTGGCGGTAGTCGAGCAACCGGTCCCACACCGCAGTTCGCTCGGCGTGAACCTGCGCCTGATGCTCACCGACGTGCTGCGTCCTCGACATCTCGAAGTCGTTGTCGCGGTAACCCTTCGCCTCCGACACGTCGGCAGCGGTGAACACCATGTCGGTCAGCACGTCATGAACCAGGTCCAACCGGGCTTTCTCCGCCTCCAACTCGGCACGCACGCGGCGACGGTCCGGCGCGCTCACTGCGCCACCTCCTCGCGCAGCTGCGAACGCGGCACACACGACCCCGCCGGTTCCGGCGGAACCCCCGCGTCGAGCGGGCGGCAGATGTTCGGCGACGGCACGTAGTCCTGATGATCGATCCACGCCGCAGTGCACCCGCCCATCCCGACGAGCAGCAATACACCCAGCGCGGCCACCTGCACCAGCGGCGGCAACACCCCCAACGGGGCGAACACCGCGCTCGTGCCGGTGAACTCCGGACCGGCCATCGAATGCAACGGGTTGTGTCCGCCACGGCGGTCGAAATGAGTGACCGTGTACCCCTGAACAGGCGGGTCCGACCTCCACTGAGTGCTCATCGCCGCACCCCCCAGCGGCGCCGCGCCTGCCAGAACCAAATCGCGCCGGACACCATCAGGACGAAGCCCACAACCCCCGGCGCCGTCAGCACCGTGTAGCCCACCGCCACCGCGGCGAGGGCCAAGCCGAAGGAGCGCATCACGCCGCCCTCCGATCGGCGCTGCCGCCCAAGACGGCTGCCAGACGCGTACGTGCATCGGACGAGATAGGCGGCGCCGTGGCGACAATCTCGGCGACGTACTCCGCCAGGCGCTCGGCCTCGTTCAGCTGCTGGTCCGCAGCCTTCTTCGCGGCGCTCATGCCACGTCCTCCGGTACGGGCGCGAGCACCGGCTGAACCAGCGCCAGCAGCTCGGCGTGGTTGACCCGCAGCAAGTGGCCGTTGATCCGGAAGCCACGGAGGTGTCCTGCGGCGATCCAATTGCGGATCGTCTTCGCGTCGACGTCGACCAAGTTGGCCGCTGTCTTGAGGCTGATCAGTCGGCGGGCGTCGGACCCGCTGACATCACCGAACGTCTTGTGCGACACGGTCGATCACTCCTTCGAGAAGTAAGGGAAATGCGTTGCAATTCCTCACTTTTCGGGAAATCGACAGACGTAATCAGTAGCTGGCGACCCCAGGGGTGGACGTCGAGAGAACGTCTCCTGTACAGTAAAGACGTCCCTATTCGTCCCAAGGGGGTTGCGATGCCGAACGACAGGCTCCGAGAAGCACTGCTACGCAATGGCTTGGATTTCGCCGATGTCGCGGAAGCGACCGGCGTCGACGAGAAGACTGTCGAACGATGGATTACGAAGGGCCGCACACCCTATCCCCGCCACCGCCATAAGGTCGCGTCGATGGTGCGCGAAACGGAGAACTACCTCTGGCCGGACGCGCTGCCCGCGGAGCGCCGGATCGAGATGGCGCAGTCAGAGCTGATCCAGGTGTATCCGCACAGGAACTCGATCCCCCTCGACGTGTGGACACGCCTACTCACACAAGCGACAGAACGAGTCGACGTGCTCGTTCTGGCGGGCCTGTTCCTCGCGGAAGAACCATCCTTCGCAAGGACGATCAGGCAGAAGACCCGCGAGGGCCTGAAAGTGCGCATGCTGTTCGGCGATCCCAACGAGGACGAAGCGACCAAGCGAAGTGCCGAAGAACGGCTGGCCGCCGGAACCGTGCCAGCGAGAATCCGCAACGCCTTGGCCCTCATCGAACCGCTGTCGGAGATCGACGGTGTCGAAATCCGCTACCACCGGACCACGCTCTATAACTCGATTTTCCGGTTCGACGACGAGATGATCGTAAACATGCACGTGTACGGGCAGCCGGGCGCGTACGCTCCGGCAATGCACCTAAAGCTGCTGCCAGCTGCCGACCTTTTCGAGACGTACACAACCAGTTTTGAACAGGTCTGGACCGAGAGTTATGAAGCCAACTTTGGGAGTCATGCATGAGCCGGACCGACTACTTCCATGATCCGACCGCGCCGCCCGCGAACAGCATCAAAGTGGCGGTCAGCGCGCTCGTCCAGGACGAGGAAGGCCGGATACTGCTCATTCGTCGCACCGACAACGGCAAGTATTCGATCCCCGGGGGCGGCCTCGAGGCAGGCGAAACAGTGACACAAGCAGTCGTGCGGGAAGTACAGGAGGAAACCGGTATAGACGTCAGGGTGACGGAGCTAATCGGCGTTTTCTCAGACCCCGACCACATCATCGCCTACGACGATGGCGAGGTCCGCCAGGAATTCTCAATTTGCTTCCACGCCAAGCCGATCGGCGGCACTCCGAGGCAGAGCACGGAATCGTCGGAAGTCCTGTGGGTTGCACCAGACGAACTGCCCGAGCGTGACATCCATCCGTCCATCCGCCTCCGAATCCGCAAGGGCCTAGAGGATCCGTCGACACCCTATTTCACCTGACCGGCGGGCGCATCCCAATTCGACGCTCGGTCCGGCCTGCCGCTGCGATCAGTTGAGGCGCAGCCTCGAGGACGGACTGGGCGACAATATGCTCCACGCCGTATCGCTCCTGGACCTCAGCGATGCGCTCGCGAATTTCAGTGACTTCACCGGTTGGGGTGGTGGTCATGTCCGCCCACCACAGCGCGTCGCGAAGTGCGGAGTCTTCGTCCGGCCACTCGATCGTCAGCCCGCGACGCCGAGCCTCGACGCATGCACATGAGTGGTTCGCGACCAGGCCGCACAGTCGGTCGCTCGCACCCCGGTTGTGCAGGAAAACGGCACCATCGATGGGATGGAAACCGATTTGCGCAATGTCCGGCGCGTAACCGATGTCATGCAGCCATGCAGCTACTACCAGTAGTTCCGGGTCGTCTGTGACTGCCGCCGCTCGAGCCGCCTGCCGAGCCACCGCCGCTACGTGCGCGAGCCGACGCGGCATGTGTGCCAGATGCTTACGAGCCAATCGTTCGGCCCATTCGCCCTTTTCCATGCGTGCCATGCTCCCATCCCACGCTTAGCGCCACTCATGAGGTCACAGAGCCGGAATTCGCGTCGTCACCCGGAACTTCCTCACGGTCTTGAACCACACGATCATCCAGTTGGTCTATGAACCGAAATAGACTATGAACTTCATTCGTGCCGAAGGGTGGATCTACCCTCATGCCATGAGCCAGGGCATTTCGCAACTGCTGAAAACGCCTGACAGCCGGGTAAATGTCATCGTCAAGATGCCCTGTAGTAATTAACTCAGAAACTAGATGCTGCACATTTGGGGCGTAATTCAATTTCAGTCGCCTAACCCACACAGACAACTTCCATTCAAGCACAGAATACGCCGAAAGGTATGCGGCAACTGGCGCTCTCTCAGCTATTTCATGCGCTGATTCAAGAGCGTCTCGCATGAACTGTTCGTCGGCTGGAGCCCCTCTTTCGGGACGGAGCACAATCAAATCGAATTCCCATCCCGGAATTGATCCCACCGCACTTCTCAGCCTATCTATCTCCGCCATGCGACGCGAAGAAATCCCCGCTTTCGCCGCAACAACGACCTCGAATACGACTCCTCGCCCCTCAGCGCTGACTGCAATAGCGTCTAGCCTGGTGGGACGCAAAGGCTCAGGGACGCGGGACTGGTCCGGGTTCATCAGTACTGTCCACTCACCAGGCAAATCCCTGACGCGTTCTTCCACAGCAGATTGAGTCCTCGCCTCTACATCCATGGCAACTCCTCCTGATCCATGGCTGCCGCGATCGCTACGTACACGAAGGGGTCTCCGACGGCCAACGATGGTATTACACAGGTTGGCGGGTTCCTAAACGCGATATCCCGCGATATATTCCGGCGGCTTCCGATGACTTCTTGCACAAGCCCGTCGTCGTAAATTATTTCTGGATATAGACCATCAAGAACCGGCTTCAGCATATTGTCCATATCCAGAGTTTCCGCTATATGGAAAAATATCACTGTAACTGATACGGCACCGATGTAAGGGAACATCGACTTGGGCAAACCGTCGCTCCCGCAAGAACGAACGGAATCGGTCCATCTAGACTTGGCTTTACTTTTCGAGTTGAGAGATATGGGCGTTCCAGGAACTACGAACTCCCATATAACTCGATCACCCAAGATTCGCGCTCACCCCTAGGTCAATCTCGACAGCACTCAAGCTACAGCTGACGGACGACAGAATTTGGATCGATGCCCGTCACGCCGAGCGGCGGACTACTCCTTGTCCCCGGACGCTAATCCGCTGCGGAGCTCCACCCGATCAGCAGCTTACGGAAGGTGGAATGTGGCTCCCCTTTCTGCTACGTCGCGGAGCGGCTGGGGGGCCGGAATTGCCGCGTTCGGGTTCCAATCGAATTTTATCAAGGCTGTGCCCGTTGCCTGATCCCAGGCCTGCTCCGGCGTGAAGGCGGCGAGCGCCGTAATCCATCTGTACTTGGGATTCGGCCAGATTCGTTCCGCGAACATTGGCAATACCCAGTCCCAGTCGAGTCTGTGGTGCCCCAGCCCTAGAGCGATGATGTTCGGCAGACCGTCAACGGTCTGGCGACGCTTCCGGTCCAAAGCCTTTCTCAAGGAAGTCGCGGCTTCATCGAACGCGCGCTCATCGAACAACGGATGAACCGAGAACCCGAAGGGCTTCTCGACGCTCCCAATCGCACCTATGCCGAAGCCCTCGGCCATTTGTGAACTGCCCGCCAGCTCCGCAAAAGACGCGAAGACAGGGAACTCGGCCCACTCCAGAGTTGCATCGCCGCCAGACAGTTTGACCGTTGTTTCCCCGGCGGAAGCCCTCATCGTGTCGACTACACCGGAGCTCGCAATCGCCTCGATGTCCACACCTTGCACATGAAGCGGTAAGCCAAGTCTGACCTGACGCCCAAGCCCTGCACGCCGAAGGCGAGCCCCCAGCCTGACCGAAATTTGTTCTTGGGCCGCATCCCAATCCCTCAGCGATTGCCAGTGCCACACTGTGACCTCAATCGCGATATCACCGCTTGGTAGTCGGATTCCAAAATCCGGCGACTTCGGCTGACTGGGGGAGCCGATTTGCTCGACGGGGACCATAGGCTCGTAAGACAGGGGGCTCATGGCATGCGAAAGAATGAAGGCTACTTCCAGTTCGGCCAAGTTCTCCATGTAGACGCTGGCAGTCATCTCAGTGAACAGCCTTTTCGCCTTTTCGTAGAAGATCGGCTCGGACCGACTAGTTACGTTGCGGGCAAGGTGGTAAATGATCCTTGCGATGTAGATGAGGTAGCAAGCTGTCTGCGTCCCTTCCTGGGTCCACCAGACTCGGAGGGGTCCAACCGGATTGGCTGGCCAGTCTTCGATTTCGAGTTTCCGGAAGAGGTCTCGATATAGACCCCGGGCACCTTCGAGGTCGTTCGCCCTGAAGCGGGTTCCCTCAAGATCCGGGGTTATCTCGAAGAATCCACGAGGCTGACGCTCCTGGACACTGCCGTCGTCACTCAACGCTGAGACCCTCCACCTGCTATTTGTTGGCAGCGGCCTTGCCGCCTGACGTTGTTTAAAAAAGGAACTCGACCCGCTGGGATTAGGGGCAACCTCACCGCGCCAGCCTCACCTGCGTGGATGGATCGGTTGCCCAGATACGTGACACCGGCGTATTCCGACACCGAACAACCTAACCTCCGTTCAAGGCCGCGGTTCCGGCCCAGGCCTCATGTCGTTCTCTCGCGGCGACGAGCAGTCGCTCCCGGAGTTGGTGGCGCGACCGCCCTCGGGTCTTCACCGCATGGCAGTCCGGGCACAGCGCAACCATCTGCACCGGGTGATCCCGGCCGCCTGTAGCAATGTCGGAGACGTGATCGACCTCCAGGACCGGGTGGCCCCGCTCGGTATAATCCGGTGCCGGCTTGCCGCATGCAGGATTCTCGCAAAACCCTTCGCTGCGGAGGAGGACAGCGCGCCGAGCTGCGGCCAGCCGAATCGGATCATTGCCGACTACTGGACGTCGCTTACCCCGGGTGCTCGGCTCACGATTCGTGACCACTGCGATCAAGTCTTGGTAGTCGCGCTTGGGATCATCGATGCCGGCGTCTTCATCAGGCAGCATGAGATCGTCGTCGACAACCGAGTCCCCCTCAAGACCCACCGCCTTCGTCACCGCGGCGTAGTCGAAGTCGCCGAAGAATTTGTCGACGATCGCGCTGACAACCTGCACCCGAGCCACACCAGACGAGCGAAGCAGCTCGTAGACCGGCTCGGGAAGACCTCCCTCGGGCTGGTGCTCGTCAAACCACCGGCGCAACCGCGCATCACCGTGGGCGGCAGGAACGGAAGTCGAGGTATCGAGTGTCCACAATCCAGCACGATACAGCGCGGCAACCGGGTAGTCCGGTCGTCCCTCAGGGCGCTCACCGGATCTGTGGTGTGCGGTCAACAATGGCGTGAGTTCCGCGTGTGTGCGCTCCCACGTCAACACACGATCCGCTCCCCGCCTTGCTAGACCGATCGCCCACAGCAGCACCACCGCCTGTTTGAGCATCGGACCGCTCGCCACCGTCGCCGGACGAAGTCTGTCGATCGCGCGAACCAGGTCGTGAACCGTCAACGCGGGAACACGGTCCACGACGTCGAATCCCAAATGCTGCAAGACCCCAGCAGCATGGCGCCAGCCACCGGAGAACTCCGAGGCCTTCAAAGATGACTGCCCGCTCAGAAACGCGTGCGCGGCACCAGCGAGAGCTTTGGAATCATAGGACTTGCCCTCGTACTGGACAAATAACCGCCTGGACTCGGCGAATCCGTACTTGGCGAGGAACTGCTCCCGCCCTACACTGTCGAACTCGTTGATCGCCGCGATGACCGCATCCCTGGTCAGGTCTTTGAGCGCCACGTCGACACGATAGGCGACCCCACGGACAACTGCCGACGGGTTTCACCACCGACGCGAGTCGCAGAGGTGTACGGGTGGTTTGAGACGCTACCCGCTACGCGACACTTCCGCGTTCGGAAGCCGATGACCGGACCAGCCTGGCGGTCGGCACCTCGCTATCTACAGTTCCGCGGTCTTGCTGCGCACCAATATCGCCCCTGAGGTTACAGTTCAACGCACCCGCTCTAGCATCGAACTGCTCCACCCTCGCCAAAGACATCGCTGACACCCTCGCATCAAGATCCGTCGCCGAGTCCGCGACACCCAGATCTTCGCGAAGTACCTGACGAAGTAACCAGACTGCATCCGACAGAGGGCCGTCCAGCCATCGGTGCAACCGTCCCAGAGCATCCGAGTCAGCACGGTCGACCATGTGATGCACAGCGCGGTACGTATTCCCCAGGCACAGGTCTACTTCGGATGTGACAACCAGGACTCGGTCGGGCACGATCATTTGCGCTTGCGCATACACCTGACGGTAGCGCGCGCGTTCGCTCTCCAGCTTCTCGGCATCCACCGATCCGCCCCGCTCTAGCTCCATCACCCAGTGGTGCAGCTGCATTCGATAGTTCCTGGCCGCAGAGTTGAACTCTGAATACACTGACTGCTTCCGGTCTTGCTCCTGTTGCCGCGTCGACTCGGCACGCTGTTCGGCCTGCTGCCCTCGGTGTATCTCCGCGTCAAGACGCTTGCCCCTCAATGCCGCCCACTGCGCAGCCACCGCCGCGCCGAACGTGCCAACCACCCCGACAGCCGCCACAGCCACGCCGATGAGATCCGACCCCATACACGGATTATCCAGCCGACCAGCACCCGTGTCATCGGACTAGGGGTGCCGTCATATGAGGTTGGTGTCGCGGCGTGCAGTGCCAGAGAAACGACTGAGCCCATATCCGGACACCGGGTGGGGGCTCAGCAGAGTATTTACCAGCAGCGATAGGTGCGCAGCCCTACTTCTTCCCAGACGCTAATCCGCTACGGAACTCGACCACGTCGCCGTCCGCCATGACGTAGTCCTTGCCTTCCATGCGCACCTTGCCCGCGGCTTTGGCTGCGGCCATGGAACCCGCTTCGACCAGGTCGTTGTAGGCGACGACCTCTGCTTTGATGAAGCCGCGTTCGAAGTCGGTGTGGATGACGCCCGCGGCCTTGGGGGCGGTGTCGCCTTGGTGGATGGTCCAGGCGCGGGCTTCTTTCGGGCCCGCGGTCAGGTAGGTCTGGAGGCCGAGGGTGTGGAAGCCGGCGCGGGCCAGGGCGTGCAGGCCGGGTTCGGTCTGACCGATGGATTCGAGGAGTTCGAGGGCGGATTCCTCGTCGAGTTCCAGCAGTTCGGCTTCGACCTTGGCATCGAGGAAGACCGCGTCGGCCGGGGCGACAGAGGCTTTCAGCTCGGCTACCTTCGCCTCGTCGGTGAGCACCGACTCGTCGGCGTTGAAGACGTAGAGGAAGGGCTTGGTGGTGAGCAGCGAGAGTTCTTTCAGCAGTTCGGTGTCCACCTTGTCCGCTGCGGCGAACAGGGTGGTGCCGTTGTCGAGGATCTCCTGCGCGGCCTTGGCGGCATCGGCGACCGGCTTGCGGTCCTTCTTGACCTTGGCTTCCTTCTCCAACCGCACGACCGCCTTCTCCAGGGTCTGCAGGTCGGCGAGGATGAGCTCGGTCTCGATCACCTCGATGTCGGCGCTCGGGTCGACGCGGCCGTCGACGTGCACCACGTCGTCGTCGGCGAACACCCGCACCACCTGGCAGATGGCGTCGGCCTCGCGAATGTTGGCGAGGAACTTGTTGCCCAGGCCCGCGCCCTCCGAGGCGCCCTTCACGATGCCGGCGATGTCGACGAACGACACGGTGGCGGGCACGATCCGCTCGGACGAGAAGATCTCCGCCAGCTTGTTCAGCCTCGGATCGGGCAGCGGGACCACGCCGACGTTCGGCTCGATCGTCGCGAAAGGGTAGTTCGCGGCGAGCACGTCGTTCTTGGTCAACGCGTTGAACAGCGTCGATTTCCCGACGTTCGGCAGGCCGACAATTCCGAGGGTGAGACTCACGAGGAGCAGAGTCTACCCTCCCCCACGAGCGGCACATGGCGGCGAGGTCTTCTCGACCTTTGCCGCAGCCATGTGCCGCTCGCGGAGCCGCGTCAGGGGATGAGGACCACTTTGCCGAGGTTGGCGCGATGCTCGACGGCGGCGTGGGCGGCGGACGCTTCCTCGAGAGGGAATTCGGCGTGCACGGCGGGGCGTAACTGGCCGGAGGCGAAGTACTGCCACAGCTCTTGGCGCCAGTGCTCGTACAGGTCGGGCTGTTTCTGCGCGATGCGGGCCATTTGGAAGCCGATGACGGATTTCGCGCCGACGAGCAGGTCGTATGCCTGGATGGCGCCGCCGCCGGAGCTGTAGGCGACCAGGCGGCCGCCGGGGGCCAGGGCCGCGAGCGCGGGCGTCAGGAGGTCGCCGCCGACCGCGTCGAGCACGTAGTCGGCGGGAGGTCCCCAGGTATCTCGGCCGTACTCGACCACTTCGTCGGCTCCGAGCTTCTGGACGAAATCGGCCTTCGCGAGATCCGATACCGCGCCTACCACCCGCGCCGCGCCCCGCACCCGTGCGAGCTGGACGGCGAGATGGCCGACGCCGCTCGCGGCGGCGGTGATCAACGCGGACTCGCCTTCCTGCGCAGACGCGGCATGGAGCGCACCGAGCGCCACCAAGCCGCTGCGCACCAGCGCGACCGCGTCCACCGCCGACGCTCCGTCGGGAATCGGCGACGCCATGGCCGCCGACAGCACCGCGTAGTCCGCGTAACCGTGCCCGAACACCAGGCCGGTCACGCGGTAGCCGGGCGCGTACCGCTCGACGCCCTCGCCGACCGCGACCACCTCGCCCGCGACCTCACCGCCCAACGCGATAGGTTCGCGCTGCTCACGGACCTTTCGCACCACCGGCAGGGTCACCCCGACCGCCTCGACACGGACCAGCAGTTCCCCTGGTCCGGGCGTCGGCACTTCGGCCGAGACGAGCTCGAGCACCTCGGGACCACCGCTGCGCTCGTACTGCACCCGCCGCATCGCACCTCCAGAAATCGTTAGAAGGCGCAACGGTAGCCGGATCGCGACGGGTGATCACAGTCCACTACACGCTGTAGTGGTACATCTCACCAGCGCCCGGAACCAATGGAGAGCTGCCCGGTACGAGGGACCGAGCACTGGCAGCAGGACACCCGGTCACGGCGGCGCCAGTGGTCCGTAGTCGCTGCCGACCATCCCGCGCTGCGATCGTCCGCGTGCCACAGCTCACCGCGACGACTCGGCCACCTGCCTGCTCGACACGGCCACCGCCGAAACGGCGATCCGCGCGCACGTCAACGTCGCAAACCGAGCGGGCCGCATGTCGGTCCCCGGGCGTAGCGTGTCCCGTATGGAGCCGACCACGGAGGTGGTGACGGCGCGTCCGGCGCCCGTGCTCGCCGCGTTCATCGACCGGTATATCGGGTATCGCATGTCCGGGTTCGCGGCGGCGACCCATCGTGGGTTGCCTTCGCGGCACATGACTTTCATCGTCGGGATCGGCCCGACGATCGACGTCGTCGAGCAGACCGATCCGCGGCAGTCTCCGCGGAACTACCGGTGCGTGTTGAGCGGCCTACAGGCGAGCACGGCGCTCATCGCGCACGACGGTCACCAGGAGGGCGTGGCCGTGGCGCTCACGCCACTCGGTTGCCGCACCTTGTTCGGCATGCCCGCGGCCGCGCTGTGGGACACGTCGGTCGAATTGTCCGACGTCGTGGGTCCTGTCGGCCTGGAGCTGTGGGAACGGTTGCAATCCGCGCCGAGCTGGCCGGAACGTTTCGCCGTCTGCGATCGGGTGCTCTGCGCGCTCGCCGATCCCGACCGCGCGGTGCGTCCGGAACTCACCTGGGCCTGGCGCGCCGTGGTCGGTTCCGGCGGCGCGATCGCGGTCGGCCCGCTGGCCGAGGAGATCGGATGGAGCAGGCAGCATCTGACGCGACGGTTCAATCGCGAGTTCGGTCTGAGCCCGAAGCTCGCGGCCCGGATCACGCGTTTCGAACGAGCCCGCCGCATGCTCGCGCAGACGCCGTCCTACATCACCATCGCCCAGGTGGCCGCCGCGTGCGGTTATTACGACCAGGCCCATCTGGACCGCGACTTCGCCGACCTCGCCGGGACGAGCCCGACCGTCTGGCTCGCCGAGGAGGTTCCATCCGTCCAAGCCGCCGACGAGTCCGCCGGATGACGATAAAGCCATGACGAATCCGACAGAAACCAGAACCCGCACCGCCGTCTGGCCCGCGCTGACCTTCCGCGATGCCCGCGCCATGGCCACCTTCCTCGTCGAGGCGTTCGGCTTCCGGGAAGCCGCGCTCTACACCCGCGAGGACGACCCGTCGATCGTGGAGCACGCGGAACTGCGCTGGCCGCTGGGCGGCGGCATCATGTTCGGCTCGGCCGGCAAGGACGACAGCCCGTTCGGCACCCGCCCGACCGGCACCGACTCTGTCTATCTGGTCTGCGAGGAGCCCGACGCCTTGTTCGCCCGCGCGACCGCCACGGGCGCCGAAGTGGTCCGTGACCTGCGCGACGAGGACTACGGCTCGCGCGGCTTCACGGTCCGCGACCCGGAGGGCAACCTGTGGAGCTTCGGCACCTATTGGGGCGCTTGATCGGCGCGGCCCACGACGCCCGTCCGCTACCTGACCGCGGGGCCTTGCCGAGGCCCCGCGGCAGCTCCGCCGTCGGCGGGTGAGGTCCTGCTCAACGCCCGCCGAGCCCCGACATCGCGATGCCGCGGATGAACGCGCGCTGGGCGATCGCGTAGATCACCAGCAGCGGAACCAGGATGACGATCGCGGCGGCCATGAGTATCGGCCACTGGGTGTGGTACTGGCCTTGCAGCCGGACCAGGCCCAGTGTCGCGGTGGCGACGTCCTCGCGCTGGATCATGACCAGCGGCCAGAGGAAGTCGTTCCACACGGTGATCCAGGTGAGCACGGCGAGCACCATCAGGGCCGGACGGGTGTGCGGCAGCAGGACCCGCCAGTAGACCTGCCAGGTGTTGCAGCCGTCGAGGATGGCGGCCTCCTCCAGTTCGTCGGGCAGCGTTCGGAAGAATTGCCGCATCAGATAGGTGCCGAACGCACTGCCGAACAGGCCGGGAACGATCATCGCCCACGGGGTGTCCACCCAGCCGAACGCCCGCATCAGCAGGAACTGCGGGATCACCGTCACGGTCAGCGGCACCATCAGCGTCGCGAGGTAGGCGAGGAACAGCATGTCCCGCCCGCGAAAACGGAGGCGCGCGAACGCGTAACCGGCCAGCGAGCAGAAGAAGACCTGCCCCGCCGTGACACACAGCGCGTAGACCGTGGTGTTGAGCAGCATCCGCCCCATCGGCAGCAGTTCGAAGACCTTTCCGTAGTTCGACCACTGCGGCCGCTGCGGAAGGAAGGCCGCGTCGGCGATCTCACCGTCCCGCTTCAGCGAGCCCGACACCGCCCACAGGATCGGCAGCAGCGCGCACCACGCGATACCCACCAGCACCGCGTATATCGCGGTCCCGCGCAGCAGCCGCCGCACGATCGCCCGGTCGACCCGGCCGAACACGACGCTCGCGCGGTCGCGCCGGACCGGCAGCGCGCGCCGCACCACCTCGTAGGTGTTCACTGTTCCACCTCCGAACGCCGGGCCAGCCGCAGCTGCACCAGGGTCAGCATGAACAGCATCGCGAAGATCACCCAGGCGAGCGCGGAGGCGTAACCGACCTCGTAGAAGCCGAACGCGTGCTGGAACAGCATGATCCCCAACAGGTATGTACCCGTCTCCGGTCCCCCGTTCCCACCG
Source organism: Nocardia sp. NPDC005745 (assembly GCF_040630775.1). Classification (NCBI taxonomy): domain Bacteria; kingdom Bacillati; phylum Actinomycetota; class Actinomycetes; order Mycobacteriales; family Nocardiaceae; genus Nocardia; species Nocardia sp. NPDC005745. The sequence continues at coordinate 22,852 of NZ_JBEXYF010000011.1, forward strand.
GTCAGCGCGTAGGCCTGGTCGAATGCCTGCACCGAATTGATGATCGTGATGATGAAGACGAACGACAACGGCCCTCGGATCAGCGGCAGCGTGATCGCGAAGAACCGCCGCAGCGCACCGGCTCCGTCGATCTTCGCGGCCTCGTAGAGCGTCTCCGGCACGCCCTGCATGGCGGCGAGCAGGATGACCGTCGCGAACGGCACGCTCTTCCACACGGTGACGATGCTGAGCGAGACCAGCGCCCAGTCGGGGTCGGTCAGCCACGGCACCGCGCCGATGCCGAGCCCGCCCAGCGCCAGATTCAGCAGCCCGTCGTCGGTGAACAGGAACCGCCACACCACGGCCATGGCGACCGCCGAGGCGACCAACGGCAGGAACGCGATGGTGCGAAACAGGCCGATACCGGCCAGCTTTCGATTCAGTGCGGCGGCGACGACCAGTCCGATGCCCACCGTCGGCACCAAGGTCGATACGGTGAAAACCGCCGTGTTGCGCAATGCGATGAGAAACAACGGGTCGGAACCGAACAGCCGCCGGTAGTTGTCCACACCGACAAAACGCATGGGGCTGAACAAGTCCCACGAATGAAAACTCAGATAGAGCGAGAATCCCAACGGGAACAACAAGAAAATCGCGACGGCCGCCACGTTGGGCGCGACGAATGCCCACCCGGCCCGTTCTCGACGCCGCGCCAACCGGGAGGCCACACCCCTTTTGCCCGATGTTTGCGACCTTCGCGCGCCGGTCACGGCGTTTCCAGCAGCGCGTCGACGTCGGCGGCGAAACGCCCGTCCAAGGACGCGGCGGTGGCGGCGCCGCGCAGCACCCGGTTGGAGCCGCGTTCGAGCAGGGCGGACACCTTGCCCCACGCGGGCGTCACCGGCAGCGGACGGGAGCTGGCCGGGCCGTCGGTGAACACCTCGAGATTGCCGATCTCGCGGTGCGCGGCGGCGAAACCCGGTGAACTCATGGCCGATTTCAGCACCGGAACGAACAGCCCGGACGCGGCGATGATCGCCTGCCCCACCGGCCCGGTCGCGAACTTCACAAACTCCCAAGCCTGTTCGACGCGCGGACTGTCCGCGGCGATGGCCAGGCCGGTACTGCCGACGTCGGTGATGGCACCGGGACCGCCGTGCGGGCCGACCGGCAGCACCGTGACGTCGATCGCGAGATCGTCGTGCCCGGCGAATTCGGAGTACAGCCAGTGCCCGCCCAGTGCCATCGCCGCCCGGCCCCGCCGGAACAGGTCGGGCGCCGAAACGGAGAGCGTGTCGGCGGCTTTCGGCGCCACGCGGTGGCGTACGGCGAGATCGGCGTAGAACTGGAAGCCTTCGGCGAAGCGCGGATCGCCGAGGTTGGTCCTGGTCGGGTCGACCGAGGGCGAGAACCATTCGGCGCCGTTGTTCATGCCGAAGCAGGCCGCCGAGAAGTACGGCACCCAGGCGTCGGCGAAACCCCACCGGGCCCGTCCGGACGAGTCGCGCCTGGTCAACGCCGTGGCTGCGGCCAGGAACTCGTCGAACGTCCAGGCGTCCCGCCAGCGTGCGGGCGGGGTGATCCCGGCCTCCTCGAACAGGGTTCGGTTGTAGTACAGGAATACGCCGGACCACTGTTCGGGCAGGGCGTACTGCCCGCCCGCGTAAGCGAAGGTGTCATACAGCGCCGGGTAGCTGTCGGCTTTCAGCTGGGCTGCGTAGCGGGGGTCGCGATCCAGCAGCGTGTTCAGATCCAGCAGGACGCCGCGCTCGGCCAGCCCGGAATAGAGCAGCTCCCACGCCATCAGCACGTCCGGGCACTTACCGCCCGCGCAGTAGGTGAGCATCTGCTGCAACGGATCCGGCCCCGACACGATGGTGCGAATCCGGATGCCGGGGTGCGATTTCCGGAACTCGTCGATGATCTTCAGCCGCACCCGCGCCTCTTCCGGCCTGGCCTGGAAGAAGAAGGTCAGCGCGTCGTCATCGGAACCGCAGCCGCCGCCTGCCAGCAGCGGCGCGGCCAGCGCCGACCCGAGCAGCGTCCGGCGACGGACCCGGGCGACGGGATTCGCACGCAACACAGCCCTCCTCCAGGGCGGATGTGGAGCTTCTCGAACCGCATGGCAGCATACGTGCGGCAATCACCTGGTGACGGCCGACACATGAACAATATTTCACGGTGCCCGCCCGGCGTCCGGAATCGGCACGACGGCGATCATCGATCGGATACGTTGTCACGTGTTTCAGCAAGATCCTGCGCGTTTTACAGGAGAGTAGGGCCGATGGCGACAATCGAATATCTGCGGACCGATCCCGATCTGCCGCCTGTCGGCGTGGTCGACAAGTCCCCGATCACTCCCGCCAAGAAATTGATCTTCGCCGGGATCGCCGTACTCGGCGCCATAGCTTGGGCGGTGCTCGCCATCTCGCGGGGCGAATCGGTGAACGCGGTGTGGATCGTGATCGCGGCGGTGTCCACCTACATCATCGCGTATCGGTTCTACGCCAGGTTCATCGAACGCAAGATCGTCGAACCGCGTGACGACCTGGCCACGCCCGCCGAGATCCTGGAGAACGGCAAGGACTACATGCCGATGGACCGGCGGGTGCTCTACGGGCACCATTTCGCCGCCATCGCGGGCGCGGGTCCGCTGGTCGGGCCGGTGCTGGCCGCGCAGATGGGCTACCTGCCGGGGACCATCTGGATCGTGGTCGGCGTGGTACTGGCCGGCGCTGTGCAGGACTACCTGGTGCTGTGGGTCTCGATGAAGCGGCGCGGGCGCAGCCTCGGGCAGATGGCCAGGGACGAGCTGGGGGTGATCGGCGGCTGGTCGGCCATCGTCGGCGTGCTGGTGATCATGATGATCCTGCTGGCGGTGCTCGCTCTGGTGGTCGTCAACGCGCTCGCGCACAGCCCGTGGGGCGTCTTCTCGATCGGCATGACCATTCCGATCGCGCTGTTCATGGGCGTGTACCTGCGGTTCCTGCGGCCGGGCAAGGTCGGCGAGGTCTCCGTGATCGGATTCGCGCTGCTGCTGCTGGCCATCGTGAGCGGCGGCTGGGTGTCGGAAACCGACTGGGGCGCGGACTGGTTCACGCTCTCGCCGGTGACCATCTCGTGGCTGCTGATCGCCTACGGCTTCGTCGCCTCGGTGCTTCCGGTGTGGCTGCTGCTCGCGCCGCGCGACTACCTGTCGACGTTCATGAAGGTCGGCACCATCGGGCTGCTCGCGGTGGGCATTCTCGTCACGCTGCCGGTGCTGCACGCGCCCGCGGTCTCGTCGTTCGCCTCCACCGGCACCGGGCCTGCCTTCGCGGGCTCGCTGTTCCCGTTCCTGTTCATCACCATCGCCTGCGGCGCGCTGAGCGGGTTCCACGCGCTGGTCTCCTCCGGCACCACGCCGAAGCTGCTGGAGAAGGAATCACACGCCCGGATGATCGGCTACGGCGGCATGCTGATGGAGTCGTTCGTCGCGGTCATGGCCATCATCACCGCCTCGATCATCGACCAGCATCTGTACTTCGCGATGAACGCGCCGCTCGGCCTCACCGGCGGCACCGCGGAGAAGGCCGCGGCCTACACCAACAGCCTCGGGCTCAGCGGTCCCGCGGTCACTCCGGCGGAACTGAGCCAGGCGGCGAGCGACGTCGGCGAATCGTCGATCATCTCGCGCACGGGCGGCGCGCCGACGCTGGCGGTCGGCATCTCGGAGGTGTTCCACCAGTTCCTCGGCGGCGCGAGCATGAAGTCGTTCTGGTACCACTTCGCGATCATGTTCGAGGCGCTGTTCATCCTCACCACGATCGACGCGGGCACCCGGGTGGCGCGGTTCATGCTCTCGGACGCGCTGGGCAACTTCGGCGGGGCGGCGAAGAAGTTCCGTGATCCGTCCTGGCGGGTGGGCGCGTGGCTGTGCTCCGCCCTCGTGGTCGCGGCATGGGGTTCGATCCTGCTGATGGGTGTCACCGACCCGTTGGGCGGCATCAACACGCTGTTTCCGCTGTTCGGCATCGCCAACCAGTTGCTCGCGGCCATCGCGTTGACCGTGGTACTGGTGATCGTGGTGAAGAAGGGCCTCGCGAAATGGGCATGGGTGCCCGCTATTCCGCTGGTCTGGGACCTGCTGGTGACCATGACGGCATCGTGGCAGAAGATCTTCTCCGCCGACCCGAAGCTCGGCTACTGGAAGCAGCACAGCATCTGCCAGGCCGCCCAGGACGCCGGGAAGTTGTGCCTGACGGCGAAGACGCAGGACGATATGACCGCGATCGTGCGCAACACCTTCATCCAGGGCACGTTGTCGATCGTGTTCGCGGTGCTGGTGCTGATCGTCGCGGTGGTCGGCGGGTTGGTCGCCTACCGCGCCTGGCGCTCCGGCGAGACGAAGACCACCGAGACGCCGGAGGAACCGTCGAAGATCTTCGCGCCCAGCGGTTTCGTCGCCACCGCGGCGGAGAAGGAAGTGCAGAAGCAGTGGGACGAGTTGATCGCGACCGGAAAGGTGCGCGCTCCCGGCGCGGCACACGTCCACGCGCAATGAGCGACTCGGCCATCCAGGGTGCCGACCGGTCCGGGCGACCGGTCGGCACCCGGTTGCGCGCGGTGGCCCTCGCCTGCCGCGACGGCGTTCGGGCGGCCATTTGGTGGTTCGACTCGATCCTGGGCGGGCAGGATTACCAGCGCTACGTCGAGCACCTGCGGCGCAGGCACCCGGGATGCGCCATTCCGACCGAGCGGGAGTACTGGCGGCAGCGGCATGCCGAGGCGGATCGCAATCCGGCCAATCGCTGCTGCTGACCGGCAGAATTTCGGCACGCGCCGCCACACCCCCGTTTGGTAGCCACCACAACCGCGAACCAGGCGACGGCTGTGCGATGTCATGACCGTAGTGCGAGGTGGGGACGACCACCGGCGGTGGTGGCCGATTCCCGCTAGCACGGGTCCGCCGCAGCTGCCATTGTGGTGGGCGTGACGATCACGGCATTGGATTTCGAACGTTGCTACCGGGCGGTGTCGACCCGGGACTCTCGATTCGACGGGCAATTCTTCACCGCGGTACGCACCACCGGAATCTACTGCCGCCCTTCGTGTCCGGCGATCACGCCGAAGCGGGCCAACGTGTCGTTCCTGCCGACCGCCGCAGCGGCGCAGCAGGCGGGCTACCGCGCCTGCCGCCGCTGCCTGCCGGACGCGGCGCCCGGATCGCCGCTGTGGAACACGCGGGCGGATCTGGCCGCCCGGGCGATGCGGCTGATCGGTGACGGCGTGGTCGAGCGCGCCGGAGTGCCCGGGCTGGCCGCCACCCTCGGCTACTCCCAGCGGCAGCTCACCCGGGTGCTGACCACGGAACTGGGCGCGGGGCCGCTGGCACTGGCACGCGCGCACCGGGCACACACCGCGCGGCTGCTGATCCAGACCACCGCCATGCCCATGTCCGACATCGCGTTCGCGGCGGGCTTCGCCTCCATCCGCCAGTTCAACGACACGGTGCGCGAGGTGTTCGCGGTGAGCCCCACCACCATGCGGCTCGAAGCGCAGCGCGCGAAGAACAGCGCCCCCGCGCGCCCGGCACAGGCCGGCAGCGGATCGCTCACCCTGCGGCTGCCCTACCGGGAACCGCTCGACCGGGCCTGGCTGGAATGGTTCCTGTCCGCCCATGTCGTACCGGGCATGGAATTGTGGGAGAACCGCGCCTACACCAGGAACCTGCGCACGCCACACGGGCACGCCACCGCGCGGCTGAGCTTCCAGCGCGACCATGTGCGAGCGGAATTGTCCCTGCACGACATGCGCGATCTCGCGCCGACGGTGGCCAGGCTCCGGCACCTGCTGGATCTGGACGCCGACCCGATCGGGATCGATGACGCGCTCGGTGTCGGTCCCGCGGCGCGCATGCCCTCCTCGGGACAACTGCCCGAGCAGGCCGCCGAGTACCTGCCGGACGCGGGGTCGCCGCCGGAGACCGAGGCGCTGACCGAGGCGGAGCCGCTCGACGCGGTGCGCCCGTCATTCACGCCGGGTATTCGAGTGCCCGGGTGCGTGGACGGAGCCGAACTCTTGCTGCGCACCATGATCGGGCAGCAGATCTCGGTGTCGGCCGCCGCCACGCACACCGCGCGGCTGGTCGAAGCGCTCGGTGAGCGGGTGGACGGGCCGATTCCGCTGCTGTTCCCGGCACCCGAAGTCATCGCCGAGCGTGGCGCCGAGGTCTTGACCGGGCCGGCGCGGCGCATCCGTTCCATCATCGCGGCCGCCGAGGCACTCGCTTCCGGCGAGCTGCCCCTGCACCAGGGACGCACCGCGGCCGACCTGCGCCGCGACCTGCTCGCGCTGGACGGCGTCGGACCGTGGACGGCCGACTACGTGATCATGCGCTTGCTCGCCGATCCGGACGTCCTGCTCGGGACCGACCTGGTCGTCCGCCGCGGCGCGACCCTGCTCGGCGTCGATCTGACGGACACCGCCCGCTGGGCTCCGTGGCGGTCGTATTTGTCCATGCACCTGTGGAAAGCGGCACTGACCAGCCGCGCCACACCATCCGATGTCCCCGCGCTCGCCACCACGAAAGGCAGTGTCGAATCATGACCACCAGCATCACCGTCCGCGCCGAGGCCGGCGGCACCACCGCGACAGCGGATTTCGCCGTCACGCAGACCCCGCTCGGCGCGTTCACCACGCTCGTCGACTCCGACGGCGCGGTCCTGGCCTCCGGCTGGACATCCGACGCGGAAAACCTGCGCGGCCTGATCCACCCCATCCTGCGTCCCGGCTCGTTACGGCAGCGGGATTCGCTGGGCGAGGTGACCGGAGCCGTCACCGCCTACCACGAGGGTGATGTCACCGCGATCGATCGGATTCCGGTGCGTCAGCAGTCCGGGGAGTTCCTCGTTCACGCTTGGGAGATACTCCGCGCCGTCCCGGCGGGCAGCCCACTGACCTACACCGAATTCGCCGCCCGCGCCGGCCGTCCCGACGCCACGCGCGCCGCGGCCAACGCGTGCGCCCGCAACGCCGCGGCCCTCTTCGTGCCCTGCCACCGCATCCTGCGCATCGGCGGCGCACTCGGCGGCTTCCGCTGGGGATTACCGGTGAAACGGTGGCTGCTCGACCACGAGGGGTGAGCGTCCATCGCCCGCAGCACTCGCGCGAGCAGACCCATGGATCGCCCGTTGGCCGCGTGAACCCAGTGGCACATTTTCGGGGCCGGAAACCGGCTGTAGGCGATCATTCGTCCCTCCCGGAGCGGAGGCCCACGCTCAGGCGATGGTCGCTTGCAGGTGGGAGCCCGCTCGGCCGCGCAGGACGTGCAGGCGGCTCGGGATGCGTTGACGCATCTCGTCCACGTGGCTCACCACGCCGACCACGCGGCCACCCGCGCGCAGCTCGTCCAGCACCCCCATCACGGCGTCCAGGGTGTCGGCGTCCAGGCCGCCGAAACCCTCGTCGATGAACAGGGTGTCCAGCACGAGGCCACCGGATTCGGCGGCGACGGTGTCGGCCAGGCCGAGCGCCAGCGACAGCGAGGCCATGAAGGTTTCGCCGCCGGAGAGCGTCTTGGCCGGGCGGATGGCGCCGGTGTAATCGTCACGGATGTCGAGCCCGAGGCCGCCGCGGCGACCACGCGGACCGGCCTTGTCCGAGTGGACGAATTCGTAGCGGCCGCCGGACATCCTGCGTAACCGCAGCGATCCCGCTTGGGCGACTTCTTCCAGACGGGCGGCGAGGACGTAGGAGTGCAGGGACATGCGGCGGTTGTTCGCCCCGCGCCCGGCGACCACGTCGGCGAGACCGTCCAGTTCATCGAACGCGCGCTGGGCCGGGGCGATCCGGTCCACGGCGGCCCAGAGCTGGCCGCCGAGGTCTTCGAGCTGGCCGGCCCGCCTGCTCGCCTCGGCATGGGTGGCCACCGCCGCGTTGAGCGCGTTCTGCGCGTCCGCCACGAGCGCGTCCAGCTCGGCCGGATCGCCGGGCTCCTGCTCCTCTGCCGCCCGGATCTCCGGTTCCGCCAGCACCGCTTCCGCCGCGGCACGGGCACGGTCGGCGGCCACGAGTTCCGCGTCGATCTCGGCCTGCTGCCGCGAGCTGCGGGACGCGGCGGCCACGACCTTCGCGTAGGCGCTCAAGAGCGCGACATCGTCGCGAGCGGTGACGGGGGCGGCGAGGCGCACCGGGTCATCCGGGCCAGCGGATCCGGGAGTGGCCGCAGCACCGGATCCGATGCGATGAGCCGAATTTGCGCCGAGCGAACCCGCCTCGTCGATCGCGGCCGAACCAGCGGAGCCAGAAACGACCGCACCGCCGAAGTCCAGCGACAGAGCCGAACCAGCGCCGGACGAACCCGCCTCAGCGGTGACGGCCGATGCGCCAGGAACGGGCAGCGGACCACCGAACTCGCCCTCCGGCACGAGACCCGCGACGCGCGCGAGGTTGTGGACCCGGTCGGCGATGATCGACACTTGCTCTCGCGCCGCCGCAGCTTCGGCGCGCGCGTCGCGCAGGGCGGTGGCCTCGCTGACGAGGGCGGCGAGCCGCGCACGACGGCGGTCGATGGTCTGGTCGGCGCCCGCCGCGGTACGCAGCCGTTCGGTGAGTTCGGCCAAGCGCTCCTCGGCGGAGACGATGGTGGCGGCGACCGCGCTGCGCCGAGCCTCGGATGCGCGCAATTCCTCGTGCAGGCGGGCCTCGCCGTCGCGCAAACGGGTGAGTTCGGCTTCCAGGCCATCGGCGTTCGCGGCCAGTTCCGCGGTGTCCTCGTAGCGGTCGGTCGCGGCGCGCAGGGCGGCGGCGAGTTCGACGCGGTCGGTATTGCCGCCGCGAGCGATGAGCGCTTCGATCTCTCGCTCGAGCCCGGTGATGCGGGCCAGCGCGCGGTCGCGGGTGCCCTCCGCGGCGCGCTCGGCCGCCACGGCGGCTTCCTCCTCGTCCTTGGACACCGCGGCGTCGGTGGGCCGCGCGGGTGCGGGATGCTCCGCCGAACCGCAGACCGCGCACGGACTCCCGTCCACCAATTCGCCCGCCAGTTCGGCGGCCATCCCGCTGAGCCTGCGCTCGCGCAGATCCAGTACGCGTTCCTTGGCGTCGAGATGCGCGGTGCGGGCGGCGTCGAACTCGATCCGGGCGTGATCGAGCGCGGTACGGCGGGCCGCCAGCTCGACCGCGGCCGTGGCGGCGGTCTGTAGCCGCTCGGTCTCCGCGGTGATGCCAGGCAGGGCCGCGGCCGCTTCGGTGGCCTCACGCAGCCGAGCCTCGGCCGCGGTGAGCGCGGCGGGTAGTTCGTCACGTCGCGTGGCGAGTTCGGTGACGCGCCGGGCCAGCGTCGTGTCCTCGGTGCGCAGCGTGGCGAGTTCACCATCGAGCCTGGTTGCGGTGGCGGCATCGGTCCGCACCTCGTCCAGCGCGCCGATCTGCGCGCTCCAGCGCTGGATCGCCGCGTCGATGTCGGCATCGTCGCGGACCTGCTCGCCGTCGGGATCGACTAGTTCGGCGCCACCGAGTTCGACGCTCTCCGGTTCCCGCAGCCTGGCCGCGAGTCGCTGCGCCGCGGCCTGCTTTTCGCCGTCGAGCCTGCGCTGGGTTTGCACCGCCGAACGCGCTTCGTCGATAGCGGCCGCGACCGGCTCGGCCCGGCGAGCGAGGTCGAGTTCGGCTTGCAGCTCGGCCCGCCGGCCGGTGCCCGCGGCATAGTCGTCCAGCTGGGCGCGCGCCACGCTCAGGCGGCGACGCAGCTCGCGCAGCCGACGCGCCTGTTCGGCCTGCTCCCGGACGCGCGCCGAATCTTGCTGGCAGCGTTGTACCTCCGCGACGGCGGCGGCGAGATCGGCGCGTGCCGTGGCCAGCAGGTCCTGCGACCATCCGACGCACTCGGCCGTACCGACCGAATCCGCTACTCCGGCCGCCATACCCACTTGTGTGATCAGCCGCTTGACGCCGTCCGCGCGAGCGTCCAGGTCCGCTTCGGCGGCGCGACGCTTGTCGGCGAGCCACTGCTCCGCGGCGCCGAAACGTTTGGTGTCGAAGAGCTTTTCGAGCAGTTTCTCGCGATCTTCGTTGTCCGCGCGCAGGAAGCGCGCGAAATCGCCCTGCGGCAACAGCACCACCTGGAAGAACTGGTCGGCGCTCATGCCGAGCAGGCGCAGCACCTCCTCGCCGATATCCGGTATCCGGGACAGGTTCTCCCCGCGGCCGTCCAGCCAGGTCAGCGTCGCCTTCGGGTTGATGGTGCGGGTGCCGGTACCGTCGCGCTTCGCACGCTGGAACTCGGGGCTGCGGGTCAGGCGAACTCGGCGCCCACCCAAGGTCGCCTCCAAGACCACTTGCGGTGGTGTCTGCTCCGGGGCGTGATCGGAGTGCAGTCGCTTGCTCTCCCCGCGCGCGCCGGGGACCCTGCCGTAGAGCGCGAACGCGATGGCGTCCAGCACCGTGGTCTTACCCGCGCCGGTCTGACCGTGCAGCAGGAACAACCCGTCGGCGCCGAGCGCGTCGAAGTCGACGACCGTGGTGCCTGCGAACGGGCCGAAGGCGGTCATCTCGAGCTTGTGCAGCCTCATCCCGCCGCGCCTACGCCCGGCTCCGGCAGGACGCTCATGCGGTCAGTTCCTCGGCGGCGGCCACCGCGGCCACCTGCTCCGGCTCCGCGACGGCGGCGGACAGCGCCCGCTCCAGCCAGCTCATCTCGCTCGAGCTGGGTACGCCGCGGACGTCGGTGAGGAAGCTGCGGGCTACTTCGATGTCGCGGCGGCCGTGCACCCGCTCACGGTAGCGCAGCTCGCGGTTCCCCTCGGGCCGCGCCCATTCGACGTGGACGGCGTAGGGGAACCGTTCGCGCAGTTTGCGCATGGCGTCGACCGGGCGGGCGACGTCGGTGAGCACGGCGGATACGTAGTGCTGTTCGGCCACGCTGTGCTGCGCGCCGCTCAGCAGCTCGTCCAGGGTGCCGGTCAGTTTGCTCAGCCCCCGTACCGTCGGCAGGTCCCGGCGGCGCACCGCGTGCAGACCGGACGCGTCCAGGTCGATGATCCAGACGGCTTTGCGATGCGCGTTCTCGCCGAACGAATACGGCAGCGGCGAGCCGGAGTAGCGGACCTGCTCGGCGAGCGTCTGCGGCGAATGCAGGTGGCCGAGCGCCACGTAGTCGATGCCGTCGAAGGCGGCCAGCGGGACCGTCTCCACCCCGCCGACCGAAATCGAGCGCTCCGACCCGGTGGATTCCCCGCCGACCACGAAGGCGTGCGCCAGCACGACCGTCCGCACCCCCGGCCGTCGCGCGATGTCGGCTCGCACCAGGGCCATGGCCGCGTCGAGGATCTCGGCATGCGAACGCGCTTGCGGCACTTCGAGTTCGGCGCGGGTGATCTCCGGCTCCAGGTACGGGATGCCGTAGAACGCCACCGGTCCGTGTGCGTCCTCGAGCAGAACGGGGTGATCGGCGTCGGCCACGGTGGTACGCAGATGCAGCCCGCCCGCCGCGGCGAAACTCGCGCCGGCGCCCAGCCGGGCGGGCGAATCGTGATTCCCCGAGGTGGCGACGATCTGGGCGCCCGCCGCCCGGATCGCCTCGAATCCGCGGTTGCACACCGCGATCGCGTCGGCGCTCGGAATCGACCGGTCGTACACGTCACCCGGTAGCACCACCACGTCGACCGACTCCTCGGCCACCAGCTCCGCGATGGCGGCCAGTGAACGCGCCTGATCGGCAAGCAGATCGACCCCATGGAACGTGCGCCCGATGTGCCAGTCCGAGGTGTGCAGCATCCGCATGCCGCGAAACCGTAGGGCAACCCACCGACAGACTTCAATCGCACCGCCCGCCGCGCCGGGTTTGCCCAGCGAGGGTCCGGCGTGTCCAGCGGAGGGGACGGACGTGTTCGAACCGGTCGGCCCGCCGAGCCGAATCATCACATACCGCATGGCCTCCCGAACCCCGACTCCGGATGCCGGAATCGGGATGGTTCGCGGACGGCGCGGAACACGCTGGCAGAACCGGGTGCCGACCCGATGCCGAACAGTTGCCGGGTGCTCGATCTTGTCGGTGACCTACGGCACTATCTGCGCTATGACCGCACCGATGCTCGTCGCACTGACGCTGGTGTTCGCCGCCGGTTTCGGCCTGGGCTGGCTGGGCCACGCCGCACGGGCCGGGCAGCGCGCCACGGCGGCGGAAGCGCGGCTCGCGGTCGCCGCCGACAACGAACGGCTGCTACGGCAGTCGCTCACCGCGGCCAACGAGGATGCCGCGCGGAGGCATTCGCACGCCGTCGGCGCGATGGTGGAACCGCTGCGCGCGGCGGTGGGGGCGTTGAACGAGCACATCCAGCAGGTGGAGCGGCAGCGGCTCGCCGCGTATTCCGGCCTGCGCGAACAGGTCGCGAACATGCAGCGGACCTCGCACCGGCTCAGCGGGCAGACGGGGCAGCTGGTCGCGGCGCTGCGCGCGCCCCAGGTCCGGGGCCGATGGGGCGAGATCCAGCTGGAGCGGGTGGTAGAGCTGGCCGGGATGACCAGGCACTGCGACTTCGGCACCCAGGTGACCCGCACCGGTCGCGACGAGGGCGACCGCACGGTGCGACCGGACCTGGTGGTGCGCCTGTCCGGCGGCAGGCACATCGTGGTGGACGCCAAGGTGCCGTTCGCCGCCTACCTGGACGCCTGCGGCACCGACGACCCCGACGTGCGCGCCGAGCTGCTCACACGGCACGCCAAGCACCTGCGCGCGCATGTCGATCAGCTGTCGGACAAGGCGTACTGGGCCGCTTTCGATCCCGCGCCGGAATTCGTGGTCTTGTTCGTGCCGGGCGACCCGTTCCTGGACGCGGCCCTGACCACCGACTCGGAGCTGCTGGAGTACGCGTTCGGTCGCGACGTGATCCTCGCTACCCCGACCACCCTGATCGCGTTGCTGCGCACCATCGCCTTCGGCTGGCGGCAGGAGGCGCTGTCCAGGGACATGGCCACCGTGCAGCGGCTGGGCCGTGAGCTGTATCACCGGCTGGGCATGACGGGCAAGCACCTGGACCGGCTGGGTACGCAACTCGGCAGGGCGGTGGAGGCTTTCAACTACACCGTGGCCTCGGTGGAGTCGCGGGTGATGGTCACCGCGCGCAAATTGCACGACCTGGAGATGGCCGAGCAGGAAGTGCCCGCCATCGGGCGCGTGGATTCCCGGCCCCGCGCGGTGGGCTTCGCCGACGCGGGCGAGTAACCAGGAGTATGGCCGTGCCGCCACGCCGCCACGAGCGGCGGCAACTAGTGTGCATATCGTGGCTGCTTCCGAACGTGTGCGATCCCGGGTGCCCGCGCCGCAACGCTCGATCCTGCCGTCGGTGCCGGGGATCCCGGTCGGCGCGGCGATCCTGATCGCGGTTGCTTGCACGTTTCTGGGGTTCCTGATCGATGCCGGCGGCGGCAATAACGAGCTGACCGGCACGTTCGCCGCGCTGTACATCCTCGGGTGTGTGGCGGCGGTCGCCGCCGTCCGCTATCGCGGCTTGTTCAGCACGATGGTGCTGCCGCCGCTGCTGCTGTTCGTCGCCGTGCCGCTGGCCTATCAGCAGCTCACCGGCCGTGGCTCGACCTCGCTGAAGGACATCCTGCTGAACCTGGCGATCCCGCTGGTGAACCGGTTCCCGACCATGATGCTCGCCACGGTGGTCGTCCTGCTGATCGGTGGCGCGCGGATCTATCTGCACCGCCGCGAAGAGGAGTCCACTCGTCCGCCGTCGACCCGCCGCGGCACGGGCTGGGGCAAGGCGCCTGCGAAGAAGAACAAGCCCGGCCGTCCGTCCCGCGGACTCGCAGACTCGCCACGCCGCAAAACCCGCCGTCCGAAGGCGGAACCCGCCGAACCCGAGGCGGACGGCTCGGACGAGTCCACCCCACGGCCGGCCCGTCGACCAGCGGCGCAGGTCGCCGATACCCCACCGCGCGTCGCACCCGCTCGCCCGCGGGAAGGACGGGCGCCCGCCAGGGGCGCTACCCGCCCGGCCGGGGCTGTGCCGCGGCCCGAAGGAGAACCACCGCGCGGGGCGGGCCGTCGCCGCGATATGCCCCCGCATCCCCAGCCCAATGTGCGTTATCGCGAACGTGATTCGGGCCGCCCGGAACGGCGCAGGCCGGAGAACCTGTAGCCGGGTCGCTCGGGCACGGCGGCGCGGCTACTGCGCCTGCGGACGTGGCGACCTCACCGCGACGCGGCTCGGTATCGGAGGTGTTGCTCAGCCCGCAAGCACGCGAGAACCGAGGCGCGCGGACCGGAGCCGGCCCCGTGGGGCAGGGCCCGGCGTCAGCGCCGGGCGTCGCGCAGTTCGCGAGGAAGGGCGAAGACGAGGGTCTCGTTGGCCGTGGTGACCGGCTGAACCTCGCCGTAGCCGTGCTCGGCCAGCATGTCCAGCACGCCGCGGACCAGGATCTCGGGCACCGAGGCCCCCGAGGTGATGCCGATCGTGCGAACGCCGTCGAGCCAAGCCGGGTCGACCTCGCGAGCGAAGTCCACCAGGTACGCGGCCTTGGCGCCCGCACCGAGCGCCACCTCCACCAGGCGCACCGAGTTCGACGAATTGCGCGAGCCGACCACGATCACCAGGTCGCATTCCGGCGCCATCGCCTTCACCGCGACCTGGCGGTTCTGCGTGGCGTAGCAGATGTCGTCGCTCGGCGGGTCCTGCAGCGCGGGAAAGCGCTCCCGCAGCCGCTGCACCGTCTCCATCGTCTCGTCCACGCTCAACGTGGTCTGCGAGAGCCAGATCACCTTCGACTCGTCGCGCACGTTGACGTTGTCCACCGCGCCGGGCCCGTCGACCAATTGGACGTGCTCGGGCGCCTCACCCGCGGTGCCCTCGACCTCCTCGTGGCCCTCATGACCGATCAGCAGGATGTCGTAGTCGTCGCGGGCGAAGCGCTTCGCCTCCTGGTGCACCTTGGTGACCAGCGGACAGGTGGCGTCGATGGTGTGCAGACTGCGCGCGGCGGCCGAAGCGTGCACCGCGGGCGACACGCCGTGCGCGGAGAACACCACGACCGCGCCCTCGGGGACCTGGTCGGTCTCGTCCACGAAGATCACGCCGCGGTCGCGCAGCGTCTCCACCACGTGGCGGTTGTGCACGATCTCCTTGCGCACGTAGATCGGCGCGCCGTGCTTGTCCAGCGCCTTCTCCACGGTTTCGACCGCGCGGTCCACGCCGGCGCAGTACCCGCGTGGTTCCGCGAGCAGCACGCGTTTTCCGCCCTCGGCAAGGGCGTTTCCGACGCCTGCCGAGCGCGCGATTCCGACGTTCAAGGGAATGGCCGAAGACATGCCCACAGGATACGTGCGGACCGCGACCACGCCACGTCCGGGAGTTGCCCGTCACATCCGCGCCGGAGCCGGTGCGTACGGGTCGCCAACTGGGGCGGAGAGCCCGCCGTGGCCGAGTCGCCGACCCGCCGCGGCGAATGTCTCGGACACTTTCGCCGGGACCTGCGTTTATTCTCCGCATTATGAGCACAGCGCCGCGCAATTCCCGCCGATCGGCCGCACGCCGTAACCGGCGAATATCGGAACCGGGCGCGCCCCTCCTTTGCATAGCACACCATTTCGGGCAGGCTAGGACCATGTTTCGACCACCCTTTCTGGCCCGCGTCGCCGCCGGCGCCGCCGTATACGCCCTCGAGGAATCCCGCCGGCTACCCACGGCGGCAATGAATTTCCCGATCACGGCCATCAGTCAGGTACTGCAGACGACGATGCACGTCCAGCAGTTCGTCACCAGCCTGGCCCTGAAGGGCGACGCGGTATTCGACCGGCTGTCCAACCACCCGGTCGAGCAGCCGGAGTGGGCCACCTTCGACGAGGACCTCACCGACGACCCGAGCCCCACCGCGCATCGCGGCAGTCGATTCGATCTCTTCACCGCCGACGATGCCGAACCGTTCCGCGCGAACGAGTCCTTCTCCGCGGACGACACCCGCGCCGAAGCGACCAACGGCCATGTCGCCTCGGTGACGAGGATCGCCGAGGAGCCGGCCGAGGAACCGGAGCCGGGCAACTCGGAAACCGATCCCGAGCCTGCCGCGGAAGCGCCCGAGATCGCCGAACCGGAGGTCGCCGTCCGCTACGACTACGCCAACATGACCCTGGCCCAGCTGCGCGCCCGGCTGCGCCTGCTGACGATCGAAGACCTCACCGCGCTGCTGGAGTACGAGCAGCGCACCCGCGCCAGGGCACCGTTCGTGACCATGCTCACGAACCGGATCGCCACTGTGCAGGCCCAGTGACCGAACCCCGGACTCCTTCGTCGCCGACGGCAAGCCGGGGGACCTCCGGCGGGCCCGCCGCACCGGCCAACTCCGCCGAACACCCCTGGCCGGTGCGTTCGGTTTCCATGAAGGTGGCCCAGTGGATCGACCGGCTCGGGAGCATCTGGGTCGAGGGCCAGATCACCCAGATGAACCTCCGGCCGGGCACCCGCACCGCGTTCCTGGTGCTGCGGGACCCGTCCGCCGACATGTCGCTGTCGGTGACCTGCGATCCGGACCTCATCCGCAATTCCCCCATCCCCCTGCAAGAGGGCAGCCGGGTGGTCGTCTACGGCAAGCTCTCGTTCTTCACCGGGCGCGGCACGATCTCGTTGCGCGTCGCGGAGATTCGGCCGGTCGGCATCGGCGAGCTGCTGGCCCGCATCGAACGGCTGAAGGCGCTGCTGGCCGCCGAGGGCCTGTTCGATCCCCGGCTCAAGCGCCCGATACCGTTCCTGCCCGGGACGATCGGCCTCATCACCGGCCGCGCGAGCGCCGCGGAGCGCGACGTGCTGAGCGTTGCCCGCAACCGTTGGCCCGCAGTACGTTTCGAGATCCGCAACACAGCCGTGCAAGGACCCACCGCGGTCGCGCAGATGCTCACGGCGCTGGCCGAACTCGACCGGCATCCCGCCGTCGAGGTGATCGTGCTGGCGCGCGGCGGCGGCAGCGTGGAAGACCTGCTCCCGTTCTCCGACGAGGCGCTGTGCCGCGCCATCGTGGCCGCCACCACGCCGATCGTGAGCGCGATCGGCCACGAGCCGGACAACCCGCTCAGCGACCTGGTGGCCGATCTGCGCGCGGCCACCCCGACCGATGCCGCCAAGCGGATCGTCCCCGACGCCGCCGCCGAACTGGCCTGCATCCGTGAGCTGCGCGAACGCACCGCCGCCGCGTTGCGCGGCTGGGTGGACCGGGAGACCAGGGCGCTCGCCCAACTGCGGTCGCGGCCCGTGCTGGCCGACCCGCTGCGCGAGATCGATCGCCGTCAGGAAGAGGTCGAACGCCTGCGCGCGGCCGCGCACCGCTCGGCCGAACAGCTGATCCGCACCGAATCCACGGCCACCCGGCACCTGCGCGAGAAACTCACCGCCGTCGGCCCGGCCGCGACGCTGGCCCGTGGCTACGCTGTCGTACAGCGCGTCACCGGCCGGGAACGGGAGGTGGTGCGCTCGATCGAGGACGCGCCCGCGGGCAGCCAGTTGCGCATCCGGGTGGCCGACGGGGCCGTCACGGCCGCCGCGCTCGGCGCCCAGGCGCTCGGCGCGAAGCACACCGACACAGGGAGGAACTGACCTTGGCCGAGTCCGGCAAGTCCACGGGCAAGAACGGGACGGGAGCCGATCCGGCCGACGACGCGGCCGAGATCGCCGGTTTCGGTTACGAACGCGCCAGGGACGAACTCGTCAACGTCGTGAAGATCCTCGAACAGGGCGGCCTCGACCTGGACGAATCCCTCGCCCTGTGGGAACGCGGCGAGGCGCTGGCCACCCGCTGCGAAGAGCACCTGGCGGGCGCGCGCAAGCGCGTCGAGGACGCGCTGCACCGTACCGACCTGGAGCGGCAGGAATGACCATCCGCCGCGCCACACCCGACATCCGCACCTCCGATCTGGCCGCCAGCCGTGATTTCTACCGGCTGCTCGGCTTCCAGGAGGCGATGGACCTGGGCTGGGTCGTGACCATGGCCTCACCGTCCAACCCGACCGCCCAGGTCCTGCTCGTAGGTCCCGACGCCGAGCGACTCCAGCCCGACATGAGCGTGGAGGTCGACGACGTCGACGCCGTACACGCCGAGGTGCTCGCCGCGGGCGCCGACATCGTCTACCCCCTGTGCGACGAGCCGTGGGGCGTGCGCCGCTTCTTCGTCCGCGACCCGAGCGGGACCATCGTCAACGTGGTGAGCCACCGCTGACGACGGTCCCGTGCACCGCGCTTACCGCGGTGCGGCCACTACCCGGAACCGCGCGACGCCGTCAGCGCTGCTCACCTGCTCGAACCCGGCTTTCTCCAGCACACGCACCGACGGCGGATTGGACAGCTCCACGTCGGCGCGCACCACGCGGACGCCCGGCGCGGTGAACGCGTGCGCTGTCAGCGCGGCGGTGGCCTCGGTCGCGTAACCACGACCGCGCCGCGAGGCGACGATGCCGTACCCGATCTCCAGCTCACCGGCGGCGGGCGGCCAGAACAGCCCGATCGATCCGATGACGAGCCCACTCGATCGTTCGACGATCAGCCGGTGCCCGAAGGATCCGAGCCAGTCCGAATGCTCGGCGAGCAGGCCGGCGATGACGCGATCACCCTCGGCCGGGAAATCCGCCGCCCACGCGGCCCGACGCCGGTCGTCGAGCACGGCGGCCGCCGCATCGGCGGTCCACAACCGCAGGATCAGGCGTTCGGTGAGCAGATCGGAGGAAAGGAGAACAGACACGTGACACTCCTGGTCATCGAGAAGAGACCGGTTCGCGTCTGCGAAAGAATCAGGGGCGCGCGAACCGGCGAAGGGCATGCGGAATACAGCTGGGGGCAGCCATATTCATCGACCTCCGAGATCCGGTTCGGCACGTGTCTCGCACCGCGGTGAACCTAACGGGCGCGCACGGCGGAAGGCAAGCGTGTTTCAGGGCTTCAGTGGTTGCGCCGCGGCGATCGCCTGGGCAAGCGTGGTGAACGCCGCTTGATTGCCCGCGCCGGTGATCAGCACGCGGGACTGGCCGAGGTCGGTGATCCACGCGGTCTCCGAGCCCTGCTCGGCGTAGACGATCCACTTCTGCGCGCCGACCTGCTCGGTACCGCTGGCATATCGGGACCCGAGCACGAACCGGGCCAGCGCCTCCTCGGTGGCGTTGCTCTGGCTGAAACGCATGTAGGTGCCCTGCGGCGTGATGTAGCCGACCGTGCTGACCGGTCCGCCGCCATTGCCGCCGATGGACTCGCGGCTGCCGGAATTCGGCGTCCATTCCACGGGCAGGTCCGGGTTGCGGATCGGGAACGGCAGGGATCGAGCGTCGGCGGTGAGCGCCGCCCGCGCGTCGAAGTGCGGGATCTGCCCCTGCGTCGGACCGTTCGCCGCGAAACTGCACTGGCTGGCCAGGCCCGCGAAAACCAGCGCGATCAACACCAACGGGATCAGCGACCAGAACAGATCCCGGTAGTCGTTCAGGATGCGTGGCTTTTGGTACGACACGCTCCCAGTATCCACTCGGACGGCGACGCCGCCCCGCGCACCCCGACGCCGCCGAGCAGGGGTGTACGCCCGTGCCACATCGAATGAGACAATTGACCGGTACGTACCGACGCACAGGAGGCACCCCGCAATGACGGCAACTTCTCCCACACCTAGCCGCCGCGAGGCGCCCGACCGCAACCTCGCACTCGAGCTGGTCCGCGTGACCGAGGCCGGGGCGATGGCCGCGGGCCGGTGGGTCGGACGCGGCGACAAGGAAGGGGGCGACGGCGCCGCCGTCGACGCCATGCGGCAGCTGGTCAGCTCGGTGTCCATGCGCGGCATCGTCGTCATCGGCGAGGGCGAGAAGGACGAGGCGCCCATGCTGTACAACGGCGAGGCCGTCGGCGACGGCACCGGCCCCGACGTGGACTTCGCGGTGGATCCGATCGACGGCACCACGCTGATGTCCAAGGGCGTGCCCGGCGCGATCTCGGTGCTCGCGGTGGCCGAGCGCGGCGCCATGTTCGATCCGTCCGCAGTGTTCTACATGCACAAGATCGCCGTCGGCCCCGATGCCGCCGATGTGATCGATATCTCGGCCCCGATCGGCGAGAACATCAGCCGGGTCGCCAAGGCCAAGAACTCCTCGAAGTCCGACCTGACCGTCTGCATCCTGGACCGCCCCCGGCACACCGAGCTGATCCAGCAGGTGCGTGACGCGGGCGCCCGCATCCGCCTGATCTCCGACGGCGACGTCGCCGGCGCGATCGCGGCCGCCCGCCCGGAATCCGGCACCGACATCCTGGTCGGCATCGGCGGGACGCCCGAGGGCATCATCGCCGCCGCCGCGATCCGCTGTATGGGCGGTGAATTGCAGGGCATGCTCGCGCCGAAGGACGACGAGGAACGGCAGAAGGCCATCGACGCGGGCCACGACCTCGACCGGGTCCTGACCACCGAGGACCTCGTCTCCGGCGAGAACGTCTTCTTCTGCGCCACCGGCGTCACCGACGGTGACCTGCTGCGCGGCGTGCGCTACTACGGCGGCGGCGCCTCCACCCAGTCGATCGTCATGCGCTCGAAGTCCGGCACGGTCCGCATGATCGACGCCTACCACCGCCTGACCAAGCTGCGCGAATACTCCTCGGTCGATTTCATCGGCGACGAACACGCGGTCCCGCCGCTGCCGTAATTTTTTCAGCGCCTGCGGCGCTGCGTGTTCGCGGCCCCTTTGTGGCTCGCGTTTGCGTGACCACCGCCGGCGACTTCCTCGCGGACGCGGTGGCCACGCAAACGCGAGCCGGGCCGCGAACGGAACATGCTCGGTCTCGCTTCGCTCGGAACCGGGAGCTGGGGTGAGTGGTTCCGCAATGTGGGGGGGACCGCGCCCCGAAGTGCGCCGTTCATGGCGCCTCGGTCGCTTTCCACCGTGGCGCGCCGTGGCGCCGGTGGCCGGGTGGTGCGGCTTTCCGCAGCGATAGTGTGTCAGACCCGGGTCGAGGCGGATGCAACTTCATGCTCGGCCGCCGCCACCCGGGGGTCGTGTGGCACCCACCGAGCGAACGGCTCGTATTCCCCGGCGCATGCCTGCCGAGGTGTGCGAATGACCTCAGGCGTGGCTGCCCCATGGGCAGCGGCCGCGGCATAGGGTCGGGATCATGAGCGAGGAGACGCAGTACCGCATCGAGCACGACACCATGGGCGAGGTCCGGGTTCCGGTGGACGCTTTGTGGCGGGCGCAGACCCAGCGGGCCGTGGAGAACTTCCCGATCAGCGGACGTGGCTTGGAGCGGGCTCAGATTCGCGCGCTCGGCCTGCTGAAGGCCGCGTGTGCCACGGTGAACCGTGACCTGGGTCTGCTCGATCCCGCGAAGGCCGATGCGATCATCGCCGCGGCGAACGAGATCGCCGAGGGCAGGCACGACGACCAGTTCCCGATCGACGTCTTCCAAACCGGTTCCGGTACCAGCTCGAACATGAACGCCAACGAGGTGATCGCCTCGCTGGCCAAGGCCAACGGCGTCACGGTCCACCCGAACGACGACGTGAACATGTCCCAGTCGTCCAACGACACCTTCCCCACCGCAACGCATCTCGCCGCCACCGAAGCGGTCATCACCGACCTGGTTCCCGCGCTGGAGCATCTGCGGCTGGCGCTGCTGGACAAGTCGACGGAGTGGCGCACCGTGGTGAAGTCCGGTCGCACGCACCTGATGGACGCCGTCCCGGTGACCCTCGGCCAGGAGTTCGGCGGCTACACCCGCCAGGTCGCGGCGGGCATCGACCGAATCATGGCGACGCTGCCGCGGCTCGGCGAGTTGCCGATCGGCGGTACGGCGGTCGGCACCGGACTGAACGCGCCGGAGGGCTTCGGCGCGAAGGTCGTCGCGGAACTCGTGCGCGCCACCGGCATCGACGCGTTGCGCGAGGCCGAGGACCACTTCGAGGCGCAGGCCGCGCGCGACGGGCTGGTCGAGGCATCCGGCGCGCTCCGCACGATCGCGGTGAGCCTGACCAAGATCGCCAACGACATCCGCTGGATGGGTTCGGGTCCGCTCACCGGACTGGCCGAGCTCCAACTGCCGGATCTGCAACCGGGCAGCTCGATCATGCCCGGCAAGGTCAACCCGGTGCTCCCCGAGGCGGTGACCCAGGTCGGCGCGCAGGTGATCGGCAACGACGCCGCGGTCGCCTTCGCAGGCGCGAACGGCGCGTTCGAACTGAACGTGTACATCCCGGTGATGGCGCGCAACTTGCTGGAGTCGATTCGCCTGCTGGCCAACGTCTCCCGCCTGTTCGCGGACAAGTGCGTGCGCGGCCTGGTCGCCAATGTCGAGCACCTGCGCATGCTCGCGGAGTCCTCCCCCTCGATCGTCACGCCGCTGAACTCCGCGATCGGCTACGAGGAGGCGGCCGCGGTCGCGAAGGAAGCGCTGCGGGAGAAGAAGACCATCCGCCAGACCGTCATCGATCGCGGCTTGCTGGACGAGAAGCTGACCGAGGAGGAACTCGACCGCCGCCTCGACGTGCTGGCCATGGCGAAGGTTCGAGATCAGGACTGACGAGACCGGCTTCGTCGCCGCACGAGGCGGAACCTTGGTCGAGCACCACAGGCGAGGAACCGACGTCCTGCCTCTTCGCCACCCCTGAACAGCAGCGCGACGCGCGGAGGATGCTTGCGTCCTGACGTAGGAAAGCCGCGCCGAAACGAACGCCACCTCGGAAACCGGGGGTTTGCCGAGGTGGCGTTCGACTGGAAACGTCTCGAACTCCGACCGGGCGACCCGACCGCGAGACGCGGAAGGAAGCGCCCGTGACCCGAGGACGGCGGGTCAGTCGCGCAGGCGCGAGAGTTCCTCGCGCGCCAGCTCGCCGTCCGGGCCCAGGTCGGTGCGGGTGAAGATGTTCCACCGCCGCAGCAACGGGGCGAAGACCAGCTCGTCCTCCTTGGCGCGGTCGTAGATACCCGCCTCGGCGAGCACCTCGTCGCTGCTGCGGCCGTTCGGCAGCGTCACCGTGGGGACCTCGAAACCGGCGACCCGGTCGGCGATGGCCCGCACGGTCTGGTCGGGCGCCAGATCCAGGGCGGCGGCGACCAGGTCGGCGAAGAACACCGATTGCAGTTCGTCGTCCAGCGCGATGCGCTCGGCGATGGCGGTGACCAGGGGGTTCTCGCCGAGAGCCGCGGTGTTGCGATGCCGGACCGCGCTGGCGGCCTCCTCGAACGCGCAGTTGGCCAGCACGTCCAGCAAGTGCATCGCCGGGCGGCGGAAGCCCTTGGTCATGTGCTCCATGCGCAACCGCTCCAGTTCGACCGGGTCGACGGCCCTGGTCACCATGAGGTAGTTGCGGATGGTGATCTCGTGGCGGTTCTCCTCGGCCGTCCAGCGGCCGACCCAGCGCCACCACGCGCCGGTGCGCAGGTACTTGCCGATCTCCCGGTGGTAGGAGGGCAGGTTGTCGGCGATCAGCACCGAGACGGTCAGCGCCAGCTTGGCGGTTTCGCTGAGCTCGGACTGCTCCGGCGCCCAGTCGGTACCGCCGAGGAAGGCGAAGTTGCGACCGTCGTCCCACGGGACGAGGTCGTGTGGCTGCCACCCGTCGGCGACATCGATGTGCTTACGCAGCAGCAGTTCTACGTCCACCGCGAGCGATTCGAGCAATTCGCGATCGGTCAGGAGAGTTTGCACCGAGATAACCTAGCGGCTTGGCCCGCGTGGCGGGGGCGGATGGATGGATTGGCGGGCAACCGGGACCGCACCGCGGTCCCGGACGCCGAATACCCAGGTTACGACTTCGGCGTGACCGTGATAGTACCGTCCACCCAGGTGATGGTGCCGCCGGTGAAATCGCTCTGCTTGCCGCCGGGAATGTCCTTCTCGTCGCTGACCGGGTAACCGAGCTTGCCCTGCGCGCCGCCGTTGTCTTCCCACGCCTTGCGGATCTCACCCCAGACGATGTGCGGTTCGCCGTCCTTGGCCTCGTAGATCGTGCCGCCCGCGAAATCCTGGTACTCCCCGTCCTCGGGGGCCTTCTCCTCGACTTCCAGCGGGAGGCCGAGCGTGCCGGTGGGGCCGCCGAGCTGCACATACTTCTTGTAGATGTCGCCGTCGACGCTGATCTCACCGCCGGGTGTGGGGATCTTGGTTCCCTCGGCCGCGGCCGTGCCCGTGGTGGTCGTCGCGCTCCCTTCCGCGCGTGTTGTGGTGGCCCCGGCGCTGGTGCCGGGACTCAGCGCCGAGGTGACCATTCCGGTCATGCTGGCCATACCGGTCTTGGCGCTGTCGCCTTTGTCGTCATCGCCGCAGGCGGCCAAGACCAGCCCTGCCGCGGCGAGCACTGCGGTGAATCCAGCCGTTCGTCGAGCGAAGTGGTGCATGTCCATCCTCTCGCTGTGGGCTACCGGCACACCGCGCACTCCGTGACGGCGCCGCGCGTAGCCTCGGCCGATTGTCAGGCGATGACCCGGTGACCGACAGACGGTCACCGGGTCATACCGAACAGCTATCGCGGCGGATGATACCCACCGGATATGCCGTGAAACACAGCGCGAGAGGGCCGTGCGGGATCAGGCGTTCGGGCCGTACTCCTCCAGCATCTCGGTGACCAGCGCCGCGATCGGCGAGCGCTCGCTACGGGTCAGCGTGATGTGCGCGAAAAGCGGGTGACCTTTCAGCTTCTCGACCACCGCCGCGACACCGTCGTGCCTGCCGACACGCAGGTTGTCGCGCTGGGCCACGTCGTGGGTGAGCACCACCCGCGAGCCGGTTCCCAGGCGGCTGAGCACCGTGAGCAGCACGTTCCGCTCCAGCGACTGGGCCTCGTCCACGATCACGAAGGAGTCGTGCAGCGACCGCCCGCGAATGTGGGTCAGCGGCAACACCTCCAGCATGTCGCGGCTGAGCACCTCCTCCATCACCTCGCGGCTGGCCAGACCGTCGAGCGTGTCGAAGACCGCTTGGGCCCAGGGGCCCATCTTCTCGCTCTCGGTGCCGGGCAGATAGCCCAGCTCCTGGCCGCCCACCGCGTAGAGCGGACGGAAGACGACCACCTTGCGCTGCGTCCGCCGTTCCAGCACCGCCTCCAGGCCCGCGGTCAACGCCAGCGCCGACTTGCCCGTACCCGCTCGGCCACCCAGCGAGACGATGCCGACGCTCTCGTCCAGCAGCAGGTCGAGCGCGATGCGCTGCTCGGCGGAACGGCCGTGCAACCCGAACGCCTCGCGTTCGCGCACCAGCTGCACCCGCTTGTCCGGCGTGACCCGCCCCAGCGCACTGGAGCTGACGCCGAGCAACCGAACGCCGGTGTGGCAGGGCAGCTCTCGCGCTTCGTCCAGATCGATCACCGATTCGGCGTAGAGCTGATCGATGCGCGCGGTGCTTACATCGAGTTCCACCATGCCGGACCAGCCGGAGGTCACCACGTCCTGGGCGTGGTACTCGTCGGCGTGCAAACCCACCGCACTGGCCTTCACCCGCAGCGGGATGTCCTTGGACACCAACACCACTTCGCGGCCCTCGGCCGCGAGGTTGAGCGCACAGGCCAGGATCCGGGAGTCGTTGGTGTCGGTGCGGAAGCCGACCGGAAGGACCGCGGGATCGGTGTGGTTCAGTTCCACCTGCAACGTGCCGCCCTCGGTGCCGATCGGCACCTGCTGATCGAGCCTGCCGTACTGCAGGCGCAGATCGTCCAGATTGCGCAGGGCTTCTCGCGCGAACCAGCCCAGTTCGTGATGGTGCCTTTTGGCTTCGAGTTCACTGATGACCACCAGGGGTAATACCACGTCGTGTTCGCCGAACCGCGTGAAGGACCAAGGATCCGACAGCAGGACGGACGTGTCGATGACGAAGGTTGTGCCGGCTGATTGCGAGGGGCGGGCCCCCTTCGCGGCGGCTCCGCCTTTCGCGGAGCTGGAGTTCGCCGAGGGAGCGGAAACGGAGCGTGCAGCAGTCACGGTGGGCTCCTCTGTGTTCGCGCGGCAGTCGCACGAACGATCTCGCTGGACCGGTCCGTCCTGATGGACCCGACGTTGCCGTCAGGTGCCACGAGGGCCGGGTCCCGGCCCCCTCGTACTGAGTAGCTCAGTCACGGTCAGGACCTCCCGTACGAGCCACACCGCCGCGGCCCGCACACCCGACGCTACCTCCGATTACCATGTCCGCGCTCGGGGACCGGGAGGCGTGTCCGTGAACATGTCGTAAACCAGCACGTCGCGGCTATTCACCGCAGCACGTCCAGCAGCACCGGAACATGGCTGTGCGCCGGATCCTGTACGGCCGTGAGCAATGTGACCGGACCTTCGGCGGCCAGCTCCCGCAAATCCCGCAAATCTTGCTGAACTTCCGGCGCGGCGAGTTCGGCACGGTAGCGGCGGGCGAATTCCGCGCCCCGCGCGTCCCGGTCCGCGTGGAACCAGCGCCGCAACTCGGTGGACGGGGTGAGGTCCTTGGGCCAGCGATCGACCCGCGCTTGCGCTTTGGTGATACCCCTCGGCCAGAGCCGATCGACCAGCACCCGGGCGCCGTCGTCCGGGTCGGGGCTGTCGTAGACGCGCTTGACGCGGAAGCCGGGCTGCGGTTGCGGGGTCATAGCAGTCATCGCAGCACGCGGTCCGAGCGGCTACGGGATTCGCCACGCCGTCGCTGTCGGCCGATTCGACGGATAGAGTCGCTGGTATGTCCGGTAACGAGGATTTGGAGAAGCTGTCGTCGAAGGAGCTGCACGACCGGGCGATGAAGCTCGCCGTGCGACGCGGTGATGTGAAGTTCCTGTGGCGGTTGCTCACGTCGATCCCGGCGGCGGAAGCCGCCGCGGGCAATGTCGGCGAGAGCGAGGCGGACATCAAGTACGTGCTGCCCATGCTCGACGACTACGTCCACGCGGGTGACGGCGCGGTCGCCGAGGTGTTGCGGCCGGTCTACCTGGACTACTTGGCCCAGCACTCCTGAGGGCGGGTCAGCCGCGGGTCAGCGCGGCCCGCCAGAGGCCGGTGGCGGTGCCGCGCAGGAAGTTCCCCCAGCTGAAGTGGTCGTGCCACAGGATGATTCGGCCGTCGCGCAGTTCGAACGTGCCGGTGACCCAGAAACCGACCCGCACCGGCCCGAAGCGCAGGTAATCGGTGCGGTCGGTGAGCACGACGTCGCCGTCGGCCGCGATGTGGTGCAGGTCCACCCCGAAGCCGATCGAGTCGCGGCTCAGGCCGCGCAGCACGCCGCCGACCCGGCGAATGCCGCGCAGGTCGGGCAGCGAGGTGTTCTTCCAGACGATGTCCGGGTGCAGCAGGCCGATCGCCTCCTCGGAGGCGCCCATCTCCAGCGCGGCGAAGAACTCCCGCACGGTGGTGATCGAGTCCTGTCTCAGGTCGGGTTCGTCGGTCATGATCCGAGCGTAGGCCGCGCCGGTCATCCTCGGCGCGCGATGAGCACGGCCAGTCCGTCCAGAATGCGCGCGATGCCGAATCTCAGCGCACCCGCGCCTCCCGCGACCGCGCCTTCCTCGGCGAACGCGGCGGCCGCGGCCGGGTATCGTTCGGCAGCGGCCGCCACCATCTCGGCGAACTGCCCCGCGATCTGTTTCTCGAACTCCTCGGCGTCCGCCATCCGCACCTGCTGCGCCAGGCTGCGGGCGTGCCCGGTCAGCAGAACGATGGTGTCCAGACGTTCGGCGGTGGTGAGCCCGGTCCCGGCGAGCGCGCCCAGCGCGGCTTCCATCCAGGCCAGCTCGTTCGGACCGATCGGCCGCATGCCCACCAACGCCTCCAGCGACCAGGGATGATCGCGGAAGCGTTCGTAGATCGTCTCGCACCACACGGCCAGCAGATCCCGCCAAGCGTCCTGCGACGACTCCGCGCCCGCGCTCATCTCCGGCGGCGCGCCCAGCGCCGTGTCCAGCATCAGCGCGACGAGCTCGGCCTTGCCCGGCACGTAGCGGTACAGCGACATCTTCGTGAACCCGAGCCGCTCGGCCAGCCGCTGCATGGACAGGTGCCCCAGCCCTTCGGCGTCGGCCAGCTCGATGGCCTCCGCGACGATCCGCTCCAAGGACAGCGCTGGTTTGGGGCCCCGCTTGGGGCGCTGACCGGTGCCCCAGAGCAATTCGAGTGCGGTCGGTGTCGGCATGCCCGAAATCCTTCCGGAGAACGTCTTGACGTGAAACTGTGTCCACCATACTCTTATTCGAGTCCTACGGATACAGTTTCCATTGGACACAGATTCTGACGGGAGCTCATCATGCGCAACACCACCGTTCTCATCTCCGGCGCCAGCGTCGCCGGCCCCGCCCTGGCCTACTGGCTGCACCGCTACGGGTTCGCGGTCACCGTGGTGGAGCGCGCTCCGGCGCTGCGTCCCGGGGGCCAGGCGATCGACTTCAAGGGCCGTACCCACCGCACGGTGCTGGAGCGGATGGGCGTGCTGGAGGACATCGAGCAACGCAGGACGGGCACCACCGACACCGTGTTCGTGGACGAGCAGGGCACCCGGCTGGCCCTGATGTCGGGCGAATTCACCGGCGGCGACGTCGAGATCCTGCGCGGCGACCTGTCCGAGATCTTTTACCGGCGCACGGC
This sequence comes from Nocardia sp. NPDC005745, assembly GCF_040630775.1. Lineage (NCBI taxonomy): Bacteria > Bacillati > Actinomycetota > Actinomycetes > Mycobacteriales > Nocardiaceae > Nocardia > Nocardia sp. NPDC005745. The sequence goes on from NZ_JBEXYF010000011.1 coordinate 51,341, forward strand.
CGACCACTGCGAATACCTGTTCGGCGATTCGATCACCGCACTCACCGAGAACGCGGACGGCGTCTACGTCGAGTTCGAGCACGCGGACGCCCGCACCTTCGACCTCGTCTTCGGCGCCGACGGCATCCACTCGCGGGTCCGCAGGCTGGCGTTCGGCCCCGAGCGCGACTTCGTGAAATACCTGGGTTACCACTACGCCGTCGCGGGCGCCAGCCCATGGAGCGGCAGGACCACCGGACCACGCGAACGGGTTACCGCGCACGCCCACAACGCTCCCGGACGACTCGCGATCAGCGGCGGACCGAAGGCACAGCAGATGTACATGTTCGCCTCCCCCGAACTCGACTACGGCCGGGACGACAGCGCGGCCCAGCGCCGCATCCTCGCGGAGACCTACGCCGAGGTGGGCTGGGAAGTACCGCGGATGCTCAGCGAGCTGGCCGGATTCGACGACTTCTACATGGACACGATCAGCCAGGTGCGTATGCCGCACGGATACACCAAGGGACGTGTCGCGCTGGTCGGCGACTCCGGATACGGGAACACGCTCGGAGGCTTCGGCACCGGGCTCGCCGTCGTCGGCGCGTACGTCATCGCGGGCGAATTGGCGACGGCCGACGGCGATCACACCGTGGCGTTCACCCGCTACGACGAGATCATGAAGCGCTACGCGAAGATCGCGGGCAACAGCAACGCCGGACGTTTCCTCGCGCCCAAGACCGCGCGCGGCATCAGCATGCGCAACTGGTTCCTCGGTTCCCGGCTGTTCGCGCTGATGACGAAATACAGTGACAACGCCGCCAACGACATCGATCTGAAGGACTACCCCGCACTGGTCGATGCGGCGAACGCGCGCTGAGCATTCGTCAGCGGCCTTGACAACGATCGGATCGGCCGCGCCCATCGGGATTCGGCACAACCTCCCAGTTCGGAACCGTCGCGCCGCCGACGACGAGCGGCACGACGGGACGCACCGAGAAGTCGGCTGTGTTTCGATGGAACCGGAGTGCGGCGGGACGCGTCTATAAGGTCAGACGGCACTGACGGAAGGGGCGGCGATGGCGGACAGCCCGTTTCCCGGGTACATCGAAGCTGCGAAAACCGGGGCGCTGCGGGTACGGATGGACCCGCAAGGGTTCGTGGAGATCGACCAGGCGTGCCAGGAGTTGATCGACCAGCTCACCGGCGCCCGTGCGGATGCTCGTGAACTCGGCGAGCAGACGCAGTGGGGATTGGGTGAGGACAATCCGCGTCTGTCGTCGGCGGCAGAACTGGTCCGGCTGTTCCGGGAGAAAGGGTTCGGCGGCCCGAACAACGCCTACGACACTCTGAACGAGTACCTCGCAGTCGCGGAGGAAATCCGGGCCATGTTCAAGGCGATCAGCGACGCCTATCAACGCACCGACAGCGAGTTCGCAGCGAAGATGCGGGAACTCCGCGTATGAACGGCCGTGGATACATACATCGTCGGCCCAGGGCGAGTTTCGTCGCCGCCTCCCTGCTGACTGTTCTGCTCACCGGTTGCGACGGCGAGACAACGTCATCGGAACCGCCGACATCGACGACGGGGGCGAATGGTCCGGGCACCGGGGCAAGCTCGAGCGTCGAGGCGGCCCCGCGGACAGCGTTCGATCCCTGCACCGCCCTGACGCCGCAGTTCTTGGCCGAGCATCAGTGGGACGCGCTGCCGCCCGCACCGAAGCAGAACAGCACCGGCGGCATCAGCTGGAAAGGCTGCCGGTATGTGGCGCGAGCCGGCTACAGCTTCACGATCCAAACAACAAACGGGACGCTCGACCAGGTGAAGGAGAAGTTTCCTTCGGCCGCAGGACTTCCCGTCGGAAGCCGAAATGCGTTGCGGTACGAAGCTCGACCGGATGTCCCTGGCGGCTGCACGATCAACGTCGAGATGCACGAAGGCTCCCTGTACATCCTCGTCGATGACCCGAGCGGCAAGCATCCACGCAAACTGTCACCGTGTGACAACGCCACCGATATCGCCCGAGCAATCGCACCACTGCTGCCCGCGGGCAGCTGAACACCGGGGGAAGCGATCATGAGACAGACCGACGGCCGCGCGATCACCAATCCGGAGAACGCGCACAGTTTCTCGCACGCGGAGATCAAGCAGGCCGCCGACGCGATGAATCCGGCCGGGCTCGAAGGAGCGTTCGCGGCGTGGTCGGCCATCGCGGCGGCGGTCACGAACGCGGGGCAGCAGTTCGAGAACGCGATCAAGAACGCGGTGGAACAGAACTGGGAGGGCGCGGCGGCCGACAGCGCGGTGCGCGGCGTGCGGGACTACGCGGCGCGGGTGGGCGAACTCGGCGAGGCCCTCGGCGCGCAGAGCCTGCCACTGTCGGCCGCAGCGGACGCGGCGGCCAAATTCAAAGCGTCGGTGCCGGAATTGGTGGACGTCTCGGCAGGCGCGGCGAATGCCGAACAGCGCAACTCGCGTGAGGAACAGGCCCGCGACGAGATGAACACCCAGTACATCCAGCCTTACGGGGCGACCGCTCCGGCCATTCCCACGCTGCCGCCACCGGTGGGTCCCGCCGCCACGACGCCGACCGGGATCGAGACGGGCACCGGTACGGCTGTGAACTCCGACGTGGGCGCACAGCCGGTGGACGCCGACCGCCCCACCGACACCTCTTCCTCCAGTGACGAGCCTTCATCCGAAGGCACCCCCTCGGCCGCTGACGTGGAGCAGGAAGGCACCTCGGACGAGCCTGTGCAGCCGACGGCGGAGGACACCGCGGAAACGACCACGCCACAGGCCGTCGCACAAGGCCAGAACACGGCGACAACCGCACCGTTATCCACTACGAGCGCACAGACGACGACAACCTCGGGCACGCCGTTCGTGTCCACGACGACGTCACCTACCAGCGCACCCGCCGCGGTCGTCCCCACCGCGTTCGACGGCAGACCGAACGGCACACCGGCCCGGCCGGGCACGCCCGGCGCGGCCGGAACTCCCGGCACAGCGGACAACGAGGCGCGGGCGGGCACTTCTCGCCCTGCCCAACCCACTACCCCCGGGGCGGCGAATCCGCAGACCACCACGGTGGGACGCCCGGCAGCGCCCGGCGGCGCGGGGTACTCGGGTATGGTCCCACCGGGGCTGCGCGGCAGGCGCACGGACGACGACGAGCACAAGTCGCCGAAGTACCTGCGCACCGAGGAACACGCGAAGGAGTTGCTCGGCGAAGTGCAGCCGACCGTGCCGCCCGCGCTGGGCGAGAAATGACGGCGCAGTGGTCGCTGTCGGCCGAGCAGTTCGCCGCGGCCTGGTTCGGCACGGGGCTGGATCGCATGCCGTTCCCGTTCAGATTCACCAGCCGGTTCCCCGGCCTGCACGAGTACCGGGAGTATCAACGGCAGTTTCGCGCCGAGCTGGGCCGCGACGAGCGTCTGCCCCTGCGCAGCGCGATCACCACGCTCGCCGGTCCCGACTGGCGCATCGAACTGTTCGGTTACGACAACACCCGCGATGGCGTCGAACTGCGCGCCGTCGCCGCTGGGACACGCACCGGATCCGGGGTGCTCGCCGTGCAGACGCCGGGCCCGGACGGCGGCCGAGTCCGGTTGCGCCGCTATCGAACCGATCAGCTCGCCACCGAATTGGCGCGCTTGCTGCCGGACACCCCGGCCGGAACGGTCGGCGAGAAGAGCTTCCTGCTCGACGACCTGAACGACGATCGCCCCGATGTGTTCGGAAACGCGCCGGCCAGTCAGGCCAAGGAACGCTACCGGCGTTTCTGGCGGCAATCGTGTACCACTCGCGGGACCGCGGTCGTGCTACTCGGCCCGCGCAACGCCGAACCGCTGCGCACCGGCCGCCTCCGCTGGATCGACACGGCCGATGGCCGCTACTGCGAGGTGCCCGCCAATCGCGCACTGATGATCCGCCCCGGCACCAGCGCCGACATCACCCGATACCTGGACGAGTCGATCGTGCGGGCCAAGGCGCGTCTGGACCGGTAGTCGCGACCGCTCGCCCCGAACAGCCCGGTTGCGAAGCGGGCGATACCCGGCAGCCGCCCCGTGATTCCGGCCGAATCTCCGCGGCGGAGTCCTGCCGCCCCTCCGTCCGAAGCACCCGCCGCTGAGGCCTCCCTTCAGCGGCGACGAGCGACACAGGCCGCGGCATTTCCCGAAAAGGAACCTCCCGGCTGCGCCACTCGCGGTTGTCCGAGTGGGTAGCGAGCGGCCGTCGGTTCAGGGCGGTTCACCTCGCGCCGCTGCGCGGAACCCGGCGTCAGCCCAGCAGGCGCCAGTCCTCGAGGCCGTCGTACAGCGGAACGTCCTGCGCCAGCTTGCTCACCCGGGCGCGCAGTGCGTCCAGGTCGGCGTTGCCGGCCAGCGCGCTCGCGATGATGTCGGCGACCTCGGCGAACTCGGTGTCGCCGAAGCCGCGGGTGGCCAGGGCGGCGGTGCCGATCCGCAGGCCGGAGGTGACCATCGGGGGCCGCGGGTCGAACGGAACGGCGTTGCGGTTCACGGTGATACCGATCTCGTGCAGCAGGTCCTCGCCCTGCTGGCCGTCGAGTTCGGAGTTGCGCAGGTCGACCAGCACCAGGTGCACGTCGGTGCCGCCGGTGAGCACGCTGACGCCCTTGTCCTTGACGTCGGCGGCGGTGAGCCGCTCGGCCAGGATCTTCGCGCCCGACAGGGTGCGCTCCTGACGGTTCTTGAACTCATCGCCCGCGGCGATCTTGAAGGCGACGGCCTTGGCGGCGATGGCGTGCATGAGCGGACCGCCCTGCTGGCCCGGGAACACCGCGCTGTTCAGCTTTTTCGCGTACTCCTGCTTGGCCAGGATGAGGCCGGAGCGCGGACCGCCGAGGGTCTTGTGCACGGTGGAGGACACCACGTCGGCGTAGGGCACCGGCGAGGGGTGCAGACCGGCGGCGACCAGGCCTGCGAAGTGCGCCATGTCCACCCACAGGTACGCGCCGACCTCGTCGGCGATCGAGCGGAACGCCGCGAAGTCCTGATGACGCGGGTAGGCCGACCAGCCCGCCACGATCACCTTCGGACGCGCCTGCAGGGCGATCTCGCGCACCTCGTCCATGTCGACGCGGTGGTCTTCCTTGCTCACCCCGTAGGAGTGCACCTCGTAGAGCTTGCCGGAGAAGTTCAGGCGCATGCCGTGCGTCAGGTGACCGCCGTGCGCGAGGTCGAGGCCGAGCAGCTTGTCGCCCGGGTCCATCAGCGACATCAGCACCGCGGCGTTGGCCTGCGCGCCGGAATGCGGCTGGACGTTGGCGAATTCGGCGCCGAACAGCTCCTTGGCGCGGTCGCGCGCCAGAGTCTCCACCACGTCGACGTGCTCGCAGCCGCCGTAGTAGCGCCGCCCCGGGTACCCCTCGGCGTACTTGTTGGTGAGCACGCTGCCCTGCGCCTGCAGCACCGCGCGCGGCACGAAGTTCTCCGAGGCGATCATCTCGAGTGTGTCGCGTTCGCGGGCGAGCTCGCCTGCCATCGCGGCAGCGAGCTCCGGATCGATCTCACCGAGAGACTGGGAATTGACAGAGGCGGTCGTCTGCGTCACGACCTCAGTCTATGGGCCGCGGGCCCGGCCCTAGAGCAGGGGGTTCACCCCGCCGGCGCGTCGGGCGGTACGGCCGTGACGTGTGACACTCCCTGCGCATGCCGCCACCCCACGGTCAGCGGGAGTCACCGTCCTCCGGGAGGTAGCTCTCCAACAGCACCGCGAGATGCCGCTGCGCGTCTTCCAGCGGTTGCGTGGACTTCATGGCCCGCGCCTGGATGATGGCTCCCTCCATCGCGCTGAACGCGAAACTGCTGAACGAGCGCGCGTCGGCGGCGGTCATGCCCGCCGAGACCAACGCAGCGCCGAGCCGCTCGTGCCAGGCGGCGAAGACCTCTCCCGCGGCCGCCTGCACCCGGGGCTCGGACTCGGCCAGCGCCGCCCCGACGACCGGGCACCCGGCGCGATAGCCGGTCTTCCGCAGCGCGGGCACCCACCAACCGAGCAGCGAATCGAACCAGCGGCGCGGCGGCGCGGCGGTGACCTTGTCGATCACCTCGCCGATCCGCGCGCCCGCCACCCGGGTCGCGGTCTCGACCAGCTCACTCTTCCCCGCCGGGAAGTGCTGGTAGAGCGAGTTGCGTGAGGCGTTGCTGCGTTCCAGCAGGGTGGCCAGGCCCGCGGCGTGCACACCCTGCTCGCGGACCAGTTCGATGGCGCTTTCGATCAGCCTGGCGCGCGGCCCCGCGGTCATGCGAACTCCTTGCTCGAGGGTTGCGTGAACCGATCGGTCCATGTTGCAATCATGGCAGATGTGGACCGATCGGTTCATCGAAAGGATGGGATTGATGTCCGAAGCCACGGTCGACCCGGCGCGACTGTCCGGTCTCGAACTTCTGCGCACCGCGATGAGCCGGACGGATCGCCCACCGTTCATCGGCGATCTGCTCGGCATGGAGGTCGACGAACTCGAACACGGCAAGGTGGTCTTCGCGCTGCGCACCCGGCCCGACTTCGCCAACCCGCTCGGTACCACCCACGGCGGCATCTGCGCGACGCTGCTCGACTCGGTGATGGGCTGCGCGGTGCACACCACACTGGAGCCCGGCGTCGGGTACACGACGCTGGAGCTGAAGATCAACTACATCCGGGCCGTGCCCACCGGCGGACAGCGCCTCACCGCCACCGGCACCACGATCCACGTGGGGCGCACCACCGCGACCGCCGAGGGACGGGTGGTCGACGAGCAGGGCCGCCTGGTCGCGCACGCGACCACCACCTGCGTCATCTTTCGCGCACAACAGTGACCCGAGGAGCACTGCCATGGCCGCACGAACACCGAGCGCCGCGGTACGCAAATTCCGGCGCGAACGCCTGATCGGCCGTTACCTGGTCAACCCGGCCGTCGGCCTGCTCGACCGGCTCGGCGTCCGGTCGCCGCTGATCGCCGAACTCGAGACCGTCGGCGCGCGATCGGGTCGGCCGCGGCGGGTGCCGGTCACCGCGTCGATCGACGAGACGGGCGCGTGGCTGATCTCGCAGCACGGCTACCGCTCCGGGTGGGCCCGCAACATCGCCGCCGACCCGCACGTGCGGCTGCGACAGGGCAGCCACTGGCGTACCGGCACGGCCGCCTTCGTGCCGGAGGACGATGTGGTTGCCCGCTCGCGCACGTTCGCCGAAGGGCGGGTCAAGGCCGCGGTCGCCGAACGAACCATGAAAGCCCTTGAGAGCGACCCGATCTCGGTGCGTATCACGTTCGCGGGCGCCTGAACCCGTGACCGCGTGGCCCGGCGTCTCGGACGCGGCGGCCGTGGGCCGGGGATCGCTCCAGAGCCGCGACCGCAGGGCCTGCCCCGCGCTGCTGCGCACTCTCTCGCTGCTGCGTCTCGACGGGCGGGCAGCCCTGCGCGGTCATCCGATAACCGCTCAGCCGGTTCCCGCCGGACACCGGCTCACGCGGCCGCGCGCAACGCTCCCGGCGTGAGCGGCTCGTCGAGCAGCCTGCGGAAGCGGTCGGCCCGGTCCTCGGCGTCGGCCGCGCGATCGAGCCACCCGCCCAGCAGTCGGTACCCCTCGACGTAGGTGGAGATGTACGCCCGCCACAGCGGCGAGGACAGGAAGCGCAGCGACTGGCGCGCCCGCTCGGGCGTCGTCAGGTTCCATTTCTGCAGGAACTCCGCCACCTCGTCGTGCGACCGCCCCCGATCGTGCAGCAGCAACGCGGCGTCCTGGCGCACGCTCAGCAGCTTGGCGGAGGCGTTCGAAAGGCGTTCGGCTCGTTCGCCGTCGAAGCGCAGCCCCAGGTCCGCGTAGATCTCCTGCGCCCACTTGCCCCAGCCGGGTCCGACGATCGAGCGCAGCGCCAGATCCGCGAGCCCCTCGGCCATCAGGCACTGCGGCGTGTTCACCAGGAACAACGTCTGCTCGGCCTGCCCGGTGGCGACCAGCCCGGCCTCCTTGCGGCAGTGCTCGGTGTGGTGCCCCGGGTAGGACTCGTGCGCGATCAACTGCGGCAGGTGCGCCATGTGCTGCTTCAGGTCGGAATTGATCGCGACCCGGGAGTGGTAGTTGCCCAGGTAGTAGTTGAACCCGGACCACGGCTTGTCCCCGACCACCTCGTAGGTGACGTGCTCGTGGTCGGGCAGCGGGTATCGGGCGCGGACCAATTCGCGCAGCGCGCCGGAGAACGCCTCGACGCAGGCCTGCAGACGCTCGGGCGGGATCTCGTCGGCCTTGCGGTGCGCGGCCACCCGTTCGGCCAGCGGACCGTCCCCCGCGAGCACCTCGTCCATCTGCCGGTGCGCGTCGCGGTAGTCGTCCACGTCGCCGGGCGCGATGTCGACGTCGAAGTAGGCGCTGACCTCCTCGACGAACCCGATATCGTCCCCGGCGAACTTCCGCCCGGAACACTCCAGCGCGCGCAGGTGCACGTCGAGGAATTCGGCGCGCTGCGGCGCCAGCCCGGCCTCCGGCACCGCGGCACGCAACTCGGCGGCACGGCGAGCCAGCTCACGCGGCTGCGGCGCGGACGCGTTCTGCACCTCGCGGCGCAGGGCTGGGTCGCCGGTATAGGCGTCGACGAACCCCTCCTCCAGCCGGTCGAAGGCGAGGCCGAGCCGCAAGTATTCGGTCACGAGCGCATGCGCATCCATGCCAGCCGACATTAGCGGTTCACACCTGGGGCATCGAGTCGGTTACCAACGGGTAGTGGTACCCCGCTCATCCCACGATGTTGACGCGGAGCAGAATTCGGCTATGCGGCGACAGCTAGACCGAATCTCACCGGATCCGCACCCGCACTGTGCGTGTTTGCCGAAATGGAGCGTCGGGTAAGTGGCACGAATGAGCGAGCCGAGTCCCTACGTGGAATTCGACCGGAAACAGTGGCGGACCCTGCGTAAATCGACTCCCCTGGTGCTCACCGAGGAAGAACTGATCGGCCTGCGCGGTCTCGGGGAACAGATCGATCTCGAGGAAGTCGCGGAGGTCTATCTTCCGCTCGCTCGTCTCATCCACCTGCAAGTGGCCGCCCGTCAGCGGCTGTTCGCCGCGACCGCGACCTTCCTCGGCGAAACCCACCCCGACCAGCAGGTACCGTTCGTGATCGGCGTCGCGGGCAGTGTCGCGGTGGGCAAGTCGACCACCGCGCGCGTGTTGCAGGCGCTGCTGGCGCGCTGGGATCACCACCCGCGGGTCGACCTGGTCACCACCGACGGATTTCTCTATCCCACCGCGGAACTCACCCGGCGCGGGATCATGCACCGCAAGGGTTTCCCGGAGAGCTACGACCGCCGCAAGCTGCTGCGATTCGTCACCGAGGTGAAATCCGGTGCGGCCGAAGTCTGCGCACCGGTCTATTCGCACATCTCCTATGACATCGTGTCGGGCAAGCAGCACTGTGTGCGCCAGCCCGACATTCTGATCGTGGAGGGTTTGAACGTGTTGCAGACCGGTCCGCGCCTGATGGTCTCGGATCTGTTCGACTTCTCGATCTACGTCGACGCGCGCATCGAGGACATCGAGAAGTGGTACGTGCAACGGTTTCTCACCCTGCGCAACACCGCTTTCGCCGATCCGAACGCGCATTTCCACCACTACTCCGGATTCACCGACGAACAGGCCACCGCCGCCGCGCAGGAGATCTGGAACAACACCAACCGGCCGAATCTGGTGGAGAACATTCTGCCCACCCGTCCGCGCGCCACCCTGGTGCTGCGCAAGGACGCCGATCACAGCATCAACCGGCTGCGGCTACGGAAATTGTGATTCCGCTTACAATTTCCACGCCTCGTCCAGGCGCCGGGCGACATCGATATCGCGGACCGCGGCGATGTGCGGCTTACGGATCTCGGCGGAGATGTAGCGGGCGACGAAACGCTTGATCTCGTGATCGACGCTGGCGAGGATGCGCAGCAGCTGCCCGCGCTTGGTGGCGGCGGCCACATCGACGCGCACGTCGTTCGGGCGCGGTTCGGCGATATCGATCACCACCCGCAGTGGCGCGGCCGTGCGTACCGTCAGGTGCAGGTCCACGGCGCCCTCGACGTGGAAGCGGTGCCGATCGACCGTCAAGTCCAGCAGCAGGTCGACCTCGAGCGGGATGATCAGCTCGAACGCGATCGGCTCGTCGCCGTGACGGCGCAGCCGGGACGCGCCGAGCTGAACCTCCGCGGTCACTTTGGCCAGGCGGCCCGGTCCGACGCCGATCGGGCCGAAATCGAAGGCCGTGCCGGTCAACTGCGCGAACGCGCCGGAGATGCGCTCTTCGGAGGCGGCGTACTCCAGGAAGCGTCTACCGAAATCGGCATAGCTGATGAAGTCGCCCGATTCGCGCCGGACGGCTTCGGCGGGCCGTTGGCCGAACGCGCTCATGAGACCGCACGGTACGCGAGAACGGCGGAGGTGGCGCCGAATTCACCGGGCCGAGATCGACTCAGACGCCGAAACGGCGATGGCGCGCGGCGAAGTCGCGCAGCGCCCGCAGGAAATCCACCCTCCGGAACTCCGGCCAATACGCCTCGGTGAACCATATCTCCGAGTATGCGCTCTGCCACAGCAGGAACCCGGACAGCCGCTGCTCGCCGGACGTGCGAATGACCAGGTCGGGGTCGGGCTGACCGGAGGTGTAGAGGTGCTGGCCGATGGCGTTCACGGTGATCGACTGGACCAGGTCCTCGCCGGTTTCGCCCGCGGCGATCTCCTGGCGGACCAGCGAGCGCACCGCGTCGGTGATCTCCTGCCTGCCTCCGTAGCCGACCGCGACGTTGACGTGCACCCCGTCGCGGCCGTCGGTGCGCTCGGCCGCGGTGCGCAACCGCTTGGCGATCAGCTCGGGGAAGCCGTCGAGCGAGCCGACGATGCGCACGCTCCAGTTCTGCTCCGGCGCCGACAGCTCCTCGACCACATCGGTGATCACCTCGAACAGCGTTTCCAGTTCGTCGGGATCGCGCTGCAGGTTCTCGGTGGACAGCAGGTAGACGGTCACCATCTCGATGCCCTCGGCCTCACACCAGCCGACCAGCTCGGCGATCTTCAACGCGCCGACCCGGTGGCCGTGACTGACGTCGGTGAAACCGTTCTCCCGCGCCCAGCGGCGATTGCCGTCACACATCACCGCGACGTGGCGGGGATGTTCTTTGCCGGCCAGCTGCCTGGACAGCCGGGCCTCGTAGATGCGATACGGCAGACCCCGCACCTGACTCGGAAGTTCCACGCGGGCAACCCTACGCCTCGGGGGCACGATCACGGCATCGACCGCGATAGGCCGGTAGAGTGGCCGGAAGCGTACAAGTTACGGTTGCGTAGGTTACTGACGGGTTAGCCGGCTCGTCGATACCGGGCCCGGCGCGGGGCCCCGAACAGACTCGTCCGGCTGCCCCTCGAGGAGGTACTCGTGTCCGAATCGGTCGGCGCCACCCACCAGGCACCGGTCACGCCGGCCCCCGGCTCGGCGGGCGAAGCGCTCGCCGAGGCGTTGGTCAAGCCGCGCATGCGGGGCTGGATCCATACCTGGGCCGTCGGCGTCGCGGCGATCGCGGCGGTCGTGCTGATCGCCACCGCCGCGAGGATCTCGGCGACCGCGGGATGGTCGACGCTGATCTACGGGCTCACCGTGTGCGGGCTGTTCGGCGTCAGCGCCGTCTACCACCGGGTGACCTGGCCGACCGCTCGCGCTCGCATCCGGATGAAGCGAGCCGACCACTCGATGATCTTCCTGTTCATCGCGGGCAGCTATACCCCCTTCGCCCTGCTCGGCTTGCCCGGACGCACCGGACAGACCCTGCTGACCGTGGTCTGGGCGGGCGCGCTGGCCGGAGTGGCGCTGAAACTCCTGTGGCCGACCGCTCCCCGCTGGGTGGGCGTTCCGCTGTATCTGCTGCTCGGCTGGGCCATCGTGCCGGTGGCCGGACAGCTGAACAACCAGATCGGCATCGCGCCGCTGATTCTGCTGCTCATCGGTGGCCTTCTCTACAGCGGCGGCGCGATCCTCTACGCCACCAAGTGGCCGAACCCGTGGCCGGACGTCTTCGGCCACCACGAGTTCTTCCACGCGGCCACGGTGCTCGCGGCACTGACCCATTACGCGGCGGTCTGGCTCGTCGTCTTGCGCTGAGCGCATAGAGTCGACAGGGGAGGTCGGACGAGGAGGGGCGGATCCCATGATCGCGAAGCTCGTCGTCTGGGCGCTCAAAGCCAGGGGTGGTCTGGCCGCGCTGGTCACCACGGCGAATCTCAGCGGACTCGCGGTGATCGTCACCCAGCTGTGGCTGAACGGGTTCCTCGGCAGGCTGGGCCCGGATTGGCCGCGGGCGCTGGCCTTCGTCGGCATCTACCCCGCCGTCGGGTTCGTGGCGGGCATCGTGCTGGCGGTGCGCGACCGCAAGACGTACTTCGGCTGGCTCGACGCCGCGCGCAAGCCGACCGAGGTGGAGGCGCGGCGCCTGCTGCACCTGCCGGTCGCCATCACCATGCGCGCGCTCGCGCTGTGGATTCCCGGCGTGATCGTGGCGACCGTGATCTTCGCGCAGCTGAGCCCGCACAACGACCCCGGCGTGACGGCGGCGCTGTTCACGATCGGCGCCTTCGAGTCGGCGGCGGTCACCTTCCTGATCGTGGACCGGTTGATCCGCCCGACGATTCCGGTGGTGGCCCGAGTGCTCGGCTGGACCATGCACTGGAGTTCCTCTGTGCTGGTGCGGGTCGTGCTGACCTGGGCCGTGGCGGCGGCGCTTCCGCTGCTCATGCTGATCGTCGTGCTGGCCGACCCGGCGGCGGCCGCGTCCGACCGGGTGCGCACCGCCATCTACCTGTCCGGGGTCGGCATCGGCGTCGGCGCGCTGGCCACGGCATTCCTCGCTCGCGCGGTCGCCGCGCCGATGCGCACCCTGCGCCAGGCCCTGGACCGGATCGCCCAGGGTGACTGGGGAGCCCGAGTGCCGATCGGCAGTACCAGCGAGATCGGCAGGTTGGAGCATTCGGTCAACGAGCTGGCCGCGAACCTGCGCGAACGCGATCGGATGCGGGAGGTGTTCGGCAGGCATGTCGGGACGGAGGTGGCCGAGCGCGCGCTCGCGGGCGGAGCGGACCTCACCGGCGACGTGCGCGAGGTGTCGGCGCTGTTCGTCGACGTGACCGGGTCGGTGGAGCTGTCCACCGGGTTGCCGCCGCAGGAGTTCGTGGCCAAACTCAACCGGCTGCTCGCGATCGTCGTCGCGGCGACCGAGGAGAACAACGGCCTGGTCAACAAGTTCGAGGGCGACGCGGCACTGTGTGTCTTCGGTGCGCCGATCGCGCTGCGCGACAACGCGACCCCTGCCCTGCGGGCGGCGCGGCGCATCCGGGACGAGGTGCTCGCCACCGGCGAACTCGACATCGGGATCGGCGTCGCACACGGACCGGTCTTCGCGGGCGACGTCGGCTCCGACACCCGGCTCGAGTTCACGGTGATCGGCGACGCGGTCAACGAGGCCGCCCGCCTCACCACGGCGGCCAAAGAGGTGCCGCGGCGAATCCTGGTCAGCCAGGCGGTGATCGAAGCCGGCGCGGAACACGAACGCGCCAAATGGACGTTCTACGACACCATCGTGCTACGCGGCATGAAGGAGCCGACGGTCTGCTGGACCGACATCGACAGTTCCGGCACGCGGCCCGAGTACACGAACACCCGCACCGATCAGCCCGAGCTGCCGCCGGACCCCAATCCCATCATCGAAATCCACACCGCAGCACCCGAGCCCGAGGCTGCCAGGACCCCGGACACCGAACTCGACGCCCCACCTCGTCGTTAGACCCTGGCTCCCTCGAAGCGGGAAGTCATCGATCGCCTTATTGCCGCTAGTTCCGCTGGAGCGCCGCCCGGAGCTGGTCCGGAGTGGAGACCGGGAGGTCGCACACGGAGCCGCGGCAGACGTAGGCGGCGGCCGCGTCCCGGACCAATGGCCGGTCGGCCAGGAGCGGCACGGCGTTCGGCGCGGCGGCGAGGACGACCGAGCCACCCGGGGCGGCCGAACGCGCCGCGGCGAGCAATTCGGTGGGCTGGGCGGCCGGTTCGGCGGTGGCGATGGCGACCTGCAAGGGACCGCGCAGGGCCGCCTCGGCGACGGCGAGCCACTGACCCGCCGAACGGGGCGCGCGTGCCAGCACGATCGCACCGCGCTCGAGGGTGCGGTCGGCGAGTTCGCGGTAGCGGACGGCTCGTTCGGGGTCGCTGGTGGCCGCGGCGGTGAGCAGCGCTTCGGCCAGCGCGGAGGCGCCCGCGGGAGTGGCGCCGTCGACCGGGTCACGCGGGCGGGCGACGAGGGTTTCGGCGTCGTCGGCGGTGTCGAACCAGCTGCCCGGCTGGTCCGGGTCGGCGAAGTGCTCGATCGCGAGGTCCAGCAAGCGCTGGGCGTCTTCCAGCCAGCCGAGTTCACCGGTGGCCTGGTGCAGCGCGAGCAGGCCGGTGACCAGCCAGGCGTGATCCTCCAGGATGCCGGGCGCGGCGCCTGCGACGCCGCCGAGCGATGCGCGCCGCAGCCGCCCGTCCACCACGTGCTCGGCCAGCAGGAAGCGCGCGCACCGGACGGCGGCGGCGGTCCACTCCGGCTCGTCCAGTGCGGCCGCGGCCTCGGCGAGCGCGGTGATCGCCATTCCGTTCCACGCGGTGACCACTTTGTCGTCCCGGTCCGGCTGTGGGCGGCGGTCGCGGGCGGCGATCAACGCCGCTCGCACGCGTTCCACCCGCGCGGCGTCCTCCGCCGTGGCGGGCTCGACGTACCTGGTCGGCACCGAGGTGCCCTGTTCGAAGTTTCCGGCGGTGGTGACGCCGAAGAATCCGGCCGCCCATGCGCCGTCGGTCGGCCCGAGTTCACCGGCCAGCTCGGCGGGCGTCCACACGTACGTCGCGCCCTCGACGCCGGGTTTGCCGGGCTCCAGGTGGGTGTCGGCGTCCAGCGCGGAGGCGAAGCCGCCCTGTGCGGTCCCCAGGTCGTCGAGCAGGAACCGTACGATCTCCCGGGTCACTCGCCGCGACAACGATTCCGGAGGCGCCGGGGTGCTGCGCCGGGCCAGGTGCGCGTAGGCGCGCAGCAGCTGCGCGTTGTCGTAGAGCATCTTCTCGAAATGCGGCACGACCCATGCGGCGTCGACCGAATACCGCGCGAATCCTCCGCGCAGCTGGTCGTAGATGCCGCCGCGGGCCATCGCCTCGGCGGTGCGGGCCACCACGTCGATCACCGCGCCGTCACCGGTCCGCTCCCAGTGCCGCAGCAGTCCCTCCAACAGCGCCGACGGCGGGAATTTCGGAGCCCCGCCGAACCCGCCGTGCTCGGCGTCCTCGTCGCGCAGCACGGCGGCGACGGCGTGGGCGAGCAACTCGGGGGTGATCGTCAGCTCCGTGTCCGGCAGTCCCGCCGTCTGGTCGCGCAGGGCCGCTGCCACCTGCGCGGAGGCCTGGTTCACCTCGTCTCGCCGGGTGCGCCAGGTCTCGGTGATCGCGGTGAGCAACTGGGTGAACGACGGCATGCCGCCGCGCGGAAGCTTCGGGTAGTAGGTGCCGCAGTAGAACGGTTCGCCGTCGGGGGTGAGGAAGCAGGTCATCGGCCAGCCGCCCTGACCTGTCATCGCGACCGTGGCGTTCATGTACACCGCGTCCAGATCGGGCCGCTCCTCCCGGTCGACCTTCACGCAGACGAAGTTCTCGTTCATCTGCTCGGCCGTGGCCGTGTCCTCGAACGACTCGTGCGCCATCACGTGGCACCAGTGACAGGACGCGTACCCCACCGAGAGCAGAACGGGCACGTCCCGCTCGCGCGCTTCGGCCAGTGCCTCGGCATCCCATTCCCGCCAGTGCACCGGGTTGTCCGCGTGCTGGCGCAGGTACGGGGACGTCGCCTCTCCGAGCCGGTTCATGGCTCCACCGTACGGCGCATCCCGGCGCCGCGCGGGCGGCACGGCTCGACTCGTGGCCCTGACATCCGCCGCCGATAGGGTCACCAGCGCGACCTCGGAACGACTCATCCAGGGCGGGGCGATTCGAGCGCCGCGGATGTGGGCGATACGTACCCGATGCGCGAGCAACGGTTACTTCCCGTGTTCACCGGATTCGTTGCGGGTTCGAGCCCCGCTTGGATCGGTGCGATCCGGTAGCCCAATCGGTAGAGCGGTCCACGGCGGGGTCCTGAGATCAGTCGGGCTCGATTCGCCCGGGCCGGTATTTCGTCGCCTGGAGATCGGGCGTCCGATGTGCCGTGCGGGAGCGGCCGATTTCGGTTCGGCCGCTCCCGCACGAGAAATGTGAATATCGATTATCAGTAGGATATTTCGGCTCGGAGTCATATCCGATCACACAGCCGGAACGGGTTCCGGCGGCCTGTGGAGAATTCACGGCAACCGGATGAAGTGCGCAAGCCCCCTGCCGCGACGGATGGGCTCGTTCCCGCCGACTAGGCGGTTCGGGCAAGTACTTCTCGACCCACGTACGCCAGCAACCGACGGTGCGCCGGTTCGTCGTCGGCGACCGCGACTTCCGGCCCGAAAATGCCCGGCCCGCGGAATGTGTCGATGCCTCCCATTGCTCGCATGGTGGCGAGCAGTTCGCCACATAGCTCGTCGTCGGCCAGATCCGGCCGATCGATGGCCACCGCGATATCGACGCCGTGCACGAGGAGCTCGGTGAGATGCACCAGTGCCGCCGCGGGACCGGGCAGTTCCCCGAGCGAGATGGCCACCGTGCCGTCCAACGCGTCGAGCCGGTGCCAGGCGGCGCGGTCCACCTCCGCCGCCGCGGCGTACGCGCCCTGCGGATCACCTCCGAGCCAGTCGGATTCGTGCTCGGCGCCCGCGTCCGTGCCGCTCAGCGCTGCCGCGAAGATGTGCATGCCGCCGACGGTGTGGTTGAGCACGGCTCGGACATCCCACTCCCGGCACGGCGTCGGCGCTGCCAGACCCGCTTCTCCCACGGCGGCGACGATCGCTCCGGTCGCATCCAGTGCACGGTCGATCTGTCCGATCACGTTGTCCATGAGCATCCTTCGGTCGAGCGGTTTGGCTGAATTGGTAACACAGGACGCCGACAAGTGCGCGGTAATGCGAACACCACCTTGCGCCGGGATAGTTGCCGGCGGTGTGCTTCTCGGGACCACGCTCAATAGTCGGATGCGCGAGGCGAACGCGCCGGCTGAACTCGGCGACGCACCCGGTGCGCAGGCAACGGATACTTCGGGTTCAACTCCCGACGAATACAATTCGGTCGCTCGACACAGCGATCGGGCTGTCGCCGCCTTTCTCGGAGACCCGCGAACAAAATGGGTCACCACTACGCCCCCGACACTCCGTACCGGCGCATCTTCGGCGGCCTGACCGACGCGGTGCGTTCCGGACGATCCGCTTCCAGAGGCGGGCCGCGACGCCGACTGGCCTTCTGAACGGCGGCGGGGCCGAGACCACCAGCCGGTCTCGGCCCCGCCGCCGCCGTGGTCTATCCGAGCACCGGGTAGTTGGCCCGGATGACGCCGTGCGGGTCCCGGGCGCGTTTGATCTCGCGCAGCCGGGTGAGCGTCGCGGAATCGAAAGCGGCCGAGGCGGTTTCGCCGGGCGTGAGGAAGGTGTACGGCTTGCCGCCGCTGATCTGCCCGCTCACCGCGTCGACGAGGGCGGTGCGCCGCGCGGTCACCGCGTCGGCGAGGTGCGGCAGCCCGAGACCGAGGCAGTAGAGCAGGTACGGCTCCGCGATCGGGCCGCGCGCGCCCCCGTCCGGCCGGGCGGTGGCCATGGCGCCGCCCAGGTGCCGGATCTGCAGGTTCGCCAGCGGCGCGACCGGCTCATCGATCAGGGTCTTGACCACGGCGTCGCCGAGATCGGTGAGCTGCTCGGCACGCGACAGCGACGGGCTCGGGTCCGTCGGTTCGCCGGTGACCGCGCCGATATCGGCGGGCCCGAAAACGCCGCGCCGGTCGAGGATCGGGTTGCCGATGGCGTCGAGCCGCGCGAGCAGCGCACGCCCGCGATCCGGATCGCCGAGGTATTCCGCGTCCAGGCCGACCATGGGCGGTGCGTCCGGGATCTGCAAGCGCTGGAACCACACGCTCAGGTCCTCGGGCGCGGCGGCGGTGATCTCCTGGAAGACGTCGAAGACCTCGCGGATCCGCGTTTCGGGCCACAGTGTGCGGCCGCCGAACAGCTCCGGCGCGGGAAACAGGTCGAACTCGAGCGCCGTCACCACGGCGAAGTCGCCACCGCCGCCGCGCAGCGCCCAGTACAGGTCCGGATCGTCCTCGGCCGTGATCCGCCGCCGAGCGCCGTCGGCGTCCACCACCTCGAACGCGCGCACGGCGTCGCTGGCCCAGCCGTACTTGCGGCCGAACCAGCCAATACCGCCACCGAGGGTGTAGCCGGTGACCCCGACCACCGGATTGCTGCCCGCCAGGCCGGTCAAGCCGTGCCTGGCAGCGGCGGCCTGCACCCGGCCCCACGCCGCCCCGGCGCCGACGCGCGCCACCCGCCGCTGGGCATCGATCTCGATGTCGTCCAGCTGCCCGGTGCGCACCAGGATCGCGTCGGGCACTCCGCCGGACGCGCCGTGACCGGTCGGCTGGGTCACCACCGGCGCGCCGACGCGGGCGGCGTACCGGACGACGGTCGCGATGTCGCCCGCGTCGCCGGCCCGCACCACGGCGGCCACCGGCTGGGTGACCGTCGTCGTCCACGGCCTGGCCGCGGCCTGGAAACCCTCGTCACCGGCCACCAGCACGCGACCGGGCAGCGCGGTGCGCAGTTCGTCGAATGTCATTGCTCGTCCTGACTCTCAGCGTTCGGAAGCAGCCGCGAGCGACGAATGCGTGAGCCGGCCCTCCGGACGGGACGGGCCGTGGTTCGTGCCGCGACTACCTCATCGACGAAAGAGAGTGCGGAATAGTGACAAAGAGCGGATCAGTGGGCTCGGCGCCCGGTCAGCTCGATTCGGCGCGCCCTTCCGGGCCCGCGCCTTCGGTCCCGTCGGCGTGACGGGTGATGCCGTGCTCGGTCCCCTCGTCGGCCTCCTGGTCCGGTTCGGGGTGCTCGGGCTCGAACGTCGCGGGCAGGCCCTTGATGTGCCGGTTCATCGAGCGGATCAGCAGGAAGGTCCCCGCGAGCAGAAGCAGGACGATGACCAGACCCAGCGGCGACGCTTTACCGAACTCGGGGCCGGTCGGCGTTCCGGGCGTCTGGGCGAGCAGGACCAGCGTCACGACCGCTCGTCCTCGATGCCCGCGAACAGGTCGGTCTCCGGCAGCTCGGTGCGCACCCTGGTCTTGGCCAGCTCGAACTCCTCGGTCGGCCACAACCGCTGCTGCATCTCCAGCGGAACGGCGAAGAACGCGCCGTTCGGGTCGATCTGCGTCGCGTGCGCGCGCAAGGCGTCGTCGCGCTGCGGGAAGTACTTGGCGCACTCGATCTGGGTGGTGATCCGGGCGAACATGTCACCGCGCTCGGCGGCGTACTTGCGCATCCGGTCCAGCCATTCCTGCATCGGGAACGGTTCGCCGAGACGCTCGTACTCCGCGGCGAAGGCTTCCATCCGCCGCATGCTGAAGCCGTGGTCGTAGTACAGCTTGAGCGGCGTCCACGGCTCCCCCGCCTCGGGGAAGCGCTCGGGATCCCCGGCCGCCTCGAACGCCGCCATCGACACCTCGTGGCAGCGGATGTGGTCGGGGTGCGGGTAGCCGCCGGTCTCGTCGTACGTGGTCATCACGTGCGGCTTGAACTCGCGCACCACGCGCACCAGGGCCTCGGTGGCCTCCTCCAGCGGAACCAGCGCGAAACTGCCTTCGGGCAGCGGCGGCATCGGGTCACCCTCGGGCAGCCCCGAGTCGACGAATCCGAGCCAGTGCTGGCGCACGCCGAGCGCACGCGCAGCGGCGGCCATCTCCTCGCGGCGGATCTCGTGGATCCGCTCCAGGACGCCGGGGGTGTCCATGGCCGGGTTCAAAATGCTTCCGCGCTCTCCGCCGGTCAGCGTCACGACGAGGACGTCGTGTCCTTCGTCTGCGTAACGGGCGGTCGTCGCGGCACCCTTGCTGGATTCGTCGTCTGGGTGGGCGTGCACCGCCATGAGGCGAAGGCCACTCACGTCTCGTTCTCCGTCGCTCTCGGTCGCGGGTGTCGGGGCTTCGTTACCTATAGTTCCATTCGACCCACATTTGTTCCGACGTACCCCCCGGGAGCGACCACCATGAGCCAGCCCGCGCCGGAGCCCGGCGGTGACGCGAAGGCCGCGGCGGCGTCACCGGGCCTGCCTCCCGCCGACCGGTACGGCACCCGGCCCCGCAAGCCGCGCCGGTGGATCGTGCCGGTGCTCGGCGTACTGGTGGTGCTCGCCGGACTCGGCGTGGCCTATCTCGGGTACCAGAAGTACGGGCCGGAGGACATCGAGGCCGAGCAGCTCGGCTATGTCGTCATCGACGACTCGACCATGACCATCCGGCTCAAGGTCACCCGCGCCGACCCGGAGCGGCCGGTGGTGTGTTTCGTCCGCGCGATGGCGCGCGACGGCTCCGAACTCGGCCGACGCGAAGTGCTGGTCGAACCGTCGAGCAGCGGGACGGTGGAGCTGACCACCGTGGTGCGCTCGTCCGCGCGGCCCGCGTCGGGCAGTGTGTACGCGTGCAGCGATCGGGTACCCGGCTACCTGCGAGCTGGCTGATTTCCGCGCATACACCGGCGACCTGCCTACGAAATCAACTCCGACCTGCACATTTGTGAATCATGCTAAAATGGCGTGATACACGGTTCCGGGGCTCGGAGCCGTGTTTGCTGCATTGGCGGCCAGCGCTGACGGTTCGGGCTTGCGAGCTTGCCCGCGACCAGGGCCTGTCGGGGTTCGATGAACTTCCCAGGATCGCTCTAGCCGTCGACTGGTGCATGCCCGCTTCCGGGTGGGTACACGCCAGTGCTCAGGGAATCCCGGCCTGCCGGGAACAACTACTAGGGAGTGATCGAGATGACTGAGACGCAAGTGACCTGGCTGACCCCGGAGTCGCACGACAGGCTCAAGAGCGAACTCGACGCGCTCATCGCCAACCGTCCGGTCATCGCCGCCGAGATCAACGAACGCCGGGAAGAGGGCGACCTCAAGGAGAACGGCGGATACCACGCCGCCCGCGAGGAGCAGGGTCAGCAGGAGGCGCGCATTCGCCAGCTTCAGGAACTGCTGAACAATGCCAAGGTCGGCGTCGCACCGACCAAGTCCGGCGTCGCGCTTCCCGGGTCGGTCGTCAAGGTCTACTACGACGGCGACGAGACGGACACCGAAACCTTCCTGATCGCCACCCGCGAGGAAGGTCTCAACGATTCGAAGCTGGAGACCTACTCGCCGAACTCCCCGCTCGGTGGCGCGCTCATCGACGCCAAAGTGGGCGAGACCAGGGAATACACGCTGCCCAACGGCAACACGATGAAGGTCACCCTGATCAGCGCCGAGCCCTACCACAGCTGATGCACTCGGCCGCGGCCCCGCGCCCGGCCGACACCCCCGCGGACACGAGCGGCCGCGCCCGATCATCGGGTGCGGCCGCTTCCTCATATCCGTGAACCTAGCTCAATGCCTGCTCGATGTCCGCGAGCAGGTCGCTGACATCCTCGATACCTACCGAGAGCCGCACCAGATCGGCGGGCACCTCCAGCTCGGACCCCTCGGTGGAGGCGTGCGTCATCGCGGCCGGATGCTCGATCAGCGACTCGATGCCGCCCAGCGACTCGGCGAGGGTGAACACCTCGGTCCGCGAGCAGAACTTCCGCGCGGCCTCCACGTCGCCGTGCAATCGCACCGAGATCATCCCGCCGAACCGGCGCATCTGCTTGCCCGCGACGGCGTGGCCCGGGTGCTCCGGCAGACCGGGGTAGATCACCTGCGAGATCGAGGGATGCCCGGACAGGAACTCGGCAACGGTTTCGGCGTTGTCGCAGTGCCGGTCCATCCGCAGCGCGAGGGTCTTGATACCGCGCAGTGTGAGGAAAGCGTCGAACGGGCCGGGGACGGCGCCCGCGCCGTTCTGCAGGAAGGCGAACGCCGCGTCGAGTTCCGGATCGTCGGTGATCAGCGCGCCGCCGATGACGTCGGAGTGGCCGCCGAGGTACTTGGTGGTGGAGTGCACCACGATGTCGGCGCCGAGCAGCAGGGGCTGCTGGAGATAGGGGGTCGCGAAGGTGTTGTCGACGACCAGCTTCGCGCCCGCCGCGTGCGCGACCTCGGCCAGTGCCGGGATGTCGCCGATGCTGAGCAGCGGGTTGGTCGGGGTCTCGATCCACACCAGCTTGGTGTTCGGCCGGATCGCGGCGCGCATCTCGTCGACGTTGAACACGTGTGCGGGCGAATGCTCGATCCCCCACTGGCTGAAGACCTTGTCGATCAGCCGGAAGGTGCCGCCGTAGGCGTCGTCGGGGATCACGATGTGATCGCCCGGACGCAGCGTGGCGCGCAGCGCGCAGTCGGTCGCGGCCATGCCGGAGGCGAACGCCCGGCCGTAGCGGCCCGATTCCAGCGCGGCGAGGTTCGCCTCCAGCACGGAGCGCGTCGGGTTGCCGGTGCGGGCGTACTCGAAACCGCCGCGCAAACCGCCCACGCCGTCCTGGGCGAACGTCGAACTCGCGTAGATGGGCACATTCACCGCGCCGGTCTGCGGATCGGGTTCATACCCGGCGTGCACGGCCCGTGTGGAGAATCCCAGCTCGCTCATGAGGGTCAGCCTAATCGGGGCGATCCCCGGGCTACTTCCAGGTGTGCGCATATCTCGGCCGCGCCCGCAAGAGAATCGGGCAAACCTCCGCAACAGCGTCGGTGCGGCGGGATCCCGCCCCGTCGGTCCGGTCGATTTACGCGACTGCCGGAGTTCGATCGGAAATCTTTCGCCCGCTGGCAGGGGACGTGAGTTCGGTCTCACCGGACTCGCCCCCATTTAGGCTGAATCCATGGTCACTGTGGAAGAACTGTTCGCTACCGACACACTGCTGTCCGAGGACGAGCGCGAGATCCGCGATACCGTCGCGGCGTTCGCGGCCCGGCGGCTGCGACCGCACATCGCGGACTGGTTCGAGGCGGGCTCCTTCCCGGCCCGCGAGCTCGCCCCCGAGCTGGGCGAGCTGGGACTGCTCGGCATGCATCTGGAGGGATACGGCTGCGCGGGCATGTCGGCGACCACATACGGCCTGGCCTGCCAGGAGCTGGAGGCGGTCGACTCGGGTATCCGCAGCATGGTCTCGGTCCAGGGTTCGCTGGCGATGACCGCGATCCACGAATTCGGCTCGGAGGAACAGAAGCAGCAGTGGCTGCCGGAACTGGCCGCGGGCCGGGCGATCGGCTGCTTCGGGCTCACCGAACCCGACTTCGGCTCGAACCCGGGCGGCATGCGCACCAGGGCGAAGCGCGACGGCGCGGACTGGGTTTTGAACGGCGCGAAGATGTGGATCACCAACGGGTCGGTGAGCGACGTCGCGGTGGTCTGGGCACAAACCGAGGACGAGGGCAAGCAGGTGATCCGCGGGTTCCTGGTGCCCGCGGGGACGCCCGGGTTCACGGCGCGGGAGATGCACCGCAAACTGTCGCTGCGCGCGTCGGTCACCGCGGAACTCGACTTCGATGATGTGCGCCTGCCCGCCGACGCGGTGCTGCCGGGATCCCGAGGGCTGGCCTCGCCGCTGGCCTGCCTGAGCGAGGCGCGCTTCGGCATCGTCTTCGGCGCGCTCGGCGCGGCACGCGAGTGCCTGGCGTCCACCATCGAGTACGCCAGGACCCGCGAGGTGTTCGACAAGCCGCTGGCCGCCTACCAGCTCACCCAGGCCAAGCTGGCCGACATGGCGCTGGAGTTCGGCAAGGGGCAGCTGCTCGCGCTGCACATCGGGCGGCTGAAGGACCGCGGCGTGGTGACACCGGAGCAGGTGAGCGCGGGCAAGCTGAACAGCACGCGCGAGGCCATCGCCATCGCCCGGGAATGCCGCACCATCCTCGGCGCCAACGGCATCACGCTCGACTACCCCGTGCTCCGCCATGCGAACAATCTGGAGTCGGTGCTCACCTACGAGGGCACCGCGGAGGTGCATCAGCTGGTGCTCGGCCGGGCCCTGACCGACGCGAATGCCTTCCGCTGACAAGCGATTTCGGATGGATATTTGCTGAATCGCGTTCTAATAACAGTACTGCCCAGAGGTGAGTTCGGGACCGAAGAAAACTGAAAAATTGCTGATCTAACGGAAATCGTCCTCGTCGGGGAAGTCGAAGTATTCGCGCGCCGGCGGGTGGGCGCCGCCGGACCTCGCCCCATCGCCCCGGTGCTGCCCCCGAGTTCGCGCACCGTGCTGGTGCCGTTGCCGCCCCGGACCGTCCTGCCACGGCACGCCCTCCCCGCGGTCGACCCGCCGGTCCCACTGCCATTCCGCACCGGGGTCCGGCCGGTCTTCCCACTGCTGCCCCCGCGCCGCCTGCTGATCCATCCACAGCTGCTCACGAGCCGCGCCCGAGCGGCCGCGCTGGTAGGCCGCGGCATGTCCGCGAACCGCGGGCATCTCCTCCTCCAGTTCGCTGAGCCAGCTCTCCCAGCGTTGCTGCATCGGGCGGACCATCCCGCCGCCGAGGCCGACCACCAGGATGCCGCCGATGGTGGCGAGCACCGTGATGAGGATCGGCAGCGTGACGGAGGTGGCCACGCCGATCTGGTTCAGCGCCGCCACGATGCCGATACCCCACACGAACACCGCCGCGATCCGGCCGAGCATCGCGCCGTAGGACAGACCGCCGAGCAGGCTGCCCACCATCTCGCGCGTCGCGTGGGCGACCGCGCCCGCGACGACCAGAATGATGATCGCGACGCCCGCCTTGGGCAGCCAGGCGACTATGCCGTCGATCGTGTCGCTCACCGGATTGGACCCGAAGACCCCGAAGCCCAGTTGCAGCGCGAGCAGCAGGATCGCGTAGTACGCCAGTTTCGCCAGCAGATCGCGGGCGTCGTAGCGACTGCGCGACAGCAGCTGCCGGATCCCGCCGCGCTCGGCGAGGCGATCGAAACCCACCCGCTCCAGCACCTTCCCCACGATCGTGGCGACCGCTTTCGCGGCCAGCCAGCCGATGAGCAGGATGAGCAGGAACCCGGCGAGTTGGGGCACGAACCTCACCACGGAACTCCACGCGTCGGACAATCCCTGCTGGTAATCGATAGCCGAACTGGAGGTGCGCATTACCTGCCCTTCGCTATCCGTCGACAACATGACGTTTGCCACGATGACATATTTCCCGGTTATATCTCTGGAATTCTCTCGGCAGCGCGTTTTGCGAATAAGTTGCCAAAATCTGATGGACGAGACACGGCACCGAAACAGGCCCCTCCGGGCCGAACGGCGGTCCAGCGGGCGAGCAGGCGCGGGCTCGGTCCCGTGATGTGATCCGGACGCGGATTACGGTCCGGGAGAACCGAATTGGTCCTGCGCGCGCCGCGAACGGACACTACTGTCGGTGCATGTCGTCGATCCGCGCCGCCGAGGTCCTCGCGGCACTGTCGCTGACCACCGATCTCGCCACCGGGATGCCGTTGGAAAAGGGGCTGGCCACCTGCCTGATAGCCACCCACCTCACCGAGCGGATCGGACTGCCGGACGCCGAGCGCCGCGCTGTCTTCCTCGCCGCACTGCTGGCCGCCCTCGGGTGTACCGGCCGCGCCTCGGAGAACGCGGAGTCGTATGCCGACGACATCGCCTTCCAACGCGCGTGCCATGTGCTCGATCCCGGTGATCCCACCGTCTTCACCGCGCAGCTGCGCCGATTCGGCAACTGGTCGCCCGCCGCCCAATCCGCGCTGCGCAATCGATTCGTCGCGCAGGTGCGGACCGGGGCCCCGCGGGCCCTGCGCTCGTCGAGCGAGATGGTCCGGGCGCTCGGATCGCGACTGGGCCTGCCGGATGCCGCCGTTCGCGCGCTGACCGAGGTGGAGGAACGCTGGGACGGACTCGGTGCGCCGGACCGGCTGCGCGGGGAGGCCATCTCGCTCGCCGGACGGATCCTGCACGTGGCCGAACAGGCGGTGCTCGCGCTGGAGGGGGTCGGCGCGGAACACGCGGCCGTCCTGCCGGTGCGGGTCGGCTTCCCGCGCGAAGAAACCGAGCTTCGGGCGGATGGGTCCGGGCGCGACCCGGGACGTCCCGTGCTGAGCGCCGTGGCGATCAGGCAGGGTGTCGTCCTCGGCGAGTTGCGGCGACGGGCCGGTGGGCACCTCGACCCCGACCTGGTCGCCGTCTGTGACGCCGATGCCCTGCGCGCGGTGCTCGACGTCCCAGACCTGCTCGCCGCCGTCCTCGCCGCGGAACCGGGAGCGCAGGCCACGCTTCCGTCCACCGAACTCGACCGGCCCGGCCTCGCACTGGCCATGGTCGTCGACCTGAAAGGCCGTTACCTGCTGGGGCATTCGGCGCACGTGGCCGGACTGGCCGATGCCGCGGCCGGCCGGATGGGCGTGCCCGCCGAGGACCGGGCGGCACTGCGCGCCGCCGCCCTGCTGCACGATCTGGGCCGGGCCGCGGTGTCCAGCACGGTATGGGACCGCGGCGGCCCGCTCGGACCGCGGGACTGGGAACGCGTACGGCTGCGCGGTTATTGGACAGAACGCATCCTGCGCCGCTGCCCCGGGCTGGCGGGGCTGGCCGAGCTGGCCGCAGGACACCACGAGCGGCTCGACCCCAGCGGCCATACCCCGGGTGAGCGGGAGGCTTCGCCGGGGGCCCGATTACTCGCGGCCGCGAACATTTTCGCGGCCTGCACCGAAGCGCGACCCTATCGTCCGGCCGCTCGTCCCGAGGAAGCCGCGGCACACCTCGGGGCCGAAGTCGCCGCGGGCCGCCTCGACGGTGACGCGTGCACCGCCGTGATCGCCGCCGCCGCGGACCGCCCCGACCCCGGCGGCCACGGCCTCTCCGCCGCCGAGATCGACGTCCTGCGCCTGTCGGCGCGCGGCCGCTGCGGCCGGGAGATCGCCGCCGAACTGCTCCTCCCCGAACGCACCGTCACCCACCACCTCACCGAATTGCGCGCCAAGACCGGCCACCGCACCCGGGCGGGCGCCGCCGTCTTCGCCATGTCCCACCACCTCTTGCCCGGCTGACCCGGCTGGCGCCGCCGAAACACGTTCGCGCACAGGGCTCGAAAGGCACGGGGGCGCGAGGCCGGCCTCACACGAGTCACAGGCGGGATGGGTAGAGGATTGTTACCTCTTGTCATTCAGGTGCCATATGGGTGTCACCGTCAGGCCAAGGGGAACGCGGATGATAGTGGGGGACCAGGGCATTGGGGCGATGCCTCCACCGCCACACCATCGGAGGTGCGAAGATGCACACGTTGACGATCGACCCTCGCGCACCGTGGTCGGTTCCGAATGCACTGGGAGCCTGCCATGTTCGTGCGTGACCATCTGCCCCGTCGCTCCCACGGCGTCGCCCGCCGGCTACCGGATCAGCGCGAACTGGTGGCCGCCTTCGGCGGTCATCCGAGTGATCCCGCGGAGGACCACCCCCTGCTCGGCTGGGCCGCGACGCTCGCCGCGTTGCACCGCAGGCGCCACCGCGATCCGCTGGCCGCAGCCGGAATAGATTGCCGCCGAGCGGAATTGGTCGCCACCATCGACGCGTGGGTGATCGACCAGCTGCCCGGGAAGCGGTCGGCCGATCATCTGCGCGCCGAATCCGTCGGCGCCACGGTCGACCGCATGGCCGCCGCGCACGTCCACGCCAGCCACCTGTTGCACACCGCCGAGAAGGTGTCCGACGCGCGGGTGCACGCCGCCTGGTACCGGCTGGCCCTGCTGGCCGACGAATGGACCGACCTGATCACCGGCGGCGTACGCGAAACGGTGCGCGGCAGGCGACCGGCGTAGGACGACATCCGAAAGACGCCTTACTCGCCGCACTGCCCTGTGCGGTACGGCGAGTCGGCGCTGGAGCATCGTTGGCCGGAGCGGTCGGCGTCCGCCTACTTGCCCAGGCTGCCCGTACTGAGGAAGCCGAGCAGGTCGTGGCGGGTGATCACGCCGACGGGCTTGCCGTCTTCGACGACCATGAGCGCGTCGGTGTCCGAGAGCGCCTTCGTCGCGGCGGAGATGGGCTCGCCCGAACCGATCAGCGGGAACGAGGGGCTCATGTGCTGGGCCACCGAATCGGTCAGGTGGGCCCGGCCCTCGAAGACCGCCGACAGCAGATCGCGTTCGGACACGCTGCCCGCGACCTCGCCCGCCATGACCGGCGGCTCGGCGCCGACCACGGGCATCTGGGACACGCCGTACTCGCGCAGGATCTCGATCGCGTCGCGCAGCGTCTCCGACGGGTGGGTGTGCACCAGGTCCGGCAGCGCGCCGGACTTGCCCCGCAGCACGTCACCCACGAGTGGTTCGGCGGTGCCGTCCAGCCGCTCGCGGAGGAAGCCGTAGGAGCTCATCCACTCGTCGTTGAAGATCTTCGACAGGTAGCCGCGGCCACCGTCCGGCAGCAGCACCACGACCACCGCGTCCGGATCGCGTCGAGCCACCTCGACGGCCGCGACGACCGCCATGCCGCAGGAACCGCCGACCAGCAGGCCCTCCTCGCGGGCCAGCCTGCGGGTCATGTCGAAGGAGTCCGCGTCGGAGACCGCGATGATCTCGTCCGGCACGGCGGGGTCGTAGGCCGACGGCCAGAAGTCCTCGCCGACGCCCTCGACCAGGTACGGCCGCCCGGTGCCGCCGGAGTACACCGAGCCCTCCGGGTCGGCGCCGATGATCTGGACCTTCCCGCCGGAGACCTCCTTCAGGTATCGGCCGGTGCCGGTGATGGTGCCGCCGGTGCCGACGCCCGCGACGAAGTGGGTGACCTTGCCCTCGGTGTCGCGCCAGATCTCCGGGCCGGTGGTCTCGTAGTGGCTGGCCGGACCGCCGGGGTTGGAGTACTGGTCGGGCTTCCACGCGCCGTCGATCTCGCGAACCAGGCGGTCGGAGACGCTGTAGTAGCTGTTCGGGTGGTCCGGCGGCACCGCGGTCGGGCAGACCACGACCTCGGCGCCGTAAGCGCGCAGCACGTTGCGCTTGTCCTCGCTCACCTTGTCGGGGCAGACGAACACGCAGTTGTAGCCGCGCTGCTGCGCGACCAGGGCGAGGCCGACGCCGGTGTTGCCGGAGGTGGGCTCGACGATGGTGCCGCCCGGCCGCAGCTTCCCGGACTGCTCGGCGGCGTCGATCATCTTCACCGCGATCCGGTCCTTCGAACTGCCGCCCGGGTTCAGGTATTCGATCTTGGCCGCGACCAGCCCCGCGTTCGATCCCACGACCGAGTTCAACCGGACCAGCGGCGTGTTGCCGATGAGATCCACGACATGATCCGCGATGCGCATGGCCCCCATAGTTGCAGACGCACTAACTGTGAGTTCGCGCACGCCGCGCGCAGCGGCCTCGGAGTGCGCGCGAACCGGCGCCCGCAGCCTTAGGATCGCTGCCATGAGGCAGCCGAACATCGCCCGCGCCGCAACGCTTCTGGCCGGATCGGCGCTGGCCCTAGTGGTCGGATCCGGCGCGCAGGCGGAGGCGGCGACCGTCGAATTCCCGCAGGTGCCGACGCTCGCACGCGGCGGTCTGTGCTGGACCAGCATCC
This sequence comes from Nocardia sp. NPDC005745, assembly GCF_040630775.1. Taxonomy (NCBI): domain Bacteria; kingdom Bacillati; phylum Actinomycetota; class Actinomycetes; order Mycobacteriales; family Nocardiaceae; genus Nocardia; species Nocardia sp. NPDC005745. The sequence continues at coordinate 80,949 of NZ_JBEXYF010000011.1, forward strand.
GCACCTGGGCCGACACCGGTCCCGAATGGCCGGGGCGCGCCATCCTCAACGTCCGCGCGCTGCCCGTGAACGGTATCGGGCCCGGTATCTACCCGCTGGCGCCGCTGTGCGAGGTCCGCACCACCGTCGCGTGGCGCAATGTGACCACCGGGGCGACGGGCAGCTACGACAACGTCGTGGTCACCGGCATCTACGGCAGCATCCAGTACGCGCTGTTCCAGGACACCGGCCCCGGCCTCGTCGAGGTCACCGTCTCCACCGACGCGGCGAGCATCCCCGCTCGCGGCAGCTTCGTCGTACCGGGCTGACCTCGTTTTCGTAAAATTCCCGGCGTGAGCGCACCTCAGTTCCGCTGGCGCACCGCGGCGATGACCGGGGCCGCGGCCGTGCTCGCCGGCTCCGGTGCGGGAACGGCGTGGTGGGCGACCTATCGCCTGCTCATGGCGCAGGCGGGCGTTGCGCGCGGCATGATCGGCCGGGACACCTCCAAGCCGCCGGAAGCCGACGGCATCTATACCGCGGGCTGCGCGGAGCCCGAGCCGTGGCGGGCGGGCAAGCACGCCGACCTGCATCTGATGATCTTCGGCGACTCCACCGCGGCGGGACTCGGCTGCACGGTGGCCGACGAGGTGCCCGGCGTTCGCCTGGCCCGCGGACTCGCCGAGGCGACCGGGCGGCGGATCCGCCTGAGCACCAAAGCGATCTCCGGGGCCACCTCCAAGGGCTTGGCCGGCCAGGTGGACGCGATGTTCGTCGCGGGCCCGCCGCCGGATGCCGCGGTCATCCTCGTCGGCGCCAACGACGTGACCAAGAAGCACTCGATCCGGGCCTCCGCGCGCAGACTCGCCGCGGCGGTCGCCCGGTTGCGCCGCGCCGACGCGGTGGTGGTGGTCGGCACCTGCCCGAACTTGGGCATCGTGACCGCCATCCCGCAGCCGCTGCGCACCGTCGTGCAGAACTGGAGCACGCGGCTGGCCAAGGCGCAGCACGTGGCGACGACGGTGGCGGGCGGGCACCCGGTTCGGATGGGCTACCTGCTCGCTCCCGAGTTCCGGGCCGCGCCCGAGCTCCTGTTCGCCGCCGACGGATTCCACCCCTCGGCCGCGGGCTACGAACTGGCCGCGGCGAAATTGCTGCCGGTGCTGCTGGACGCACTGGGCGGGACGCACGCTTCCGGTACTCGGCGACGGGACGTAGATTCGGTACGAACGCACAAGTAACAAAAGGGTTCGCCAGAACCGTCCGACCCAAGGAGTCCTCATGCCCGAGGCCGTCATCGTTTCGACCGCACGCTCCCCGATCGGCCGTGCCCGCAAGGGTTCGCTGGTCGATCTGCGGCCCGACGATCTGACCACGCAGATTGTGCGGGCAGCGCTCGACAAGGTGCCTGCCCTGGACCCCGCCCAGATCGACGACCTGATCCTGGGCTGCGGCTCACCGGGCGGTGAGCAGGGCTTCAACATCGCCCGCGTCGTCGCCGTGCAGCTCGGCTACGACTTCGTGCCCGGCACCACGGTGCACCGCTACTGCGCTTCGTCGCTGCAGTCCACCCGGATGGCGTTCCACGCGATCAAGGCGGGCGAGGGCGATGTGTTCATCTCCGCCGGTGTGGAGACCGTGTCGCGGTATGTGAACGGTTCCTCCGACAGCTGGCCGAACACGCAGAACCCGCTGTTCGCCGAGGCTCAGGCGCGCACCGCGAAGACCGCGGAGGGCGGCGCCGGCATCTGGCACGACCCGCGCGAGGACGGCCTGATCCCCGACGTCTACATCGCGATGGGTCAGACCGCAGAGAACGTGGCGACCTCCACCGGCATCACCCGCGAGGACCAGGACCGCTGGGGCGTGCGCTCGCAGAACCGCGCCGAGGAGGCCATCAAGAACGGCTTCTTCGAGCGGGAGATCACCCCGGTGACGCTGCCGGACGGCACCGTGGTCAGCAAGGACGACGGCCCGCGCGCGGGCGTCACCTACGAGGCGGTCTCCGGGCTGAAGCCGGTGTTCCGTCCGGACGGCACCATCACCGCGGGCAACTGCTGCCCGCTCAACGACGGCGCGGCCGCGCTGGTCGTCATGAGCGACACCAAGGCCAAGGAGCTGGGCCTGACGCCGCTGGCGCGGATCGTGTCCACCGGCGTGTCCGGCCTGTCGCCGGAGATCATGGGCCTGGGCCCGATCGAGGCCTGTAAGCGCGCGCTGGCGCTGGCGGGCAAGACCATCGACGACATCGACCTGGTCGAGATCAACGAGGCGTTCGCGGTGCAGGTGCTCGGCTCGGCCCGGGAGCTGAAGATCGACGAGGACAAGCTGAACGTCTCCGGCGGCGCGATCGCGCTGGGCCACCCGTTCGGCATGACCGGCGCCCGGATCACCACCACGCTGATCAACAACCTGCAGACCCACGACAAGCAGTTCGGTCTGGAGACCATGTGCGTCGGCGGCGGTCAGGGCATGGCGATGGTCATCGAGCGCCTGAGCTGACCCGGATACGAGAAGGGCGGTCACCGGAACTCCGGTGACCGCCCTTCTGCTGGATGGCTAGTCGTTCTGGAAGTAGCTCAGCAGTCGCAGGATCTCGACGTACAGCCAGACCAGGGTGACGGTGAGGCCGAGGGCCACACCCCAGGCCGCCCGCTCCGGAGCCTGCGCGCGGATCAGCTGATCGGCGGCGTCGAAGTCGAGCAGGAAGCTGAACGCGGCGATGGCGATGACCACCAGGCTGAACACGATGGCCAGCGGGCCGCCGTCGCGCAGGCCGAGGCCGCCGTCGATGAAGAAGCTCGCCACCAGGTTGCCCAGCATCAGCACCAGGATGCCGATCATGGCGCCGACGATGATCCTGGTGAAGCGCGGCGTCACCCGGATGGCACCGGTCTTGTAGACCACCAGCATGCCCGCGAAGACACCGAACGTGCCGAGCACCGCCTGACCGATCAGCGCGCTACCGCCGACCCCGCCGAACTCGACATTGGTGAACATGAACGACAGCGCACCGAGGAACAGGCCCTCGGCGACGGCGTAGGACAACACGAGCACGGGGTTGTCCATCTTGTTCGCGAAGGTCGCCACCAGCACCAGCACCAGGCCGACCAAGCCGCCGACGATCACGAACAACGGCGCGAGCGAGGTGTTCGCGTTGGTGAGGCCGTAGGAGACGATGGCGGACAGGGCCAGCACCGCGAGGGTGATACCCGTCTTCGTCACCACGTCGTCGATGGTCATCGACCGGGTGGTGGCCGGAGCCTGCTGATAGGGCTGCGGGTGCTCGCCGTACTGCTGCGGATGCTGGCCGTACTGGTTGCCGAACTGGCCCGCGGAGGTCACGCCCGAACCGAAGCTGGCGTATCCACCGCCCTCCTGCCTTGGCAGGTTCCTGAAAACCGGATTGCTCGTGGTACGCATGTGAACGGCGTCCCTTTCTGGAGTCGTTGCCGCTGTTCATCGAGTTCGTTCACTCGATATCCAACTGCCCTGTCCAACGTTTGTCATCCGTCGCGAGTTCCCGGAGAGTCTCGCCGAGACGGACAATTCGGACTCTACCGCTGCCGTGAGTCGTGCAGGCCACGCACCGAGCGAGTCACGGTGAACTTCCGGTTGCGGCCGACCACTTCGGTCCGGCCCACCATCCGTTCGACCACGGCCCGGTAGTTCAGATGCGAGTTGTACACCGTCCACAGCTCTCCGCCCGGGCGCAGCACCCGCCCGGTCTCGGCGAACATCTTGATCGCCGATCCGGTGTGCACGGCCGCGCCGACATGGAACGGCGGATTGCACAGCACGAGGTCGGCGCTGTTGTCCGCGGCGGAGGACATGGCGTCGTCACGCACGGCGCACACCCGGTCGGCGACGCCGTTCGCCTCGGCGGTCGCCCGCGCCGAGGCGACGGCGGCCGCGGATTGATCCGTGGCGGTCACTTTGATGCCCGGCCGCGCCGTGGCCAGCGCGACGGCCAGGATGCCGGTGCCGCAGCCGAGATCGATGGCGTCGCGGGCGTCCGGCTTCATCAGTTTCAGGTGCTCGAGCAGGAATCTGGTGCCGATGTCCAGGCGCGCCCCGGAGAAGGCCGCGCCGTGCGCGACCACATCGAGACCGAGTTCGTCCAGCCGATCCCGCACCGGAAACGGCCGATCCGCCACGGGTTTGGGTCCGGTCACCAGCAGCGTTCGCGACTTCTGCCTGCCACGGCTGGCGCGCACCTCGGAGAACGATTGCGCCAGAACGTCGTTCATCGACTTGGTCAGATACTTGTCCCGGCCGCCCGCGAACACCTCGACCGCCGGATCCGCGTACCGCGCGATGGCATCGGCGACCTCGGCCAGCCCGGCCAGCACCCGGGGCAGGCGAAGCAGCACCACCCTGGCATCACGCAGCAACCCCGGGCCGAGCGGGTGCGCCGTGTAGCGATCCGACAGACCCGCCGCACGGGCGTTGTTGGCAAGGGCGAGTTCACCGGTGAGCAGATCCTGATGCACCCGGACGTCGCGCAGATCGTGCCCAGCGATGGCGCCGAGAGTCAGCGCACCGTAGGTGTCACCGATAACGGCTACCTTCCCGCTATCCACCGTCGCCAGGGCGTCGGCCGCGACGTCGAGGATCAGCCGATCGGCGGCGTCCACGGCGTAGAGGTTCAGTGCCTCCACGTCCGGATACCGGCGCAGCCGGCTCAGTACGTCCTCGACATCTCCCACACCTCAAGTGTGCTAGATCGTTGCCGAACAGTCGCGCCCACCCCGCCCAATCGTTCTCGCGGCCTTCTCCACAGCGCGGCTCGCGCACTGAACCGCTGCGGGACAAGCGGTTCGGCGGGCACTGCGCTGCCGCTCGCCGCCACGCCGTGGCCGACCACAGGCGAATCAGCCGCAACGCCCTCCGGTTACGCCATCCGGCGCGTTTCGCTGAGTAGCATCGGGCCATGCGCAACAGGATGGTGCTCATGGTCGCGGTCGCGACGGCACTGCTCGCGGGCTGCGGTGACGGCGACTCGCAACCGGGCCTCCCGGTCGCCTCCAGCACCGCGACGCCCGCCGCGGTCGCGCAAGCCCCTGTGCCGGGGGACACCGCACCGAAGCAGGGCAAGCCCTCCGGCGACGCCGCGCTCACGGTGACCGACGTTCGCCTGGGGCGCCAGCCCGGCTTCGATCGCGTGGTCTACGACCTCGGCGGGGTCGGCACGCCCGGCTGGCTCGTCCGGTACACCGACCGTGCCGTGCAGGACGGCAGCGGCAATCCGGTGGACGTGGCGGGGCGGTCGATCCTGGAAGTGCGCATTCTCGGGTCGGCCTACCCGTTCGACAGCGGCGTGACGCCGTACGAGGGCCCCGACCCCGCCGTGAACCCGGAGGTCCCCGGCATCGCGGGCGTTTACCGGACGACGGTGTTCGAGGGCGTGACGCAGTCGTTCATCGGCATACAGGCCGACCGGCCCCCGTTCACCGTCACCGCGCTCTCCAACCCGACCCGGCTCGTCGTGGACATCGCGCACCTCTAGATACCGGTACCACCATCGGGTATGCGAGCAGGGGTAGACTGTGCGCTCGTGGTCGAACGCCGCATACTCGACGCCACCGGGCCTGCCCGGCTGCTGGGGATGCTTGCGCTGCTCGCCGGGGTGGTCGTTATGCATTCGGCGGTCTTCGTGTCCTCGGGCCACGTCCACGCCGCCGGTGCGCACGCCGCGCCTGCGCTCGCGTCCGGAGCACCGGCCCACGGCCTCGGACGGCATGCCGCAGTCCGTGATACCACCGGTCACGATGTAGCCCGGTCGAGCCACGCGACATCCGACAGCCCCAAACGGGTAACGCTCCCGCATTGCGCGGGCGGCGGGTGCGACGGCGCCCACAGCGCGCTGCACAGCTGTGTGTTCATCCTGACCGGCCTGATCGCGCTGGCCGCGTTGGTGCTGCTCTACCGGATGGCTGTCGATCGTCCCGGCGGCGGCGCGGCACGGCCGCGGCACTGGCGGGCGCGGCAGGAACGACCACCGCCATGGACCGTGCTCACCTTGGCCGAACTGGCGATTCTGCGGATCTGACAGGTCCGCCGCGGCCGTGTGTCCGAACCACGGTCGCGGCGTTGTCCACTCCGTCCCTCAGACTTCGCACCTCGCAAGGAGCAACCCATGTTCATCACTCGCACCCGCTCGATCCTCGCCCTCGCCGCGATCGCAGCGGTGAGCCTCGCCGGATGCGGCGACGCCGACACCGGGCACACCACCGAGCACGGCACCTCGACAACCGCCTCGGCCGTCACGAGCGCACCCGCACGCGCGGAGTACGACGACGCCGACGTGATGTTTCTGCAGATGATGTATCCGCATCACGCCCAAGCCGTGGAGATGGCGCGGCTGGTGCCGAGTCACACCGACAACCCGCAGTTGCGGACGCTCGCCACGCAGGTCGAGCAAGCTCAAGCGCCGGAGATGCAGCAGATCACCGCCCTCCTGCAAAGCTTCGGCAAGCCGGCTCCCACCGCGAACGAAGGGCACGGCGGCCACGGGATGCCCGGCATGATGTCGGCCGAGCAGATGACCGCGCTGCAGGCGGCCTCCGGTCCGGACTTCGACCGCCAGTGGCTGACCATGATGATCGAGCACCACGCGGGCGCGATCACCATGTCGGAAACGGAACTGGCCGAAGGCCGAAATGCCGACGCGAAGGCGCTCGCCGAGACGATCATCGCCGCTCAGCGGACCGAGATCGAGCAGATGCGCACCATGCTCGGCCAGCGCTGAACCCCACCCCGCGCCGATATCGGTTGGCCATCGATATCGGCGCGGGCGGGCGTGTCCCGCCCACGCGACGTACGGTCGGATTGTCCGGCGCGCCTGCTGTCCCGGCCGGACTTTCGAGGGGAGTGAGGGGACCGACCATGCGACGACTCGAACGCGCGGGCCTGCTGGCGACCGCGGTGGCCACCACGGCCGGCGTGCTGCTCATCGGCGCCTGCGCACAGCAAGTTTCCGGCACGGCGGAGGTCAACCGGACCGACCTGGCCGCGTACGCCTCGGAGGTCACTTCCTCCTCGGCCGCCGCCTCGTCGTCCAAAGCCGCGGCCGTCGAACGCGCGACCGGATCGGCGTGCGACGCCTTCCTGGCCGCGAACGGCAGCTCGGTACGGGCATTCAACGATTACATCGATGCCAGCAACGCCAAAGGCCGCGGCGATCCCGATACGAACAGCAAAGCCGACACCGCGGTGTCGACGCTGCGCAACAACGCGCGCTCGGTCGACCAGAAGGTGACCAGAGAGGTGCCGTCCGGCGTCGCCGACCCACTGCGCGCCTACCGCGACGACACGAACGCCCTGGCCGACACGCTGGCCCGCCGCGCCGACACCGACACTCTGAACGCGGTGATCGACCGGTTCAACGCCACCAAGAACACCGCGCTGACCGCCTGTCAGGGGCACGGCACCCGCTGACGAGCAACGGTTCCGGCCGACACGAGGCTCAGCGCGACCCAGCCGATCCGACGCGACCCGGCATGCCGGACCACCTTGCGGCACACACCACCGGATGGCCCAGCGGCGTGTGAAGCCGGTGCAGCCGCCTTCTCATCGGTGAAGAATCCCGCCGCCCGGCTATAGCATCTGGCGCGTTACTGCCACGCGGAACGGGACGAAGATATGACCAGCGGTATCCGGAATCCTCGTCCACCCGCTCGGAACAGCCGCCGCCGCAGATCAGCCGACTCCGCCACGCCCACATTCGCCGCCCTGCTGGCCGCCGCCGCGGAGCACAATCCCGACGGCGCCGCGGTTCTGGATGGCGACACCACGATCACCTACCGCGACCTCGACGCCCGCTCCTCCCAGCTGGCCCGCACGTTGATCGCCGCGGGCGCGGGGCCCGAAACGATTGTGGCGGTGGCGCTTCCGCGATCCATCGAATCGGTGCTCGCGGTGTGGGCGATCGCCAAGACCGGCGCCGCCTTCGTCCCGATCGATCCGGCGCTTCCGTTGTCGCGCATCACGTTCCAAGTGATCGACAGCGGCGCATCGCTGGGGCTGACCCGAACCGGGCTCGCGACCACGCTGCCCACCGAGGTGCACTGGCTCGCACTGGACGACGCGGAGGTGATCGCGCGGGTAGCCGCGAACCCCGCGAACCCGATCGCGTACTTCGAACGGACGGCGCGAATTCGAGCCACCCACGCGGCCTACCTGATCTACACCTCGGGATCTACCGGACGCCCGAAAGGCGTCGCCGTCACCCATGCCGGGCTCGCCCCGCTGTGCACCGAATTGGCCGCGCGGCACGGGTTGGACAAAGACTCGCGGGTGCTGCACTTCGCGTCACCGAGCTTCGACGCCTCGATTCTGGAGCTGCTGCTCGCGATCTGCTCCGCGGCGACTCTCGTGATCGCCCCGCCCGGCCTCTACGGCGGCACCGCCTTGGTGGAACTGCTCGCGCGGCACGCGATCACCCATGCCTTCCTCACCCCGTCCGCGCTGGCCACGATCGAGCCGGCCGGACTGCAGGCCCTGCGGTCGGTCCTGGTCGGCGGTGAGCCCTGTCCCCCGATGTTGCCGCAGCATTGGGCCACCGACGGCCGCCTGTTCCACAATGCCTACGGCCCTACCGAATCCACCATCGTGGCGACACTCAGCCCGGCGCTGTCGCCGGACACACCGGTCACCATCGGATCTGCCGTGCCCGGCACGCGCTGCCAGGTGCTCGATCACCGGCTGCGGCCGGTCGGCATCGGCGTCGTCGGCGAGCTGTACGTGGCCGGACCCGGCGTGGCGCGGGGATATCACGGACGCCCCGATCTGACCGCGCAACGGTTTCTCGCCGATCCGTTCGGACCGCCCGGTTCCCGGATGTACCGCACCGGCGATCTCGTCCGGCGCACCACCACCGGTGATCTGGACTATTTCGGCAGGGCCGACGACCAGGTCAAGGTCCGTGGCTTCCGGATCGAACTCGGCGAGATCGACGCGATCCTGTCGACGCAGCCCGGCGTCCGGCTGGCGGTGACCGTCGACCGCAAGACCGCCGTGGGCGAGACCACGCTCGCCGCGTTCGTCCAGCCCGAACCGGGACACGCCCCGGACCCCACCGCTCTGGCCGACGCGCTCGCCGCGCTGCTGCCGAAGTACATGGTGCCCAACACGATCACCGTCGTCGAACGGATCCCGCGCACTCCCACGGGCAAGGCCGATCGGCCCGCACTGCGCCTGCGCGCCCTCGACGAGCCGGACTATCGGCCCGCCGCGGACCTCGGCGAGGAAACGGTCGCCGAGGTCCTCGCCCGCGTGCTGGGCCGGGAGCGCTTCGGCGCCGACGCTGATTTTTTCGCTGCGGGCGGAAATTCGCTGCTGGCGACGCAGGTCGCCGCGCGGTTGAGCGAAATCTGGCGGCTGCGTATTCCGCCGCGGCTGGTGTTCGACCATCCCACCGTCGCGGGCTTGTCGAAGGCGATCCGCTCGCAGCAATTCGACACGGCGCGCCCGGTTCTGCGTGCGCGAACCAGGCCGGAACGCATCCCCCTGTCCCCCGCCCAGCTGCGGTTCTGGCTGCGAAACCAGTTCGACACGACGTCCTCGGTGGACAACATCGGCTTCGCGCTGCGGCTGTCGGAGCTGGACGTGCCCGCCTTGCGCGCGGCGTTCGCCGACACCGTCGAACGGCACGAGTCGTTGCGTACCAGATACCCCGCCGACGAAGCCGGACCGCGGCAGTTGATCCTCGACACCGAACGGGTGGTCGAGGACTTCGCGGTCGAGGAACTGTCCGACAACGCGGTGCCCGGCCGGGTACGCGCGATCCTGCGGCACGGGTTCGACGTAGCGGCCGAGGTGCCGCTGCGTGTCCGGCTGCTGTGCACCCCCACCGAGTACGTGCTGGTCTGCGCCTTGCACCACATCTGCGCCGACGGGTCCTCGCTGGCGCCGCTGGCCCGCGACGTGGCCCTGGCCTACGCCGCGCGGAGCGCGGGCGCCGCTCCGGCCTGGCAGCCGCCGGACGTCCAGTACGCCGACTACGCCCTGTGGCAGCGGGATCTGCTCGGTTCCCGCGACGACCCGGATTCGCCGCTGTCGCGGCAACTGGCGTACTGGACCGGCGAGCTGGCGGGCCTGCCCGACGAACTCGACCTGCCCGCCGACCGGCCGCGCCCACCGGTGGCCACGCTGCGCGGCTCGGCCACCCAGCGGTCGGTGCCCGCGACCCTGCATCGCGACCTGCTCACCGTCGCCCGCGCTCACCGGGCGACGCTGTTCATGGTGATGCGCTCGGCGCTCGCGGTGCTGCTGTCCCGCCTGTCCGGCAGTACCGACATCGCGATCGGCGTGCCGATGACCAACCGGGCCGAGCCCGCGCTCGCCGACGTCGTCGGCATGTTCGTCAACACGACCGTCTCCCGGACCGGGATCGAGCCCGCGGAGAGTTTCACCGCGCTGCTGCGGCGCACCAGGGAACGGGATCTGGTCAACTTCGCGCACTCCGAGGTGCCCTTCGAGCACGTGGTCGACGCGGTCGATCCGACCCGCTCGCCCGGGCGTCACCCGCTCTACCAGGTCGGTTTCGCGTTCCAGAATTTCACGCAGGCCACCCTCGAGCTGTCGGGGCCCAGCGTGTCGTTCCTCGACGTGGACGCCGACACGGCGAAGACCGACCTGCACATCGGTGTGGTCGACACCCGCGACGACGACGGCGAGCCGGGCGAGATCATCATCCGATTCGGTTACAGCACCGACCTGTTCGACGAACACACCGTGCAACGTTTCCTGGACGGTTACATCCGCATCCTGCTCCGGGTCGCGGCCGACCCCGGTGCCGTCGTCGGTGACATCGACATCATGGACCCGGTCGAGCACAAGCGCATCCGTTCCTGGGGCGCCGGAGCCGAGCACGAGGTCCCGGCCGAGCCACTCACTGCCGCGACGGCGCGGCAGGCCGCGGCGACCCCGGACGCGATCGCCGTGGTCTGCGGAACCGAGACCCTCACCTACGCGCGACTGCGCGAGCGGACCGCCCGCCTGGCGCGCTGGCTGATCGAACGGGGCGTGGGTCCCGAGACCGTCGTGGCGGTGGCGATGCGGCGGTCGATCCAGCAGGTGGTCGCGCTGAACGCGATCGTGGAGGCGGGCGCGGCATGGGTGCCGATCGATCCGGGCCATCCCGCCGAGCGCATCCGCTACGTGCTCGAATCGGCGGCGCCGCGTTGCGTGCTCACCACCGCCGCCGACGGCTTCACGGCCGCCGAGGCGTACGACGTCGACACCTTGGACCTCGACCGCTTCGGTCCGGAGCCCGTGGCCGACGCCGAGCGACGAGCGCCATGGCACGCCGATCAGCCCGCCTACCTCATCTATACCTCCGGGTCGACCGGCCGCCCGAAAGGCGTGGTGGTCGGCCATCGGGCGATCGTGCACCAACTCGCCTGGATGCAGGCCGAATACGACGTCGACGCCACCGACGTCTATCTGCACAAGACCCCCGCGACCTTCGACGTGTCCCTGTGGGGCTACTTCCTGCCGCTGCGCGCGGGGGCGCGGCTGGTCCTGGCCGGGCCGGACGAGCATCGCGATCCGGCGGCGCTGGTCCGGCTGATCGCCGAGCACCGGGTGACGCTCACCGATTTCGTTCCCGCGATGCTCACCGTATTCGCCCAGCACGCGACCGAGGAGGAACTGTCCTCGCTGCGCGCGGTCTTCGTCATCGGTGAAGCGCTGCCTCCGGAGACCGCACGGGCTTTCGCGAGCGTGGCCCGGGCCGACTTGCACAACCTGTACGGACCGACCGAGGCCGCGGTGAGCATCACCCGGCACGCCGTCTCGGCTGCCGACCGCACCGCTCCCGGCGTCTCCATCGGTGTGCCGGAATGGAATTCGCGCTGCCACGTCCTGGACGACCGTTTGCGGCCGGTCCCGGTGGGCGTGGCGGGCGAACTCTACCTGGGTGGAGTTCAGCTGGCCCGCGGCTACCACGGCGCGCCCGGCCTGACCGCGGGACGCTTCGTCGCCGATCCGCTGCACCCCGGCGAGCGGATGTACCGGACCGGCGACCTGGTGCGGTGGAACCGCGGCGGCACACTGGACTATTTGGGTCGCACCGACTTCCAGGTCAAGGTCCGCGGTCATCGCATCGAACTCGGCGAGATCGAAGCGGCCTTGCTGGCCGATCCGGCGGTCGGCCGGGCCGCGGTGGCGGTCAAAAGCTCCGATGCCGGAGACCGGCTGGTCGGCTATGTGGTGGCCGCGCCGGGGGCCACGGTCGATCCGGACGCGGTGCGTCACTCGGTGGCCCGGGTGCTGCCCGGTTACATGGTGCCGTCGGCGGTGCTGGCGCTCGACACGTTCCCGGTGAACACCAGCGGGAAACTCGACCGCGCCGCGCTGCCCCAGCCGGTGTTCACCGCACGCGCCGGCGTGCGCCCCGGCACCCCGCTGGAGCGCACGATCGCGGAGGTCTTCGCCGATGTGCTCGCCGTGTCCCCGATCGGGGTGGGCGACGACTTCTTCGAACTCGGCGGGTCGTCACTGCTCGCGTTCACCTTGCACCAGCGGCTGTCGGACCGGCTGCGGCGCGACGTGCCCATGTCGGCGATTCTCGCGGCCCCGACCGTCGGCGGCCTCGCGGCGCGGCTGACCGGCGAGTGCGCGCCCGCCGCGCCGACGCCCGAACGCGACGCCGTCCTCGAGCCGGAGATCGGCATCGCGGGCTGCGAACCCGCGCACAGCGGGCCGCCGCAGGAAGTCCTGCTCACCGGTGCGACGGGATTCCTCGGCGCGCACCTGCTGCAAGAACTGCTGGATCGCACCGAGGCGCGCGTGTGGTGCGTGGTGCGCGCCGACGACGCCGAAGAGGGCATCGACCGGATCCTGAACGCGCTGAACCACTACCGGCTCTCGGGGACCACCGCAGCGGAGCGGATCGTCGTCGTCGCGGGCGATCTCACCGCACCGCGCCTCGGCTTGGATCCTGCCGACTACGACTGCCTGGCCGACAGTATCGATGCGATCTACCACAACGGCGCGCGCGTCAACCACGTCGACCCCTACGCCCGGCTACGGCAGGCCAACGTGGAGGGCACCCGGGAGTTGTTGCGGCTGGCGACCACTCGCCGGGTGAAGCCGTTCCATTTGATCTCCACGATGGGCGCGGCCGTCGGCGCGGCGCCGGAATCTCCGGTGGTCGCCGAGGGCGTCCGCTTGCGTGCCGACCAGATACCCGGGAACGGCTATCTCGCGTCGAAATGGGTTGCCGAGGAACTGGTCCGCCAGGCGGGTGAGCGCGGGCTGCCGATCGCCATCTACCGGCCGGGCACCATCTGCGGCTGCCCGGAGGTCGGGGTGAACAGCCCGGACGATTCGCTGTGGAACATGGTCCGCGCCGCCGTGATGCTCGGTATGGCGCCCGATGTGGGCGACGCCACCGTCTCACTGGTTCCGGTGAGCTATGTGGCGGGCGCGGTGGTGGAGATTTCGGCCCGCCCGCGCCCGGAAACCGTGTTTCACCTGGTCAATCGGGCCCCCGTCGCGGTCGGCGACATTCTCGCCAGTCTGCGCGCCCACGGGCTGCCGGTGGCGACGATGCCGGAGGACGCCGTGCGCGCGGGTCTGGTCAGGGAAGCGCGCCGCCGGGACGCGCTCGGCGACGATTCGCTGGTGCGCGCGGCGCTGCTGAGTCACGATTTCGCCGAACTCGCCGGTCACCTCGACTGGGCCGACGAACACACCCGCGCGGCGCTGGCGGGCACCGGCGTGGACTGCCCGAAGGTGGACCGCACGGTGGTGGACACCTTCGTCCGCGAGTTCATCGAGTCCGGTTTCCTGCCCCGGGATTGAGGAAGCTCAGTACCCCGGCGGAACGGTGGCCCGCTCGGCGGGCTGTTCGGTGTGCTCGCGGGCCTGCGCTCGAGCGCGCACCTGCTCCAGCACGATCAAGCCCACCCCGATCACCAGGAAGACGGCCGCGATGATCGCGGCTACGGCCGATAGCTGGGCCAACCCCCAGCCCGCCAGTACCGCGGCGGCTATCGCGACCGCCGCCGCGACCAGCAGCAGCCCGTATCCCGGCCAGTTCCTGGTGTCGGCCATCGTCGCTCCGGGCGCGGGCGCGGGGTCGCGCGCGATGTCCGGAGCGTTATCGATCGGAGGGATCTCCCATGGCCCGTCGTCCGCTGTCACCGGTGTTTCCTCCCGCCGCGATACCGGCCGTTTCTTCCGGTACCTGATGCGGAGAGGATGCCCGGATCATCTCCACCGAAACCGCCGCCCCCGGCTTCAGTTGTAGGTCTTGGTGACTCCCTCGAGCAGGTGCTCGAGCGTGTCGTAGGTCGGGGTGGCGACGACGTCCAGCAGATCAGCGGCCACCGGAGCGTTGCGTTCGGCGGCGACCTTCGCGAACTGGGCGCCGTCGTTGGTCCGGAAGCCGTGCTCGGCGGCCAGCCGCTGCAACTCCGGGTCGGTGGACAACAGGCGACCGAGCCGGTCACCCGTCTCGCCGAACGGCACCAGCGTGTGCCGGGACAGCACCGTCGGGGACGGGTACACCAGCGTCATCCCGGGTTTGATCTGGCCGCGCATCAGCGCCTCGACGTACTGCGCCTCGTAGATCCACGCCATCGGCGTCGGGCCCATCCCCGTGGCGAGGTAGTTGTTGAACGGGCCCTCGGTGGTGTTCTCGGTGTAGCCCTGGCCCACGAACAGCCGCGACACAGCGGGCAGGACGGCCTGCTCGGCAGGTTGTCCCTGCACGATCGTGTTGTTGTTCGCGGCATAGCTCGCCGCGGCCAGATACATGGCGGCGGAATTCGAGCTACGCGGGTCGGTGGTGGAGATCAAGATGTTCTTGCGCACCGGGTAGGCGGTGTTGTCGGGCAGCTCGTCCCAGCGCGTGCCGTTGCGAACGAGTTCGAGGTAGCGGCGCAGGTCCAGCGTCGGCACCGGGCCTGGGCGCACCGCGCCCGCCCGGGTGAGCAGATCGGTGATCGGCGCGAACGTCGCGACGGCCATCGGTGAGGAGAACGGCGTGTACTTGGCGGTCACATTGCGCTGCCGCTGGATTCGCTCGGCCGCCTGCTCACTGGATGGGAAGGCGAAGTCGAATTTCGCGAGATCGACGGACGTGGCGATCTGGCGCGACCCGGCGGGCTCGACCTCCACCCGCACGCCGCCCCGCGCCAGCGCGTCGATCACCTTCTGGTCCTGGAAGAACGGCATCTTCTCCGACCCGACCGCGCCGCGCACAACCGTGAGCGGCGCGACGGGAGCCGGAGCGGCCGCGGGCGCTTCGGGACCGGGTTGCCGCACGGCGAGAACGACCGCGATCACCGTCAGGATGACGACGGCGCCCACCGCATAGGGTGCGAAACGCCTCTTCGACGACCACAAGTCACGCAGCCGCGACAGTGTCCCCGAAGGGCTCGCGGAGGGCTTGGGCGCCTTGTCCATCGGGACCGTGGCGGGTTGGACTTCCGCTTCGGGAGACTTCTCCAACTCCCGTCGCACCACGCGCTCGATCAGGATCGGAACGAATTGCCGCACCGGATGGCCCGCGAACTTCTGCCGGGCCGCGCCCACGGTGCTCTCGATATGCTCGGGAGAATAGGTCTCGGTGTAGTTTTCGACCAGCCGCTCCGTCATCTGACGGATCGCTTGTTCCTCGCGGACGGTATCGACAACCACCACAGTCTCCTCGGCGTCGGGGGTAGCGCGGCAGCGTCTCCGGCCTGCACCGCGCCGGCCAACACTAGCCCCATCACGCGACCGCCGACATCCGCGCGGACTTCCCTCCGGTGAACGATTTCGGCTGCGCCGGTGCGCATCTCACGACGATGCGCGGGTCCGTCTGCCCAGCTCACAGGCTCGCGAGTGATCCGAGCAGAGCGCTCGCGGCAGCGCCGCGCCACCGCGGGCGGCGCCGAACCCGCCATGGAGAATTCAATGGGCAATCCCCGAGCCGCCACCACACGTTGTATTCCCGTTTCCCGCCAGCGCGCGGACGAGACGGGCCCACCGACGCCACACTCGTGGCGCTCGGTTCCACATCCCCCGGACTCCCTCGTCAGAGGCAGGTTACTTCCGGGTAGCGCGAACCGAGGAGTTGACGATATCGTCAGCGTATTGCTGTCGAAAGGAGCCCTATGTCTCGCGTCGCTGTGGTCACCGGTGCGTCGTCCGGAATCGGGAAGGCCACGGCCGCCGCACTGGCCGGGCGGGGATATCGCGTGATCGGAACCAGCCGCAACCCCGGCACCATCGGCTCCGACGCCGTTGTGCCCGGCGTCGAGTACCGGGCGCTCGACCTCACCGACCCGGCGTCGATCGCTGCCTTCGCCGCCGGTCTGGACCAAGTCGACGTACTGGTGAACAACGCGGGCGAAAGCCAGGCGGGCCCGCTCGCCGAACTACCCACCGACGCCGTCGAAAGGCTGTTCCAGCTGAATGTGCTCGGACCTGTCGCCCTGACCAGTGCCGTGCTGCCCGGCATGCGGGAACGCCGGTACGGCCGCGTCGTCATGGTCGGATCAATGCTCGCCAGCTTCCCGATGCCCTATCGCTCGTCCTACGTCGCCACCAAGGCGGCACTGCGCGGCTTCGCGGTGGCCGCCCGCTTCGAGGAATCCCCCTTCGGCGTCTGGATCACCGCCGTCGAGCCCGGCCAGATCGACACCGGCCTGCGCGAGCGCCGCACCAAGTACCTCACCGAAAACTCCCCCCACACCGCCGATTTCACGACTTTCATGGCGAAACTGGACGACAAGCAGGGCAAGGGCATCACCCCGGAGAAGGTCGCCACCACGATCGTCAAAGCGATCGAAGCCGACCGCCCCCAACCCCTCTACGCCATAGGCAGCAACGCCCCCGCCCTCTTCACCCTCCGCCGCCTCCTACCCCGCACGGTCATGGAACGCATCATCGCCCACGCCCACGGCCTTTCGCGCTGAAAACGCATGGCACTATACGCGGAGATCCGAAAGATAGCGGAAGACCAGCAACAGGTCCGCTACGCCTACACCACCGCATCGGGACTCGAGCGAGCCCTTCTCCTCGACAAGGTCGCCGAGACGATACGCCCCGAGACCGGCACCGAGGACATACTCTTCCGCGCGGTCGCGCGCAAGATCGCCTCGGCGTGGTTGAACGGCATGGGCGCACCTGATCGTCTCATCGTCCAGTCATGAACAGCACCTTGAACCACAGCAATTGTGGCCGCAACGGTTGGGTGTCGGCAGAGGGCGATCGAGCAGCCGAGGCTACCGCGTAGACGGCAGGCCGCCTTCATCCTCGATGCGCTCGCGGATCGCCTCCACTAGGCGGTCCTCGAGAACTCGAGCACACGGGCGCAAGCCGTCAATCCGGCCTCGCCGCCGCCTGCCGGGCCGCGAGCGCTGGGATCGCCGCGATCTTCTCTTGCGGCAACGAGTCCCAGAGGAGTCCAACTGGGCGACGGCGTTCGTCGCACCGAATAACGTCCTCGGGCGTGACGATCATGTCCACCCGGAAGTCATGCGCACTCTCCGGCAATGGCTCGTTCAGCACCTGAAGTCGATGCACGGTTGTTGCGATCACCGTATCCGGACCGATTCGGTGACCCTCTTGCAGAAGTGCAAGTTCGATGTCGGAGTACCCTGCGCCCTTGCCCAATCGAGCGCCACTGCGGTCAACCGCTACGCTGCCGAGGACCACCATGTCAACTGCATGCATCTCATTTACATCCACGTTCCGGCCGATCGCGGCGGCTACGTCCCTTTGCGCCGCACGCTCAGGCGACTCGACCAAAGCAGCGGGGTCAAGAAAATAGAAAGGCTTCGGCGCAGCCAGGCGAGGAACCGCCATATAGACCAATTTCCCCTCGGCAAGGGCACGAATCCGAACGGGTAATTGAGCGGTGTCGGGAACTGTCTTGAGAACTTTAGCGCGCTTCCATTCGTTCAGACCAGCCAAGCGGTCAGCCGCCAATTCGGCACCCGCGAATGCCGGGATATGGCGTGGAGCGCCTCGCTCCGTAACTCCTTCATGCTCCAGTACGTCCCAGATCTCTTCGCGAAGCTTCTGCTTCCGCTGCTCAACACTCACTGCGCCCTCTCCTATCGTGTCATCAGCTCGAAAACGCGGTCGTACACGTCACGCAAAACTGCGGAATTGCGGTACGACTTGAGCTCTCGGCAAGCATTGAACACAATGTTCAACCCAGCGCCGCCGCGCGTCTTTTCCACAGAATCGATTGCTTTATTGAGAACATGCGCGCCCTCTTCGAGCCTATGCTGTCTGAGTTGAGCAAGGCTGAGGTTGCCCAAGACGATGGCATCGGTCTTCGAGTTCTTGCCCACCTTGCCGGCCACTTCTTCCAGCATGACTTGAGCACGCTTTTCTTTACCAAGGAAGAGGTAGCACGATCCAGCAAGCCTATTATATTCCATTAGGGCATCTATCCCCAATACGACCTCGCCGTCTGCAATGCCCCCATGGATACAGTCAGCACGCCCCAATGCCTTCTCGCATTCGGTTTGCCTACCCATCATCGCAAATGCCTCAGCCTGATGAAGAAGTGCCAGGAACGCCAACTCTCGACTAAATGACTGTCCAGCATCCAGTAGTCTGGTAGACAAACTCAATGCAACAATAGGGTTCTTTTCGCCATAGAGTGAAATGTATATTTTTCGCAGGAGCGCTTGGCCCTCGGTGACCGGATCGCCCAGCTCCTGCGCCGCCGCAATTGATTGGTCCAGATAATAGTGCGCCGTTGCATTGTCGCGGCGCTGAGAAGCGTCCCAGACAAGACGGCTCATAAGTGTTGCACCTTGAGCTTCGGCAGCAAGTAATTTTCTGCGGATCGACTCAGTGGTCACATGGGTGTAAAAGAGTCGCACTTGGCCGAGATGTTGTCCAGCCTGCCCGAGAAGGGACGTGGAGGGCTCAATTTCATAAGATGCATTCAGATCGTAGAGGTGGCCTCGAATAAGGTCGATCGTGCCGACATCCAATTTCTCCATAGTGGCAATACCACGCTGCACCTGGTGAATTCCTTCGTCGTCGCTCACCGAACCGCGACCACCATCTCGTACGTTGGCGAGGGCAGACTGAAACCGCGCCCGCTGCCGGTCATCGAGGCGCCGGAGCAGCGTATCCATACCCTCAGCGAACTCACTCGCAAGTGTGATTGTTGATCCGCGACGCTCCCACTTCCGCACCGCACCTAGAGAGAACCCGGACACGGCCGCAAGCTCTTTCTGCGTCAGACGAAGCGCTTGGGTGCGCAGCAGCAGCACCTCAACACCCGTCCACCTGGTCACGATCATCGCATCCGTCCAATCGCGCACACCGGTCCTTGGTGGGCACGAGCGTAGCGCTTCCGTAGCACTCAGACGGTTCCGATCACGTCGGCGATGAACAACCCTCATGGTCAGCCCCGACGCCGGGTGCTGCCGGTTCCTCCCGGCGCCCGCCAGGCGGCCCGCGACGCACAGCCAGCGGTTCGGCCTCGGCGTCGGGTGCACACCAGTACATCGATCAGGGGAGGCGTTAGTGAATTCATCTAGACAGCTCGGGCGTACACCGTTGTCTGCGTGTCACTTCTACCGGCACGTGTGCGATCTGCCCGCTGAAGTCCAGCCGCCGCATCTGGGTCGCATCACGATGCGGGCGGGGTGGGTGTGCGGGGTGATGATGCCCGCGTTCATCGGCTCGGAAGTCAAAACCTGGATGCATCAGCACGGCCAGCCGGTCGGGCCGGTACTGACCCACCCGCGCTCGCAGCGATGGACCTTCCTGACCGGTCCGGACTTGCCGGAGGACATTCGGTTGTTCGCGGAGATGTCACGGCTTGGTGTGTCCATCGTGCGCGCCGGACAGATCGCGTTGCCCGGTCCCGGGCAGCGGCCCGGATTGTTCCGGGCGTGGGTGCAGCCGCCCCGCGACGGCTACCGTCCACCGGGGCGGGTTGTGATCGAGGCGATCCGGGGATGCGCCGCCAAGCATGCGCGGCAGCGGCGGGCGGTGGTGTATGCCTGAGCACAGCAGCACGGCCGCAGCGCCATTCGGGTGCGGTCCAGGCTGCGACTCGTGGATGACCGTCGAGCACTGCGGCATCGCCACCCTGGATCCGGCGACCGGTGCGGTGTCCTCGGTTGAATGCCCATCCATGAACTGCCTCGCAAAGATGGTGGAGGTCGTCAACGGCCGCATGGCTGAGAACGATTCCCCGATGGACATCGCACTCGGAGGCCAGAAATGCCCGTGGGTCGGTATCCGCGTCGTGTTCGACCCCACCCGATACCCGGAACACGCCCCGCCCGCGTCGACACCGGTCCAGCCGCCGCAGGCGGGTCGGTGACCGACGAGCAGGACGCCGAGCGATCCGCCGCCGAACTCGATGTCCTCACCGACGTGATCGGCACCCTGGTAGCCGCCACCGCGGACGCGGTGCGCGACGGGATGAGTGACACAGCCCGTGTGCATGTGATGGCAATGGTGGTCTATGAACTGATCAGCAGTGCCCGCACCGCCGCCGGACCCCACACCGGCCGCTTGTACGCCGCACCGCTACTCGACCCGATCATCGACAACATCCCCGCCGCCGACGACATCACCTTTCTGGACCTGTTGATCCCCGCGATCATCGGCCAGCACCTCAACAACACCTGAACCACCCAGACCGGCCCGTACGGATAACCGCCCCTGCCCCCCTTTAACCCCACAGGGACGCAGGCACGTGCCGGGGCACCCAAAAGGAAGGCTGCGCGGACGGGCTCCGCATCGGTGTGCCCCACCGAGCCCGCCCGCTACCCTTTTCAGTAATTACGCTATGACATTCGTTGCACCACAACAGTATTCACGCCAAGGTGCATCGTCCCCGGAAGGCCTCACATGCACCCCCAACCAGCCGGACCGCACCACTTCTTGCACGGCATGACTTCTACCGTGCGAACGCCTGTATATCGAGCGAGGACGGTTCCGATGTGACACCGCGCCTCCATCTGCGCTGGTTGCCTGATGCGCGTGCGGGCGAGACACTGACCTGTTCCGACCATGACGAGAGGGAGTAGACGGTGGGGAAGGACGAGCAGATGACGATGGATCTAGGCGTTCAGGTCGAGCAGACCGAATGGGGCAAATGGGTCGACCCAAATCGGCGGGCCGCACAAGTACGAAAGTTCCTCGATTATGCGGGATTGCGTGATATTCCCTCCGAGCCGTGGCCCGAAGGCGATCCAGAATTGTCCAAGCTCGACACCGTTGTGGCCGAATTGTTTCCGGACATGGCTACCGCCATGAGAGCCGAAAACGCCGACATGGCTGACGCCTTCATATGTTTTATGGGCGAACTCTTTATCCGATACGCGGGCGCACACTGGGAGGACTACGAATGGTTCGGCCGCGAGAATTCATTCTACGATCACGTCAACCCGATGCTCGAATACGGTTTCGACACCGATGGCGATACCGCATACGGATTGATGAAACTCATGATCGACGATCATGACGTGACCGACGGCGGGATGTTCTCCGGCATGGCCGAGATGTTGCGCGAATTTGCAGAAGAATATTCATCGTCACCTGACGATAAGTAGCTTGATAGCTCCGCACTGAGACACGTGCAATACTTTCGGGGGTGGGTACTGTCATGCCTGATGAGTACGACAGAATCCGAGATAAATACGATAATCCGACTCGCGGAAGAATTTTCGAGAACGGCATAGAACACCTCTTCCGTGATCGCCAGAACGGTTACGTGCAGCAACCGAACCGGCACTCCACGTCGCTCGGGCCCCGACATTACGATAAGGCCAGAGCCGATGAGCACGGGCGGATTCACGCCATCGAAGACAAGTCGGGCCAGATGGGCAGCAAAAACGACATCCGGGAGCTGCAAAAGGACCGCGAGCTTCTCGCGAAACGCGAAATCGAATCGCTTCGCATTCGGACCGTAGCAGGTGAACAGATGTCGCCGAAATACCGCCAATTACTGGTAACGCTGAAGCAAGAATTCGGCGACCGGGTGATCCACCAAGAATTGACACGGGAGCAGGCTCGTGAGGCATTCACCAGAGGGCTGGCACGCGAAAACGACGCCCGCCAGCTGGAATTGAAGACAAGATACGAACTGAAACGCGCCAACCGCGCACGTCAACGCCTTGCCAAGATACGCAAGATCGAGCGGGCACAGCAGCGAGCCGAACGGTTCCGGAAGATGCAGCAGTTCCGGGAAGCTGCTGTGCGTGGCCGGGCGGATGCACCGCAGAAAGCCGGACGCGATCGGCAGACGCGAGAGCAAGCCGATCTTGCCAGGCAAGCGGGCCGAACACCGGAAACCGAGCGAGCACGGGTTGAACGCGAAGCCGCCCAACGAGTAGCGCAGGCATTCCCAGTACCCAACCAATATCAGGAACGGGAATCCGCCGACACCGGAGAACACGCCGCCCCAGAAGCGGCCGACGCCATCAGCGCCGAGCGTGCAGCGGCCGAAGCGCGCGCAGCAGCGGAGAAGGAACGCGAGGCCGCGTTCAAGGCTCTAGACGAAGCGAGGAACGCGGCGTTCAGGGAGTTGGACGAGAAGGGGCGTCTGTCCGAGGTGGAAAGACTTGTGTGGTTGGGTCAGGCGCACCACCCGCAAGCGGCGGTAAGGCAGCCACATGGTCACGCACCGAGTGTTGCGCGTGGCGGCACCGGGCACGGACAGGACCGCACACGCGGAATATCCCGCGACCGATAACCCTCTGCGCTCTACCAGTTCGCAGTGCGGCCGACCCTGGTCGGGTTCGGATCGCACTTGTCAACGGTCCGTGCGTCGGCTCGTACAGCGACGCCGACCTCGGACCCCTAGGGCATGTGTCCGACGACGATCTGGACCGGTCGCGGACGCGATGATCCCGGGCGTCCTGGCAGCCGCTGGGGACTCACTGCGGAACGCAGGATTCGACGGGGGCGTGCCGGGCGCACGGAAACGCCTCTACGTGCGTTTCCTGAGTGCCCCCAGTCGGACTCGAACCGACACTTGGCGGATTTTAAGTCCGCTGCCTCTGCCAATTGGGCTATGGGGGCGTCCGGGACAGCGTACCGAGTCGTACGGCTGTACCGGAATTCCGAGTGTTCCTCGGGGTGGCGGGGCGTCGGCCGTGGGCGGATGCCGGAGGGCGCGGTCGGGTGACCGGCGCCGGTGGCGGTTGTTTCGAGCCCGGGTCGGCAGGCGTCCCAGAGAACTAGATCGGTCTCGGCGGGCCGGTGTTAACGTCCGCCGGTCGGCTCGGCGTGTCGGGCGTCAGCGCCGGGGTGGCACCGGGATTCGGGCGAGGTCGGTGGCGATGTGGATCTCGCCGGTGAAGTACTTCGCCGCTTCGGCCAGGTGCTCGTCGAGGTCGCGGTAGCGCTGGGAGAAGTGGGTGAGGACCAGGGCGCGGACGCCCGCGTCGGCGGCGGCCCGCGCGGCTTGGCCCGCGGTGAGATGGCCGTATTCGACGGCGAGCTCTTCGTCGGCGTCCAGGAAGGTGGCTTCGATGACGAGCATGTCGGCGTCGGCCGCGAGTTCGCCGACACCGGCACACAGCCGGGTGTCCATCACGAAGGCGAAGCTCTGACCGGCTCGGGGCTCGCTGATCTCCGCCAAAGTGATGGTGCGACCGTCGAACTCGACCTCGCCTCGCTGTTGCAGTTCGGAGATGATCGGCCCGCGCAACCCCAAGGCGCGCAACCGATCCGGCAGGATGCGTCGGCCGGGCGGCTCATTGAGCCGATAGCCGAAGGTGTCCACCGGATGCGAGAGCCGCACCGCCGTCACCGTGAACGGCGCCCCCGGCAAGTCCACGGCGCCGGGGCCTGCGACCGGACGCGGCCGCAGTTCGGCGCGGTGATAGTAGGACGTCGCGTTGACCAAGCGGTCGTAGTACTCGCCGCCCGACGCCGGGAAGCAGACGTCGACCGGATGCGGCACCCGATCGAGGTTGATCCGCTGCACCACCCCGGCCAGCCCGAGGCTGTGGTCGCCGTGGAAATGGGTGATGGCGATCCGGGTGATCCCGGTGACGGACACACCGGCGTAGGTCATCTGCCGCTGCGTACCCTCACCGGGGTCGAACAGGATCGCCTCGTCGTCCCACCGGAGCAGGTACCCGTTGTGGTTTCGCTGTTTCGTCGGCACCTGACTCGCGGTTCCGAGAACAACCAACTCACGCTGCGACACCGCGTCAGGCTATCCGCCTGCCTCCGGCACGCCGAACAGGGCCGCGCTACCGGGTGGCCGCGGCCTTCCGGACCAGGGAGTGGCGCCGGGAGTAGGCGAAGTAGACGACGAAGCCGATCAGCATCCACACCAGGAACCGCAGCCAGGTCTCCACCGACAGGTTCAGCATCAGCCACAGGCACGACAGCACCGCCAGGATGGGGATCAGCGGCACCAGCGGCACCCGGAATCCGCGCGGCAGGTCCGGACGCGTGCGTCGCAGGATGAGCACGCCGATCGACACCAGCACGAACGCGAACAGCGTCCCGATGTTGACCATCTCCTCCAGCGTGCCGAAATCCACGAACCCGGCCAGCAGCGCGCACGCCACGCCGACGATGACGGTGACCCGCACCGGAGTGCCGTTGGTGCCGGTGTGCGCGAGCCTGCGCGGCATCAGTCCGTCGCGCGCCATCGCGAACAGCACCCGGGTCTGTCCGAGGTACATCACCATGACCACGGTGGTGAGCCCGGCGAGGGCGCCGATGGAGATGATGTTCTTCGCCCAGGTCACCCCATGGATGGCGAACGCCGTCGCCAGCGTCGCGTCGCGGCCGGACAGCTCGGTGTAGGGCACCATGCCGGTGAGCACGAGCGACACCGCGACATACAGGACGGTGACGATCAGCAGTGAGCCGAAGATGCCGCGCGGCACCGCCTTCTGCGGGTCGCGGGTCTCCTCCGCGGTCGTGGCGACCACGTCGAAGCCGATGAACGCGAAGAACACCAGGCTGGCCGCGGCGAGCAGGCCGTACCAGCCGAAGTTGCTGTCCCCGGCGCCGGTCAGATAGGAGAACAGCGACTGCCGCAGGCCCTCGCCCCGCTCACCGGGTTGCGACGGCGGAATGTAGGGCGTGAGGTTCGAGGACTTGAAATAGGTGAAGCCGACGACCAGCACCAGCGCGATCACACCGAGCTTGATGGCGACGGCCACCGCCGACACCCGCGAGGACACCTTGGTGCCGGTCGCGAGCAGCACGCCGAGCACGGCGATCAGCAGCACCGCGCCCCAGTCGAAGGTCACCGGGCCGAGGTGCGCGATCGGGGAGATGTCCCCGAGCACCTCGCCGAGGTACTGCGACCAGCCCTTGGCCACCACCGCCGCGGCGAGGGCGAACTCCAGGATCAGGTCCCAGCCGATGATCCAGGCGACGAGCTCGCCGAAGGTGGCGTAGGAGTAGGTGTAGGCGCTGCCCGCCACCGGGACGGTGGACGCGAACTCGGCGTAGCACAGCGCGGTCAGCCCGCAGGCGATCGCGGCGAACACGAAGGCCAGCGAGACCGACGGTCCCGCGACATTGCCCGCGGTGCGCGCGGTGAGGGTGAAGATGCCCGCCCCGACCACGACGGCCACGCCGAAGACGGTGAGGTCCCAGGCGGTCAGGTCCTTGCGGAGTTTCGAGTCGGGTTCGTCGGTGTCGCGGATCGACTGTTCGATGGACTTGGTTCGGAACAAACCGCCCCACCGAGACGAGACATCACCCGCCGGATCGGCTTGTGGCCCGGGGTTAGTCACGCGTTCTCCTTAGTTCGTGCTGCTGTGCTTGGTGTTCTGTACCCATACGGCGAGGTGATGCACGCCGGCCAGGAATTTGCTGAGCCATGGTGCGATGGCGGCGACGATCAGTCCCCGCACAAACCATGACCGTCCCGGCGGTACCGGAAATCGGCGAACTCGTGACCTGGGTCATAGAACCGAGCCAAACTACCCGACATCGACATTCCGAGACCAACCCAGCCGTGGTGTTGCCGCTTCAACCATCCTTAGAAGATCGCAGCTCGGACAGCGTTGTGGAGGATTCGTATGTTCTGTTCACGCCCGTGCGGCGACCGGGTCGCGGCAGGTGGTTTGCCCGCCGCACCACCGGGCACCCCGCAATCGACAGGCAAACCCGCAACGGCCTACCTCCAGAAAGCGTTGAGCTGATGGTCCACGTGGAAATCACCGTGCCGACGACACCGGAACAGGTCTTCGACATCCTCGCCGACGGATGGCTGTTCTGCGCCTGGGTGGTCGGCGCCACGCACATCCGCGACGTCGACGGCGAATGGCCCGGCGTCGGCTCCCAGCTGCACTACAGCGCGGGCGTATGGCCGTTCACCGTGAACGACACCACGCAGGTCGTGTCGGTGGATCCGCCGCACATGCTCGAACTCGAGGCCAAACTCTCGCCGCTCGGCGCCGCGTGGATCCGTCTGGAACTCGTGGAGACCGCACCCGGCGAGACCCAGATCCGGATGTACGAGCATGCCGAGCGAGGACTGGGCAACCTGATGCCCAACGTGCTGCAAGAGCTGCTCTTGGTGCCGCGGAACAAGGAATCGCTGTCCCGGCTCGCCGATATCGCGGTCGGCAAAGCCCGTATCGCGGGCCGCACCGAAGCCCGCCCGGGAGCGGAGACACACGCCGAGGCACGGCTCGACGGTCACCAACCGCAGAGCTGACCGGCCCCGGACGAAGCTCCGTCAGGCGATCGACAGGGCGATGCCGTCGAGGATGTCGTGCTCGCTGACGACCAGCTCGGCGATGCCCGCGCGCCGGGACAGTTCCTCCGCGAGCACCTCGGTGATGACCGCGCCGCCGCCGATCACGTCGACCCGGCCTGGGTGCATCGGCCCCAGCGCGGCGCGCTGATCGTGGTCCATGGTGATCAGCCGGTCGCAGACCCGGCGGACCTGGTCCATGGTCAATCGGGTGAGATGCACCCGCTCCGAGTCGTATTCGGGAAGATCGAGCGCGACCGCGGCCAAGGTGGTCATCGTGCCCGCCACGCCGACCCAGGTGTGCGCGCCCTCCACGGGGACGTGCGTGAACGCTTCGGTCAACCGCTCGGTGGCGAAGGCGCGGGCGGCGGCGATCTCTTCGGCGGTGGGCGGGTTGCCCGCGAGGCAGCGCTCGGTGATCCGGACGCAGCCGATGTCGGCGGAGAACGCCGATCGCACCCCCGCGCTGTCCCCGAACACCAGCTCGGTCGACCCGCCGCCCAGATCCACCACCACGAAGGGACCCGAGGCGCTGGACAGTTCGCCGATCGCGCCGGCGAACGACAGGCGTGCCTCCTCGTCTCCGGTGATCACCTCGGCTTCCGCACCCGCGACCACGGTGCCGAGTTCGGCCCTGGCCATGGCGAAGAAGTCTTCGCGGTTGGCGGCGTCCCTGGTGGCGGAGGTGGCCACCATCCGCACCCGGCCGACGCCCGCCGCACGCATCAGCGCGGCGTAGTCGGCCAGGGCGGCGCGGGTGCGTTCGATCGCCTCGGGCGCCAGCGAACCGGTCGCGTCGACTCCTTGGCCCAGGCGGACGATGCGCATCTCGCGGTGCACGTCGGCCAGGCGCCCGTCACCGAGCACGTCGGCGATCAGCAGTCGGATGGAGTTCGTGCCGCAATCCACGGCGGCTACGCGGTCACTCATCACTGTGCTCCAGTCTCTCGCGAGCCGGTCGGGCGCGGCGCGGGCCAGTCGGCCGGAACGGCGGTGCCACGCAGGCCGTGCTCGGCGGCCAGCGCCACCGCCTCGTCGCCGAGCGGATTCACCCCCGGCCCCTTGGCCAGTGCGTGCGCGATCAGGACGTGCAGGCACTTGACCCGCTCCGGCATCCCGCCGCCGGTGAAATCCGTACCGAGCGATTCGATTTCGTCCCGTTCGGCCAGATAGCTCTCGTGTGCGGCGCGATAGGCGGCGGCCAGCTCCGCGTCGGCGGCCAGCCGCTCGGTCATCTCGCGCATCACACCGGCGGATTCCTGCCTGCTCGCCTCCGCGGTGAGCCGGGGATCGGTCAGATAGTAGAGCGTCGGGAAGGGGGTGCCGTCGGGCAACCGGGGCGCGGTCTTCACCACGGCCGGGATCCCGTCCGGGGTGCGATAGGCGATGGCGAGCACGCCGCGCGGCGCACGGCCGAGCTGCTCGGCGATGATCGCGAGATCCTGGTCGTTCGGGGCGGTCACCTAGGTCCTTCCAGTACTTGCGGCGCGGCGGGCGGCGGCGGAGCGGCTCCGGGCGTCGGCTGTGGCTCGGCGATGCTGCGCCACAGTTCGGTGTACCAGGGATCGGGTTCCCTGGCTCTGGTGGGCGCGGGGGGCGGGGCGGGCGCCTCGATGCCGGGCACCTGCACGATGTACGGCGTCTCGCCGGGCAGCACCAGGCGAAGGCGGTCCCGCGCCTCGGTCCGGATGTAGGCCGGATCCTGTTGCTGCGCACGGCGATCCCGCAACCGGGCCAGATCCGCCTCGAGTTCCTCGCGCTGCTGCGCGAGCTGCGCGGCCTCCGCGCGCTGGGTGAAGTACGTGCGCATCGGCACGGCGAGGGTGAGCGCGAGCCCGCACACCACCATCGCGAGGATCACCGCCTTGCCGGTGGAGAGCCCAAGGAACGTGTGGTCGTGCCTGCCGACGGCCGAACCCCGCGCGCTCTTGCGCGGTTTCGGCTTCTCCGCGGTCTCCGATCGCCTGCGGCCGCGCTTGGCCGCGGCATCGGCCGGGCGCGATCCGTCGGCACGCGACGTGCGGCGGTCCCCACGTCCGGCCGGACTGGTCCCACGCGCACGTCGCTCCGTCATCTCACGCCTCGGTCTCTGCTTCGCGGCACTCCCGGGGCCCTGGGTGGTCACGCACCGCTACCTCCTCAGGGCCCGTCGCTCGTACCGCAGGTCAGCCTTCGAACGCGAAGCGAGGAAACGCGACGTCGCCGGCGTAACGAGCCGAATCGCCGAGCGCGTCCTCGATGCGCAGCAGCTGGTTGTACTTGGCGACCCGCTCGCTGCGAGCGGGGGCGCCGGTCTTGATCTGGCCGCTGCCCACCGCGACGGCGAGGTCGGCGATGGTGGTGTCCTCGGTCTCGCCGGACCGGTGCGACATCATCGTCTTGTAGCCGTTGCGGTGCGCCAGCTCCACCGCGTCCAGGGTCTCGGTGAGCGTGCCGATCTGGTTGACCTTCACCAGCAGGGCGTTGGCGGCGCCCTTGGCGATGCCCTCTTCCAGGCGCTCCGGGTTGGTGACGAACAGGTCGTCGCCGACGAGCTGGATCTTCTCGCCGATCTGGTCGGTCAGGGTCACCCAGCCGTCCCAGTCGTCCTCCGACAGCGGGTCCTCGATGGACACCAGCGGGTAGGCGCCGATCAGGTCGGCGTAGAACTGCGCCATCTCCTCGGCCGAGCGCACGACGCCCTCGAACTTGTAGCCGCTGCCGGTGCTGTAGAACTCGGTGGCCGCGACGTCCAGCGCGAGCGCCACGTCGCTGCCCAGCTTCAGGCCGGTCTTGGCGATGGCCTCGCTGATCAGGTCGAGCGCGGCCTTGGTGCCCGCGACGTCGGGTGCGAAACCGCCTTCGTCACCGAGGCCGGTGGACAGGCCCTTGGCCTTCAGCACCGACTTCAGCGCGTGGTAGACCTCCGCGCCCCAGCGCAGCGACTCCTTGAAGGTGGGCGCGCCGATCGGGGCGACCATGAATTCCTGCACGTCGACGCCGGTGTCGGCGTGCGCGCCGCCGTTGAGGATGTTCATCATCGGGACGGGCAGCACGTGCGCGTTCGGACCGCCGAGGTAGCGGAACAGCTCGAGCCCCGAGGACTCGGCGGCGGCGCGGGCCACGGCCAGCGAGACACCGAGCAGGGCGTTGGCGCCGAGCCGGGACTTGTCCTGGGTGCCGTCCAGGTCCAGCAGCACCTGGTCGACGGTACGCTGCTCCACGGCGTCCAAGCCGATGACGGCGGGCGCGATCTCGTCGAGCACACCATCGACCGCCTTGCGCACGCCCTTGCCGCCGTAGCGTTCGCCACCGTCGCGCAGTTCGACGGCCTCGTGCTCGCCGGTGGACGCGCCGGAGGGCACGGCCGCCCGGGTCAGGGTGCCGTCGTCGAGAGCGATCTCGACCTCGACGGTGGGGTTACCGCGGGAATCCAGGATCTCGCGAGCTCCGACCTGTTCGATGATGGCCACGAAAACGACACTCCTTCGGCTGCTGACACGGTTGGTCTCACGGGATGGGCCGTGCGTTGCGAGCCTATCGTCCCGGCAGCGAGGCGGGTAACCGGCACTCCGGGGACCGGAGGATCACACCCGGCGGCCGACGCTGTAGCTCGCGGCTCGATCGCGCACCGTCAGCAGGTAGCTGCGCGACTGGTTGTAGGTGAGCAACGCGCGCTGCCAACCGTGCTCGGAGGTGAGATCGCCGCCGCTGGCGCACAGGTACCTGGCGGCGGTCAGCGCGGCGTCGTCGATGTTCTGCGGATCCGCGGTCGCGTCTCCGTTGGCGTCGACGCCCCAGCGCTTCCAGGTCTCCGGGATGAACTGCAGCGGGCCGACGGCGCGGTCGTGCACCGGATCGCCGTCGAGTGCGCCGCGGTCGGTGTCCTCGACCAGCGCGACGCCGGGTGAGCCGTCCAGCGGGATGCCGATGATCGGCGGGCGGATCGAGCCGTCATCGCCGAGCCGCGCACCGCGATGGGTGCCGTGCCCGCTCTCCACGCTCGCGATGCCGGCCAATGTCGTCCACGCGATGCCGCAGTCGGGGCGGGCCCTGGTCATCACGGCCGCCGCGTAGCCGTACGCCTCCAGGGCGACCGGCGGGATGCCGAGCCGCCCGGCCTGCTCGCCTGCCCAGCCGCGCAACTGGACGGCCGTGCGGCCGGGAGCGTCCAGGTCGATCACGGGCAGCGGCGCCCCTGGTCCGGGCGGAATGCCCTCCGGGATCGGGGTGCGGTCGATCCCGCAACCGGCGAGCCCGAGAATCACCACGACGGCGGCCGAGACGCCGGTCTTTCGCAACACCCCTTCCATGATCCAGGTGACGGCTCGTGCCTGCGGCAAGCCGGTGACGGAGCCCACGGCGTGTCGGCCGTGCGCATGACCCGCGGCGGTTCAGACGAGCAACTCGTTGGTCGCGTTGTGGGTCGGCGCGGCGAGAACGGTTCCGGTGTGACCCGATTCGGCGATCCGCCCCTGATCGAGGACCAGCAGACCGGGACAGTATTCGGCGACCAAGGCCATGTCGTGGGTGATGATCAGCAGGGCGGTGTCGCGTTCGGCCCGGATCCGGTCCAGCAGTGCCATGATCGCGGACGCGGTGGTGTGGTCCAGTGCCGAGGTGATCTCGTCGCACAGGAGCACGGCGGGTTCGGCGGCGAGGGCGCGCGCCAGGGCCACGCGCTGGCGTTGTCCGCCGGACAGCTCGTGCGGGTAGCGGGTGGCCAGATCGGCGGACAGTTCGACAGCGGCGAGCAGTTCGGTGACCCGCCGCGCGAGGTCCCGGCGCGCTACGCGCCCGATCCGCCGCAGCGGACGGCCGAGCGTCTGCGCGATGGTGCGGCGCGGGTTGAGCGCGGAGCGAGGGTTCTGGGTGACCAACTGAATGCCGCCCGCGCCGTATCGGATTCGCCTGTTCGCGCCCACGACGATCGGGTTCCCGCGCAACTCCAGTGATCCGGTCGCCGAACGGTGCAACCCCGCGATGACGCGCGCCAGAGTGGTCTTGCCCGCGCCCGACGCGCCGACGACCGCGAGCGCCGAACCCGCTTCGAGCGCGAAATCGATGTCGGCGAGCACCTGGTGTCCGTCGATCGAGGCGTTGATCCCCTCGGCGCGCAGCGCGAGGTCCGGCGGTCGATCGTCCGTCGCGACGACAACGGAGGACGTGTGACCGTTGCTCGTCGGCTCACTTTCGTCCGCCTGCTTCGGCTTGTCGCGTCGAACGGCCACACCGTTGGGCGGCCGACCGGCGGGCCGTGACGAAGAGGTCGGACCGGTGCGTTGCTCGCGTCCGCCCGCCGCCGCGGTTCGTGCCGGATCGGGGCCGCCGGGCCGCGACCATCCGCTGTCGGGCACCGGCGCGAGTTCGGCCCGGCCACCGACCGCCATGGCGCCGACCGGATCAGCGGACGTGGCGGTCGACGGGCCCGGTGCGGACCCGGTCACCACACCGGATGTTCTCGCTGCCGAAGCGGTCGTACGAACCGGAGGCACGGATACCTGAGGCACCACACCGAGTTCGACGATGTCGTCGGCGATCGAGTGCACGAGGGCGGTGTCGTGACCGGACAGCAGGATCGCCGTCGACCGCTCACGGGCGAGCGCCGCGAGCTGTCCGGCGATGTCGGTGCGCAGCGCGCCGTGCAGCCCGGCGAGCGGCTCGTCGAGCACCAGCACTCCGGTGCGGCGGATCAGCGCTCTGGCGAGGGCGACGCGGCGCTGCTGGCCGCCCGAGAGTTCACCGGGACGGCGGCGCAGGTAATCCGGCGAGAGGCCGACGAGCGCCAGCGTTTCGGTCAGCGTTGACTCCGACACCTTGGGCGACACCTCACGCAGCAGAGCGCGTACGCGTAACAGCGGGTTCAGCGCGGATCCCGGATCCTGTCCGACGTAGGCGATGTGCCGCCGCCGAAATCGTCGCAGCGCCGCAGGATCGAGCATGAGCACGTCGTGACCGGCAACCGACGCCGAACCTGTCGCTCGCGCCGAGGCGGAGGGCAGCTGTCCGAGCAGAGCCCGCATCACCGTCGTCTTACCCGAACCGGAAGGACCGGTAAGCGCCGTCACCGTTCCCGCCGGTATGCGGAACGTCGCGGGACCCGCCAAGTTCCGCCCGTCCCGGTCGAGCACGGTCAGGTCATCGACCGCGACGAGATCGCCGGTCACCCGTCCGGCATCATCCGCCCGCACCGTCCGGCCGTCCCGCACCGTCACGTTCACGTTCATTCCCGCTCCCCTCGCCCCAACGCCGAGACCGCCAGGTTCACGCTCACCGCGACGATCGCGATGGCGAGGCTCGGGGCCAGCACGGCCCATGGATTGAGCAGCATGCCGGAAGTGTTCTCGCGCACCATGACCGCCCAGTTTGTCGCGCCGAGCGTCGTGGGCAGTTGCAGGAAGGACGCCGTGCTCACGAGATAGACCCCAGCCACGAAACGCAGCCCGAGCTGGGTCGTCGACACCTCGCGCAGATTCGGGATCACCTCCCGGAACACCAGGTGCGTCAGTGACTCACCGGCGGCCCGCGCGCTCTCGACATATCCGGATGCCGCGACCCCGGCAGCGGCGGCGGTGAAGATCCGCGCGCAATAGGGGACGCCGAACAGCAGCGCCAGAACGATCAGGCCCCAGGTGCCTGCGTCGGGCCACGAGGTCAGCACGAGCAGGATCCCCAGCACCGCGGGCAGCAGGATGAACAGGTCGGTGCCCAGTTCGATCCACTCGCCGATCCGCGGGCGCAGCGCCGCGACCGCGCCGAGGACACACGACACCCCGGTCACCGTCACCGCGATGATCCCGGCCACCAACAGCAGTCCCCAACCGCCGTACAGCAGTTGGCTGAGCACGTCGCGGCCCAGCCGGTCGGTGCCCAGCGGCGCGCCCGCGCCGGGATCGCCGAACGGGATGCCGATCGCTTGCTCCGCCGGGTGCGGCGCCAGCGTCGGGCCCAGCACCGCCAGCAGGGTGACCAGCAGCGCCGGCGCGACCGTCAGACGGCCGAGCCGTCGCCGCGCCGGACTCGCGACCTCGGAGGAGGGCTTCATCGCCACCCCCGCAACGACCAGCTGCGGATGCCGTCGGCGGCGGCCAGCATGATCATGATGATCACCCCGGACAGCGCGACCACCGCGGCGACCACCGAGGTGTCCCGATCGGCCACCGAGCCGGCCAGGACCGCACCGAGACCGGGGTAATTGAAGACGGTCTCCACCACCAGGGCCCCGCCGAGCAGCATCCCCACCGTTGTGGCGAAGCTGGCGACGATGGTCGGCAGCGCGAACGGCAGCACGTGCCGAATCAGCACCGTCCGGCTCGAAATCCCGTCCAGCACCGCGCTTTCCACGTGCGGCGCCAGCGCGGCGTCGGCCAGGGCGGCACGCACCACCCTGGTGTTCCAGCCGGCCTGAGGCAGTGCGAGCGCGAGCACCGGCAGCACCAGCATTTCGGGCCCGGCGGGCATCCCGGAACGGCCGGTGATGGTGACCGCGGGCAGCCACCCGAGCGCCAGCGCGAACACCAGGATCAGCAGCGTGGAGATCACGAACTCGGGAACCGCCACGGCGGTGGTCGTCGTCGGCTGCAACACGCGCGCGGCCACGCTGCCCGGACGCGTCGCCCACCACGCGCCGAGCGCGAGCGACGCGAGCACGGTCACCGCGAGGGCGAGCCCACCGAGCAGCAGCGTCGGCGGGAACTTGTCGACGAGCAGGTCGTTGACCGGCCGTCCGCGCGCGGTACGCCCGAAATCACCGGTCACAACGCCGGAGATCCAGTGCCAGAACCGCACCGTCAGGGGGCGGTCCAGTCCGAGTTCGTGTTCTTTGGCCGCGATCTGCTCCGGCGTCGCCTCCCGGCCGAGCACGGCGCGGGCGGTGTTGCCCGGCAGCAGGTCCACGGCGACGAAGACGCAGGCCAGTAGCGTCACCAGCAGGATGACGCGCCGGAGCAGGAGTCGCGCGAAGGAGATCACCCGGCCAGCCAGACCCTTTCCAATTGGACGCGGGCGAAGCCGCCGAGCGTCGGCAGGTCGCGCACCCGGGACGCGGCGATGTCGATACCGTCGGCCATGCCCCAGACCAGGTATCCGCCGCGCTCGTACTGGATGCGCTGTAGTTCCTTGGCGGCCTGCCGATATTCCTCGTCGCTGTGCGCGCCGAGCGCTTTCGCCGTGGCCGCGTCGAACGCCGTGTCCTTGAAGGCGGTCTCGTTGCGATTCGATCCGCCCGCCAGCAACTTGCTCGCGAAGAAGAGCGTGGAATCGTTCGTGCCCCAGGAGATCGTGTACAGCGGCGCCTTCAGCCAGGTCTGGTCGTAGAAGGCGTTCGGCTCCTGGGTGACCACGTCCAGCCGCACACCGATCTCGGCGAGCTGGGTGGCGATCACCTTCGCCGACTCGACCTCACCGGGCGCCTCGGCCTTGGTGACGAACGGATAGCCGCGCCCGGTATCGAAATTCGCCTCGCGCAGCAGCGCCTTCGCGCGGTCGACGTCGCGGGTGCGCTGGGCGAGAGAGGTGTCGTAGAGCGGGTCGCCGGTGCCGAGGACGTCGTTGGCCACTGTTCCGTATCCGGAGTGCACCTGGTTGACCAGAGCTGTGCGGTCGACGCCGAGCCGCAGAGCGGTGCGCACCCGCGGGTCGGCGAACGGCCCGTCGGAGGTGCGCATGGCGACGCCGACCACCGTGTCGTTCGCGCGGCGCACGACTGTCAGATCACCGCGGCCCTCGGCGGTGCGTCCCGCGATGGCGCCGACGTTCGAGGCGAGGTCGATCTGCCCGCCGAGCACCGCGTTGCTCAGCGCGGTCACGCTTTCGAACATGGTGACCTCGATGGCGTCCAGCGTCGGTGGCCCGCCGTGCCACTGCTCGTTGCGCACCAGCCGGGCGTTGCCGCCCTGATAGGACTCCAACCGGAACGGTCCGCTGCCGACCGCCTTGGTGAAATCGGTGCTGTCCTTCTTCACCGTGAAGGTCATCAGCCGGACCAGCAGCGGCAGTTGGTTATTCGGCTCGGGCACCGTGAGGATGACGCGGTTGGGCCCGTCGGCGGTGATGTCCTCCACGGCCACCGGCATTTTCGACGCGCCGCCGACCCCGCGCAGCCTGCGCAGCGACCACACGACATCCTCGGAGGTCACCGGTGATCCGTCGTGGAAGGTCGCATTCTCGGCGAGGGTGAAACTCCAGCGCCGCCGATCGGCATCCGGCTCCCAGCGAGTGGCCAAGCGCGGCACGACATTCGGGTTACCGCCCGGCACGGTGAGGGCGTCGTACACCAGGGAGGCGATCAGGAAGTCGCTGTCGTTGCTGAGGTTGGCGTGTGGGTCGCGTTCGGTGCGAGCCGCGGTGCCGAGCGCGCCCACCCGCAGCGTGCCGCCGCGCCGCGCGGGGCCGGACGAGTCCGCGCCGTCGGAACAGGCGGCTACCAGCAACACCGCCCCCGCCCCGAGACTCGACCGCAGCAGTTGCCGTCGATTCAAAACCATTGCGCTGCCCTCATTCCTGAACCGAACCCACCTCGGTGCCGCCCACCCAGTGTATTGATCAGGACAGGCTAGCCTAATGGATTGCGCGACTCGCCGATTCCGGCACCGAAACGGCAGCGCAAGGGCGTACCGCCCGCAAACTCCCGAATCGAGCGCGAGCGCACCCGCCGACCGCCGGCCCGGACCGAAGCGTGGTTATACGATCCGGCTATTTTTCGCCGACTCGCTTAGGTAAGCCTTGCTTCACTAAGGCGGAAGGGATACCTTCGCATAAAGAACGTGACCCCTGCTTTTCGAACCGATGCGAAGAAGGGACCCTTGGTGAAAGGCGTTCTCTCCGAACGTAAGACGCTTCACCCACAAGACCTCGAACGACGTGAGATGTCCGCGGAGGCGGGCCGGGCGGTGCGGGAGCTCGCCAGAGCGATATCCGCCACACTCGATCACACGCTCACCGATCCGGCCACCGCCGCGCGCACCCTCACGGACCCGGCGATCATCGAACGGATCGATGCGGGCGCCGCGGAACTCCCGACCGAGGTGCGCGATGCCATGCGCCCGCCGGCCACCGCGGCAGGCGCCGCGGTTGTAGGACGTCTTCCGTTGGTGGACAACGAATTCGGGCCCACTCCGCCGAGCTGGCGCGAGGCGGCGAGCTGGAGCGGCGATCCGGTGCGTCGCGCACGTTCGTTCGAACTCGACCTGGTCATGCTCTTGCTCGCGCGCAGTACGGGTGAGCCGTTCGGCTGGCAGGGGCAGCAGGGCGGACGGTTGGTCAACAACATCGTTCCCGCGGCCGGTCACGAATACGAACAGTCCGGCGCCAGTAGCGAAGTGCTGCTGAGCCCGCACACCGAGGACGCCTTCCATCCGCAACGCGCCCACATACTGATGCTCGGCTGCCTACGCAATCCGGACCTGGTGGGCACCACCGTGTCGTCGGCGCGCCGGATCGAACTCACCACCGAGCAGCGCGCATTGCTCAGCACTCCCGTCCTGCCGATCCTGCCCGACGTATCCTACGGCGACGGACACGAAACCTACTCTGCCGCAGCGATTCCGACGCTGTGGAGCGCTGCAGGCCCCGACCGGCAGACACTGCGCTACGACCCCGCATACACTCCGCTCGCCGAGGCGGACGCCGAATTCCGGGCAGCCTACGAACAACTCGCCGCCGAACTCGAACGCGTCTGCGTGACCGCCACGCTGTCCCCCGGTGAGTTGTTGTTGGTGGACAACGATGTCGCCGTGCACGGCCGGGTACCGTTCACCGCGCGATACGACGGCACCGACCGATGGCTCAAGCGAGTGAACATCCGGCTTCCGGAACGACAGCGGCGGGCCGAGGAAGCCGACGAGAATGGCTACGGGCAACAAACCGTGGCCCCGTTCCGGACGGCGGACACCCCGCCGGTCGCGAGCGGCACTCATGAGCGGGATGCAGTACGACATGATCGAGGACCCCTTGAGCACGCGTGACCGAAGCACACCTTTGCGGGTGCTGAGCCGCAGCGACCTCGCCGACGTGCCGATCACACCGGCCGCGGTGGTGCGCGCGGTGGAGGAGGCGTATCTCGCCTTCGCGGCGGGCGATTCGGACAACCCGCGCAAACTCAGCGTCGCGAACCCGGACGGCTGGTCGGTCGCCTACGCCATGCTCGGCCGGGACGGCCGCAGGCGCGTGGTGGCGATGAAGACCTCCTACAAGTTCGACCCCGGCCACGATCGCAGTACCAAGCGGTACTACACGACCATCACGCTCTACGACGACAGCACCGGTGCGCCGATCGCGATGATGGACTGCGCCCGGGTCGGCGCGTTGCGCACGCCCGCGGTCTCGGCGCTGCTGGTGCGCGAGACGATCCGGCGCGGCGCGGAGAGTGTGCTGCTGATCGGTACCGGCACCCAGGGCCGCAACGCCCTGCCGCATCTGCTCGCCGCCAACCCGCAGCTGCGCAAGCTGATGGTCTACGGCACCCACCCGGAGGGGCTGGAAGCCGTGCACCGCGGGCTCGCCGAGCATCATCCGCACGCCCTGCTCGAGACCGTGACCGATCCCCGCGCCGCGGCGGCCACGGCCGATGTCGTGCTGGCCACCGCGGGCCCGGCCACCGAGGTGGCGCTCGAATCCGAGGATCTGGCACCCGGTTCGGTGGCGGTGCTGGTCGGCTACGGACTCGCGCCATCGACGCTGGCGGATGCCGATCGCGTGATCGCGACCAGCGCCGAGCAGATGGCGCTGACCGGCACCGACATGGCAGGGCCGGACGGCACGCTGCGCGCGGTGGACGCCGAGCTGCCACAGATCCTGAATCGCCGTGCGGTGGCGCGCCGCTCGGACGACGAACGCGTCTTCGTCTACAACAGCGGACTGGTGCTGACCGACATCGCGGTGGCCCACGCGCTGGCCGAGCGGGCGATCGCGGAGGGCCGCGGTACGGAGGTGCCGCTGTGGGACTAGCGCACGGAGGCACGCGGTGGGACTAGAACAGTCGAGTATCGCCGTGGAGCCGGGGGCCGACGCGAACGCGCACGAGTCGATCAGCGCGTCACCGATGCCCGCGCATCTGGACCCATGGGAGCGCCGCCTGCTCGCCGATCCGAACCTGCTCGGTGACCTGTCTTTCGCGATGGGCGGCCCGTTCCATGTGATGTATCCGGCACGGGTCGGCCACAACATCCGGGCCTTCCGCGCCGCTTTCACTCGCGCCGGAGTGCACGGAACGATCTACTACGGCAAGAAGGCGAACAAGGCCGCTTGTGTGGCGCGCGCGTGCGCGGAACACGGCGCGGGCGTCGACGTCGCCAGCGTCGGCGAGTTGACCGCCGCGCTGGCGCAGGGCGTGCGCGGCCCCGACCTCATGGTGACCGGCCCGGCCAAGGCGGACGACCTGCTGTGGCTGGCCGCCCGGCACGGTTCGCTGATCGCCGTGGACGACCTCGGCGAACTCGAGCGGCTCGCCGCGCTCACGTCTGCCGGGGAGCCCGCGCGCGTGCTGCTTCGCGTGCTGCCCGCCGCCTCGGCCAGCCGATTCGGCATGACATCCGGCGAAATCGAGGACGCGCTGGCGCTGTGCGGCGCTCGCGCATCGATCCGGCTGGAAGGTTTCAGTTTTCACCTGTCCGGCTACGACGCGGTCGCGCGGGCGGAATTGGCGGGCGAGCTGATCGCCCGCTGCCTGCACGCGCGCACACTGGGGCATCCGGCCACCACCGTCTCGATCGGCGGGGGCTTCGGCGTCGACTACGTTCCGGCGGACGCCGCCCTGGAGTTCGCCGCGGGGATGGGCAGGCAGTGGTTCCACTCCGGGAAGTCCTTCGATTCGTACTACCCGTACCACTTTCCGGTGCCCGGCGCGGCCATGCTCACACAGATCCTGGACCACGCCGATCTCGCCGGGCGACTGCGCGACAACGCCGTGCGCCTGGCGATCGAACCGGGCCGCGCGCTGCTCGCGCACGCGGGCTGCACCGTCTTCCGCGTCCAGGGCGGCAAGACCAGGCACGCGCACGGCAAGCCCTACCGATTGCTCACCGTCGACGGCACCAGTCTCAGCCTCTCGGAGCAATGGTTCGACAGCGAGTACCTGCCCGATCCGGTGCTGTGGCCCGCGCGCCCCGGCACCGTGACGCCGACGTGCGTCGGTGCGGCCAGCTGTCTGGATTCCGACATGCTGAGCTGGCGCCGGGTGCCGCTGCCGCGCCCCGCCGAGGTCGGCGACCTGCTGATCTACCCGAATACCGCGGGCTATCAAATGGATTCGAACGAGTCCGCCTTCCACGAACTGCCCATCCCACCGAAAGTCGTGCTGCACGACGCACCCGGCGAGCGCTTCCGCTGGACCCGCGACGGTAGCTGACCCCGACTTCCCGACCAGAACCAGGAGACATCAATGCCGCTCGTCACGCGCGTGACGGATCTGATCGGTCGCACGCCGCTGTTCGAGCTCGCGGCCACCGCGACGGGCACCCGCCTGCTGCTCAAACTCGAGCAGTTCAACCCGACCGGCGCGGCCAAGATCAGAATGGCGCGCGAAATGGTGCTCGATGCCGAGCGTCGCGGTTTGCTGCGCAGTGGCGGACATATCATCGAGTCCACGTCCGGCAACACCGGGCTCGGCCTGGCGGTAGTCGCCGCCGAACGTGGGTATCGCTTCACCGCAGTGGTCGACCATCACGCATGTAAGGACAAACTGCGCGCGATGCGGGCAATGGGTGCGGAACTCGTGTACGTCGCCGACGAGGGCGACGACAATCTCGCCACCTCGGCACGGGAGGACCTGGCCGAGGCGATGGCGGCCGAGCGCGCCGACGCGTTCTTCACCGAGCAGCACAACAACGACGCCAACGCCGTGGGCTACTACCCGGTGGCGGAGGAATTGCTCGAGGACGTCGAGCGGGTCGACATCCTGCTGTCCGCGGTGGGAACCGGAGGTTCGCTGTTCGGCACCGCGACCCGGCTGCGCCAGCTCGGCTGCCCGCCCTACGTGATCGGCGTCGAGCCGGTCGGTTCGATCGCCTTCGGCGGGCCCGGCGGCCCGTACTGGCAGTCGGGCACCGGCACCCCGCCGGGCGCCACCATCGGCACCGCCGTCGACTATTCGCTGCTGGACGAGGGCGTGAAGGTCTCCGACGTGGCGGCCTTCGCGACCGCCAGGGCGGTGGCGGCCGAGCTCGGCCTGATGATCGGCGGGTCGGCGGGCGGTTCGGTGCACGCCGGGCTGACCCGGCTCGAGGAGTTCCCGCCGGGCTCGACCGTGGTCACCATCGTCTGCGACGGCGGGGAGAAATACCTGGACACCGTGTTCGACGACGACTGGATGAACGAGCGCGACCTGCTCGACGCCGACGCCGAACACGAGGTCGCGGAACTGCTGCGGCGCTACACGCCCGCTGCCAGGAACACGCTGGTGCAAGCGCGGTGAGGTCCGGTCGCTCGTACCGCATGACGTTGCGCCCGCGCGGGACCGCGCTCCCGCCTTCCGCGAAGGAGAACCGGTGATCGTGACGAGTTTCCACGGCGACGGCGGGCGGC
Organism: Nocardia sp. NPDC005745; assembly: GCF_040630775.1. Lineage (NCBI taxonomy): Bacteria > Bacillati > Actinomycetota > Actinomycetes > Mycobacteriales > Nocardiaceae > Nocardia > Nocardia sp. NPDC005745. Next base: position 122,098 of record NZ_JBEXYF010000011.1, read on the forward strand.
TCACCGCGCTCGCGACGCCGATCGCGCTGACCCAGCTGGCCCAGATCGCGGTGTCCACCACCAACATCGCGCTGATGGGCACGCTCGGCGTGCGGCAGGTGGCCGCCGGCGGCCTGGCGATCGTGCTGTTCAACCAGATCCGCACCATGTGCGTCGGTTTGATCACCGGCAGCGGCAACCAGATCGCCACCGCCGTGAGCGCGGCAGGCAAACGCGGCGATTCGCCGGATCCGGAGATCCGCGACCTGCTGCGGTCGAGCTTCGCGATCGCCACGGTCGCGGGCCTGCTCGGCGGCGCGGTGCTGATCGGGCTGGGCTGGGTGCTGCCGTGGCTCGGGCAGGACCCGGGCGTGCTCGCCGACGCCCGTCCCCTGCTGGTGGCGCTCGCACCGGGCCTGCTGCCCTGCCTGTGGTTCCAGGTGCTGCGCCAATACACGGTCGGCATGCAGCGCCCGCAGGCGCTGTTGCTGGTGACGCTCGGCTCGGTGGCGCTGAACCTGCTGCTGGCCCTCGGCTTCATCCACGGCAAGGGCGGGCTGCCCGAGCTCGGGCTGACCGGTATCGGCGTCGCGACCTCGCTCGTCTTCCTGATCACCTTCGGCGTGTTCTGGGCGATGGTGTGGCGTGACGAGGAACTCGGCCGCACCCTGCCCGTGACGCCGTTGCCGGTCCGGCCGAGCACCGTGCGCGCCGAGCTGAAACTCGGCACGCCGATCGCGTTGACCTACGGCTCCGAGGCGGGCATGTTCTCGGTGCTCGCCCTCGTCATGGGCAGCATCGGCCCCGCGGCGCTGGCCGCCCACAACGTCGTCTACCAGATCATCTACATCGTCTTCCAAGTCGCGATCGGCCTGTCGCACGGTGCGTCGATCCTGGTCAGCCACGCGGTCGCGCGCGACGAGCACTCGCACGCACGCGCGCTGGCGTGGCTCGCGCTGCGGCACGCCGCGGTGATCGCGGCGGTGACCGGCGCGGTGTACGTGGTCGCCCCCGATCTGGTGCTGCGCCCCTTCCTGGATTCCTCGGACACCGACACCATCCGGGTCGCGCACACCCTGCTGCTGATCGGCATCGTGCTCCAGTTCTTCGACGCCGCCCAGAACATCGGCAACGGTTTGCTGCGCGGGCTGAAGGCGACCAACGCGGGCTTCCGGCTCTCCTTGATCGGCTATTGGGGCGTGGGCCTGCCCGTCGCCCTGCTGCTGGCCTACCCCGCGGGTCTCGGCGCGGCGGGCGTCTGGTGGGGCCTCACCGCGGGCCTGGCCACCACCGCCGTCCTCATGCTGCGCCGCTACTTCGCGTTGCTCGGCGAGCGGGAACGCGACCGGCCCCGCCTGCTCCCGGAAACCCTCACCACGCCGAGTTGATCCGGCCGCGAGCGCTCCTTACGCCACCTACGGGCCGGGGAAGGGGGCGCTCGCGATCGCAGCGGCCGCCTCGGACCGGACAAGCGACCGCACGGCGGATGGCAGATCGTTTCCGGCTGCGGCAGTCCTGGTCCCCGGGAGCGCAAGATTCGTTCCGGCACCGGCAGTCCCAGAGGGCCGCGGTTCCCGGCCGGAAGCGAGCCGAGCACCGTCGCAGGAAGCGACGCGCCGTCCGAACGAGGGGCCGGCAAGTTCGGCTGACCACGGCCACGGGAGGCGGAGCCTCGCGTAACGTTGAATCGTCGTCGGCCGGTCCGGGATGACGTGCGGGCGGGATCGGGAGGTGCCAGGTGCTGAGCGTGTTCTCCTCGCCGGGACATTATGTGCAGGGCCGGGATGCCACCGCCGCGCTCGGCGCGGAGATGACGCGGCTCGGGATCGGCGGTCCGGTGCTGATCGTGGCCGGATCGAGCGCCTTCCGGCTGCTCGCCGACACCTGGGAACGCTCGCTGACCGACGCGAAGATCGCCTATTCCATCCATCTGTCCGGCGGGGAATGCAGCAGGACGGAGATCGCGCGGATCGCCGACGCCGTCGAACAGTCCGGCGGCACGGTGGTCCTCGGCGCGGGCGGCGGCAAGGTGCTCGACGCGGCGCGCGCGGTCGCCGACGATCTCGACCTGCCGATGATCAGCTGCCCCAGCACCGCCTCCAGCGACGCGCCGTGCAGCGCGCTGTCGGTGATCTACACCGATGCGGGCGAGTTCGAGGCGTATCAGCTGGTCCGGCGGAATCCGGCGCTGGTGCTGGTGGACACCTCGGTGGTCGCGCAGGCCCCCGCCCGGCTGCTCGCCGCGGGTATGGGTGACGCCTTGGCCACCTGGTTCGAGGCGCGCACATGCAGCGCCGCCCAGGTGCGCAATATGCGCGGCGGGGCCTCCACGCGCAGTGCCACCGCCTTGGCCGAACTCTGCTACCGCACCCTGCTCGCCGACGGAGCGCAGGCGCTGACCGCAGTCCGCTCGCGCAGCGTCACACCCGCGCTGGAGCGCGTCGTCGAAGCCAACACGCTGCTGTCCGGGCTCGGCTTCGAATCGTCGGGGCTGGCCGCGGCGCACGCCGTGCACAACGGTCTCACCGCCGCCGCGCGGACGCGCCCGTTCCTGCACGGCGAGAAGGTGGCCTTCGGCACCGTCACCCAGCTGGTGCTCGAGGGCGCGCCCGCGTCCGAGATCGGCACGGTGCTCGATTTCTGCGCCGAGGTGGGCTTGCCGACCACGCTCGCCACACTCGGTCTGGACGACGCCGACGACGAGACGCTGTGGGCCATCGCGAAGCGGGCGACCGCCGCAGGCGAGACCATCCACAACGAACCCTTCACGGTGGACGCCGCGATGGTGGTGGACGCCCTGCGCACCGCCGACGCGCTCGGCCGGTGACCAATCCCACACCGGCTGGCGTTTCCCCAGCGTTCGACACCGAAAACTCACCTTCCCGCAAGCGTGTCTTCATCGAACGTCGGGAAACCTGTCCGTAACCGACGCTATCGTGGCGACGGAGCCAAGCCAATGGCGGGCAAACCGCCAGGAGGAGTTCGGTCCGGTGTCCATCACCAGAGTCGCGGAGTATCCGCGTCCGGATCACGTGTTGTTCCACTTCAGCGACACACATCTCATCGCGGGCGACGACCCCTTGTACGGTGATGTCGACGCCGACCTGCGGTTACGGCAACTGCTCGAGCAGGCCGCGGCCAGCCGGATCCGGCCGACCGCGATCGTGTTCACCGGCGACCTCACCGATCGGGGCGAGCCCGCCGCGTATTCCAAGCTGAAGTCGATCATCGAGCCGTTCGCTAGAAGTTTGCAAGCGCCCATTGTGTGGGTGACCGGCAACCACGACGACCGCGCCGCCCTGCGCGCCCGCCTGCTCGGCGAGTACCCCACGACTTCCCCGCTGGATCGAGTGCACCTGATCGACGGGCTGCGTGTCATCGCCCTGGACACTTCGGTCCCCGGGCACCACCACGGCGAGATCTCCGACGGCCAGCTGGAGTGGCTGCGCTCGGTGCTGGCCGAGCCCGCTCCCTTCGGCACCATCCTGGCCATGCACCACCCGCCGGTGCCGTGCGTGGTCGACCTCGCCGTCACCGTGGAACTGCGCGATCAGCGCAGACTGGCCGACGTGCTGGACGGCAGCGACGTGCGCGCCATCCTCGCGGGACACCTGCACTTCTCCACCAGCGCGACCTTCGCGGGCATCCCGGTCTCGGTGGCGTCGGCCACCTGCTACAGCCAGGATCTCGGTGTGGCGCAGGGCGGCCTGCGCGGCCGGGACGGCGCGCAGGCCTTCAACTACGTGCACATCTACCCGGACACCGTGGTGCACTCGGTGGTGCCCATCGAACGCGGCCGCACGGTCGGCGTTCCCGCGACGCCGGAGGAGGCGCAGCGGCGGCTGGCCGAGGAGGGCATCGTGATCCCGCCCGCCGGGCGCATCCCGCACGTCATGCGGCGCCCTGCGTCGACTCCGGAAGCGGATGACGAGGCGGTGTGCTGAACCGCTCCCACGGCGCGGGCTCCGGGTAGTACGCGGCGAGGAACTCCGAGACGATCCGCACCCGCTCCGACTCGGCGACCTCAGGGAAACTGCCGTCGTTGAGGCAGAAGAAGTCGATGTCACGCCTGCGCGCCAGCCCGTCGAGCAAGGTCAGTCCGCGGTAGCTGGTGGTGTCGACGTAGCGCACCTTCGCCGCCTCCTGCGGCACCGCGCGCCCGGTCAGCATGGCGTAGTAGTGGTATAGCGAATTGGTGACCGAGATGTCGGTGGCCGCCCGGAACCGGCTCGCGCTGGTGCGCGCGAAGTCCCCGGCGAATTCCTCTTCCATCTCCAGCAGCACGCTGCGCCGCAACGGCACCGGCGTGTGCTCCAGGTGCCGGGTGATGACATGACCGAAGCGATCGGCCAGCAGCGCCCGGTTCACCCGCGCGGCGTTCTCGAAACCGCTGCGCCGCTCGTCGCTGTGCCCCGGACCGATCCTGAGGTCCGCTTCGATGAACCGGCTCACGCCGCCCGGCGTGAAGAACATCGACGGACGCACCGGCCGCGCGAAGAACATGTCGTCGTTGGAGTACAGGAAGTGCTCGCTGAGCCCGTCGATGTGCTGCAACTGGCATTCCACCGCGTGCGAGTTGAACACCGGCAAACCGCTGACGTCGCGGAAGTGGTCCACCGCCCGCACCACGGTCACCTTCGGGTGCGCGGTCAGCCAGTGCGGCGGCGTGGAGTCGGTCGCGATGAAGATCCTGCGGATCCACGGCGCGTTCTTGTGCACCGACCGCAGGGCGTACTTCAACTCGTCGATCTGCCGGATCCTGGCGTCCGCGTCGTCGCCCTCGCCGACCACGACCTGGGCGAGCATCCCGGCGCGGCGGGCACGGAATTCCGGATCGGAGCCGTCCACCCAGGAGAACACCAGGTCGATGTCGAAACCGACGTCGTCGGTCTGCGGCGCGAACATGTCCACCAGGGTGGGCCAGGTCCGGTCGAACAGCCGCACCTGCGTGCGCTGGACGTCGGCGACGTCGAAGACCGTCCGGGTCAGCGCGTTCGGGCGCGGACAGGTCACCGTGTCACCGTGGTACTCCCACAGTTCCAGCTCGACGTGATGCGCCGGATCATGGTCGCGACCGAGCCGGAAGACGTTGTGCTGCACCTCGACGCAGGTGAATCCGGCCGAGATCGCCGCGGCGGTCACCCGGCGCACCATCAGGCGGTGCGCCGCGTCCGCCGCGAGCACGAGCCGGTGCTCGCCGTCGCGTACGAGCAGGAACGGCACCTCGGCGGCCGCCAGCTCCGCGCGCAGATACCCGAGATCCGCGATCGTCGCGGCCGACACGGCGAAGTTGCTCGCCATGAGCCGCGTCACCATTTCCACAGCCCCCGAATCCACTGCTCCCCTGTCCACCATGACTGTCTCCACATCCGTCGATCCACCGGTTTCGATATGTCCGGGGCACCGCGCCGAGCCGCGAGTCCACCGATGCGAGACATCGGCGAGAGAAGACCGCGCCCGGCGCGGTGACATTCAGAAGTGGGGAAGGGAACCGAAGCGGGCGCGCGAATTGATCACCTGGAACGCAGACGACTGGTAGACCATTTCGTTTTCACCTCACTCACGGCCGGACGCGCGAAGCGTCATGGATGGAAGCGCTGCACTCGTGCGAGAACTCGAAGGGCACGGGTGGCAACCGCGCAGCCGGACGGTCATCGGCCGGCGGAAAGGGATCAGCCCAGAAAACACCGGGCACCCTTACGAATGATGCAACGCTCTGGGGAATCCGTCAATCGTTGCAGCTGGACCGCCCGTGTTCGCCCGCTGTCGCCGGTGACGGCCGTCCGTGGAAGCCGCAGCGCATCTTCGGCTACAGTTAGGGTAGCCTCACCATATTCATGCTGGAGAAAGGGTCACGCCGGTGCGTGTCGTCATCCTGTTCGGAACCGAGATGGGCACCGCGGAGTCCGCGGCGGACAGCATCGCCGAGGAACTGCGCGGGGCGCACGACGTCTCGGTGCACGATATGGCGGAGTTCGACATCGAGGATCTGGACGTCCGCGACTTCCACGTCGTCGTGTGCTCGACCTACGGCGATGGCGACCTGCCGACCGGCGCCGAGCCCTTCGCCGACGCGCTCGACCGCCTCGCGCCCGAATTGAGCGGCCTGCGATTCGCCGTCTTCGGGCTCGGTGACACCGTCTACGGCGACACGTTCAACCGCGGCGGCGAGATCATCGCCGAGAAGCTCATCGCCCGCGGCGCCGTCCAGCTCGGCGAACACGCGCGGCACGACGCCTCGACCGAGATCCGCGTCCGGGACATGGCTCGGCGATGGGCCGCCGCGCTCGACATTCCCGCGCTGCTCTCGGCCTGACCGGCGCCGCGCACCGGCCGCGGGTCTCCGAAGTGAGGTCCGGACAAAGCACCCAGCGCCAGCGCGCAAGCGGCACAGCGCCTTAGACTGCTATCAAGCGCGGCACAGCCCGCCGCGCTCGACGATCCATGAGGTGACGAAGATGGCAGCCGGAGCGAGCCCCGCCCAACGTCAGCACAACTCGACAGATCATCCCGAGCTGGACGTGCTCCCGGAATGGCCCCTGGAAACGATCGGCGTGCTGGTGACGACCGATCCCGCGCCGCATGCGATTCCGGTGTCCTGGCCGGTGCGGGCCGGTGACCGGCGAATCCTGCTGAGCCTGAAGTACGATCGCGGCTCGCTGGCCCGGCTGCGCGACCATCCCGAGGTGGCGCTGCTGATCCTCGGCGGGGGCAACGTGGCGATGTGCGCCCGGGGCACCGCGCATGTGGTCGCCGAGCAGATGCCCGGCGCCGACGATTACGTCGCCGTCCGCATCGACGTCGACGTGATCGACGACCACCGCCAATCGGCCTTCGCGGTCGTGCAAGGCATCCAGCGCACGGTGCTCGACGACGAGAGCGAACTGCGCGCGCTGAAGGACCGGGTCAGCACACTGCGGTCCTGGGTCGACCACTAGAACTGAACCAGCCCGACGTTTCCGGGAGCAGAGAGAAGGCGGCACCGGCCGTGCCGCACGGAAGGGGATCATGAGCGTCACTCTGGCCAAAGGCGGCAACGTCTCGCTGTCGAAGCAGGCGGCGAATCTCACCAAAGTGTCGGTGGGACTCGGCTGGGACGTACGCACCACCACCGGCGCCGACTACGACCTCGACGCCAGCGCGCTGGCCTGCGGACCGAACCTGAAAGTGCTGTCCGATCAGCATTTCATCTTCTACAACAACCTGCGTTCGCCCGATGGATCCATCGAGCACACCGGCGACAATCTCACCGGCGCGGGTGAAGGCGACGACGAGGTGATCAACGTCGACCTCACCGCCGCCCCGCCGGAGATCACCAACATCTTCTTCCCGGTGTCCATCCACGACGCCGACGCCCGCGGCCAGTCGTTCGGCCAGATCCGCAACGCCTTCATCCGCGTCGTCGACGCGGGCACGGGCGTCGAACTGGCTCGCTACGACCTCACCGAGGACGCGTCCACCGAGACGGCCATGATCTTCGGCGAGCTGTACCGCCACAACAACGAGTGGAAATTCCGCGCCATCGGCCAGGGCTACGCCTCCGGCCTGGCGGGCATCGCCCGCGACTACGGCGTCAACGTCTGATCGCGTTCTCTTTGCACGCCCGCCGCGCCGGGTCTTCCGCTCGACGGTGCGCATAGCACCGTTCGGGGAGACTCGTGCGCGCGAGCCGATCTGTCGCGTTCTCGCGGGGCGCTGATACGACGAGGTGCCGACGCTGCGCGCCCGCCGGACGTCCGCGACGGACACTCACTCGACGATGCCGATGGCGTGCGGCTCGCCGTCTCTGATATCGCCGGCATTATCGCCGCGACCACATCGACTGATAGCACTTTGCTTTGGCCTGAAATGTCCAATTCGAGGCCCACCGCCGGTCCCGGTACTCCCACGAATGGTAAGCCAGAGATTTGCAGAGTGGCGCCCAACCACTCAAGACTGCCGCACGGGACGACATTGGAACGCGTTACATATTGCACACTACCGGCGGGTAGTACTGCACGCGGACTCATGTAGTCTACTGGTCGGTAGCTTCTTTCACAGTGCTGCCGCGCAGTCCGCAGATGATCGATATGCCATGAGGGACAACAGTTTTGAAGCAGGCGAACGGACCGGTCGTGCGTCCGGCGACGCGGGATGATGTGACCGAAATGGTGCGCGTACTCAGTGCCGCCTTCGCCGAAGACGATCCGATCGAGGACTTCGTCTTCCCGGACGAGCGCGTGCGTCATCGTCGTGCTGCGCGGATGCTGCGGCTGATGATCGAGTACCGATTCCTGCCCGCGGGCGGCGCTGAGGTTGCCATCGTCGACGACAAGGTGGCCGGAGTGCTGCTCTGGTATCCGGCCGGATACCGAAAAGATTTTTGGCGCGAACTCGTCTCGGGTGTTCAGCTGCTGTTCGCGATGGGCACCGCGACGCGACGCGGAGTCGTCGTGGACACCACCATCGAGCGGGCGGCGCCCGCGGAGCCGAATCTGTGCTGTGTGTACCTCGGGTGCGACCCCGGGGTGCAGCGCAGCGGTGTCGGGCGCGCCCTGTTCGGCTCACTCGTGGACAAGTCCGACGCGCAATCGGTTCTGCTGTACGGACTCTGCAAGGACGCCAATGTCGACTACTACCGCGCCTTCGGCCTCGAACCGGTGGCCAAGACGGTGCTGGGCAAAAATGGTCCGGAAATGAACGTGGTGGCTCGTCGGCCGCTGCGCGACGACGACGCGTAGCCGGGACCGGCAGCGCGATTCAAATTCCCATTCTCGTCGGGGAAAATTTTCGAGTTCGATCCAGGGAGTGTTGTGTCCGACATTGCAATCATCGGTATCGGCTGCAGGTACGCCGGAGGTATCGATTCCCCCGAATCCTTCTGGGAATTCATCGTCGGAAAAGGCGACGGTGTCATGGATATCCCGGAGAGCCGTTGGGATTACCGGCGCTTCTACGACCCGGATCGCAGGACACCGGGCCGGATGTACACCAAGCGCGCGGCTTTCATGACCGGTGACCCGTGGGCGTTCGACCCGGACTTCTTCGGCATCTCACCGCGCGAGGCGGCGGCGATGGACCCGCAGCAGCGCCTCCTTCTGGAGGTCACCTGGGAGGCCTTCGACGACGCCGGTATCGCAGGGCGGGTCAACGGCGCGCCGCTGGGCGTGTACGCCGGCGCGTTCACCATGGACCAGCTGGGTGTTTCGGTCGGCGGCCCGGCGCTGCCGTTCGTCGACATGCATACCGCGGCCGGCGCCTCCTACACGATGATCTCGAACCGGATCGCGTACGCGCTCAACCTGGTCGGCCCCGCCATCACCGTGGACACCGCATGCTCGTCATCGCTGGTCGCGGTGCACCTGGCCTGCCAAGCCCTGGACAACGGCGACTGCGAGGTCGCTGTCGCGGGCGGTGTGACCGTGCTGGCAGAGCCCGAGCCGTTCGTCTCCATGTGCAAGGGCGGCTTCCTCGCCGCCGACGGCCGCAGCAAGCCTTTCGACGCCGCCGCCGACGGTTACGGTCGTGGTGAGGGCGCCGGGATGGTGGTGCTGAAGAAGCTGGCCGACGCCGAACGCGATGGTGATCGGGTCTACGCGGTGATCAAGGCGACGGGATCCAACCAGGACGGCCGCACCACGGCGATCACGGTACCCAACGCCGACTCGCAGGAGGCGCTGGCGAAGATGGTGACCCGTCGCGCGGGCATCCGGCCGCACGAGGTCACCTACGTGGAAGCACACGGCACCGGAACCCCTGTCGGAGATCCCCTGGAGCTACGAGCGATCGGCCGTGCGTATGGCGCCGTCGAGGGCCGCAGCACACCGCTGGGCGTCGGCTCGGTCAAGGCCCAGCTCGGCCACACCGAGGCCGCGTCCGGTATCGCGAGCGTCATCAAGTCGGCGCTGGCGGTGTCCAAACGGACCATCGCACCGCAGGGTTGGCTGGAAACGCCGAATCCGGACATCCCCTTCGACGAACTCGGGCTCCGGTTGCAGTTGGAGGCCGAGGAAGTCGGACCGGAGGTCGAGCGGATGACCGTCGCGGTCAACGGATTCGGCTACGGCGGCACGAACGCGCACGCGATCCTGCAGGAATATCGCCCGTCGATCGCGGCGGAACGTCAGCCGAAACACTTCGGGGTGCTGCCGATTTCCGCGCGCAGTGAGCAGGCCGCGCGGGATCTGGCGCGGGGTTTCGCCGAACGCGTTGCCGATGGCGCCGACCCGGGCCGCCTCGCCGAGGCCGCCTGGACCCGCCGCAATCACCATCTGCTTCGCGCCGGGATACCCTTCGGCGACGACACCGAATTGGTCCGCTCGTTGATCGAATTCGCAGGCGGCGCGGGACGGGTGAGCCGGACCGTCGCTCGCAACGTGCCCGAACCGGTATTCGTGTTCACCGGTATGGGTCCGCAATGGTGGGCGATGGGTCGTGAACTGTTGCAGGAGGGTGGCACTTTCGCCGCGGAAGCCGAGCGCATCGATGCGGTGTTCCGAGAGATCGCGGGCTGGTCGATCGTCGAGGAACTGCTGCGGCCCGAGGAAGAGTCGCGCGTGACGACGACCGCTGTGGCGCAGCCCGCGAATTTCCTCGTTCAGGTCTCCCTGTACGCCATGCTGGACGAGCTCGGCATCAAGCCCGCGGCAATCGTCGGTCACAGCGTCGGCGAGGTGTCGGCCGCCTACGTGACCGGCATGCTGTCGCTGCGCGACGCCCTGCTGGTCAGCTATCACCGCGCCCGGCTACAGGCCACGACCGCCGGATCCGGCGGGATGCTCGCGGTCGGCCTGGCGCTCGCCGACGTGCGGGAACTGATCGCCGGCGATGGACGGGTGGATGTCGCGGCCGTCAACAGTCCGTCGGCCGTCACGCTCGCCGGTGACGCCCTCCGCCTGGACGAAATCGCGGAAGCACTCACCGAACAGGGTGTTTTCGCCCGTCGACTACAGGTCGAGGTGCCGTACCACAGCCACCTGATGGACCCCATCCTGGACGAGCTGCGCTCCGTACTGAGCGAACTGGAGCTGCGACCGCCCCGCATCCCGCTGTACTCCACCGTCACCGGTGCGCGCGTCACCGGAGCGGATTGGGATGCCGAGTACTGGTGCAGAAACGTCCGGCAGGCGGTTTGCTTCCACGACGCGATCACCGAACTCGTGCGCGCGGGCAGCCGTGTGTTCCTCGAGGCCGGCCCGCATCCGGTACTCGGCGCCAATATCCGCGAAATCCTCATCGCCGCGGGCGAGACCGGAGCGTCCGTCGCGACGCTCAACCGCAAGCAGTCCGATGCCGACAGCATCAGGCAGACCATCGCGGGACTGTACAACGCCGGAGCACTCGATATCGACGCGCTGTTCGCCGATTCGGCCTCCCCCACACGGCATATCGATCTGCCTGCCTACCCGTGGCAGCGGACCCATCTGCGCAACGACATCCCGGCATACCAGCGCAAGCGGCACGGCACTCCCGACGCGTATCCGATGCTGGGCGATCAGGATCCGGACGACGCCTCGACCTGGCGGGTCGAGCTGGGCATCGAATCGCTGCCGTGGCTGGCCGACCATGTCGTCGGCGGATCGCGGATCCTGCCCGGTTCGGCCTATCTCGATGCCGCGCTCAGCGCCGCGGCGCTGCGGACCGAGTCCGCGTCCGTGGCGGTCGAGGACGTACGTTTCGTCGCACCACTGGTGATCGACGAGGGTGAGACGCCGATCATGGAGTTCGACCTCGAGGAGTCGACCCGGCGCTTCACCATTCGCTCGCGTGGCGTGGCGGGTTCGGTGTGGACGATCAATGCCGTCGGACGGCTCGTGGAGGGCGTGTACGAACCGGCCAAGATCGACGTGCCCGACGACGATTCCATGCTCGAGATCGATCCCGTCGACTTCTACACCGGCCTCGCGGCGCACGGACTCGATTACGGGCCCACATTCCGCCGCGCGACCTCGATTCGGATCTCCGGCTCCACGGTCGTCGGCACCCTGGATGGCACCATCGCCCGCAAGGCGGGGCATCCAGCACACCCGGCGGTCGTCGATGCGGCGTTGCAGAGCGTGGCCGCCCTGCTCGCGGGCGCGGGCAGCAAGCAGGACGGCGCGATGGTCCCGGTCGCGGTCGGTGCGGTGCGATTGTTCGCGTCGCTGCCCGAGGAGGTCACCGTGGTGGCTCGGCTGGACACTACGGACGAGCCGACGGCGGACATCGACCTGCTCGATGCCGACCACAACCTGCGCATGCAGATCGTCGGGATGAGGTTCGGATCGATCGCGCCGCGACCCGGCCCGATGCAGCGGATGATCGACTTCTTCTACGAGGACCGCTGGGAGATGCGCGATCCCATCGACCGCGCGGCACTGCCTGCGACGGACGACCTGTTCACCGTGGTCGTCGCGATGGACCACGCGGCGACGGAGCGCGCCGAGCATATCGTCCGCATCACCGCTCCTGTTGTACCGGGCGAGGTTTCGCCCCTGATCGTCACCGGCGACCCGTACCGTGACGATTTGGAATCCGTGGTGACCGAACGGCTTCGGGCCGCTCGGACGCAGCCGGGCGTCGGCCGCCTGCACCTGGTGGTGGTCGCCGGGTCGAGTTACGACGATATGGACAACCTCTGGACACTGCGGCGGGTTGCTTTGGCCGCGCAACAGTTCCTCGACTCCACCGCGCAGGACTTCCTCGACAGCTGGCTGGTAGAGCAAGGTTCCGACCGGGATGTCCTCGGTGACGACACCTTCTACGCCTCCCTCGTCACCGAGCGCGCCTACACCCACCCGGAGGGCGATGCCGCGCCGAATCCGAGCCATGCCGCACTGGCCGGCGCCCGTCGTGCGCTGCTCAATGAGCAGACCCGGCTGCGGTGGCGACTGATCGACGTCGAAGCCGACGTCGCCGATGCGGATCTGCGCGCGGAACTGACCATTCCGGGAGCCTTCGTTTTCGACCGTGCCGACGAGGTGTTCCTGCGCAACGGGTTGCGCTGGACCACCGTGGTGAGCCGGACGTTGCAGGATCGCCTGGACGCCCTGGACGAGGCCGAGCCGCTGACCGATCCGGAAGCCGATTTCCGGTTGGAAATCCCCAGGACCAAGACTTTCTCGCGGTTGGGCTGGCGGCGTAGCGAGCGGCGGGAGCCCGGTCCGGGTGAGGTCGAGGTGCGCATGGCGGCCATCGGCCTCAACTACAAGGACTCGCTGCGGGTCATCGGACTGCTCGGTGATCGCGAACTCGGCGACACCTTCTTCGGCACCGCGCCGGGTATGGAGGGTGACGGGACCATCGTCCGCGTCGGACCGGGTGTCACCGGATTCGAGATCGGTGACCAGGTCAGCTTGGCGTGCAAGGGGATGATCGGCCGCTTCAACACCCTGAGCACGGACCTGGTCTGGCGTGTCGGCGACGGCTTCGAACCCGGCCGATGCAGCAGTTCGACCTCGTTCGTCGCCGCCGAGTACGCGCTGCTGGAGCTGGCCCGGCTACAGCCGGGTGAGACGGTGCTCGTGCACGGCGCGGCCGGCGGTGTCGGTTCGGCGGCAGTGCAGATCGCGAAACTCCACGGCGCAACGGTGATCGGCACCGCCGGCACCGCCGAGCGTCGTGCCTACGTGCTGGAACAAGGTGCGGACCACGCGCTGCACTCTCGGTCGCTGAACTTCGTCGACGACGTCCTCGAACTCACCGGCGGTCGCGGCGCGGATGTGGTGATCAGCTCCGCCCCCGGCGAGATCGTGGTGCAGAACTTCGCCGCGGTCGCGGAATTCGGGCGCATCATCGAGGTCGGCAAGGCGGACATCTACTTCGGCGGCGTCCTCGAGCTGCGGCACTTCGACAAGAACGTGACGTACTCCTCGTTCGACCTGGACCGGATGATGAAGCTGCGGCAGCACAAGGTCTTCGATTTCGTCAAAGCGGTCAACGGCAGACTCAACGACGGAACCTATCGGCCGCTGCCCTTCGACACGTTCGGCACTGCCGAGGTAGCCCAGGCGTTCGAGGAAGTGGCGCGATCCACGCGGATCGGCCGCGTCGTGTTGCGCATGGACGAACAGGCGCCACAGGTGCGCCCGCGGATTCCCGATGTCGTCTTCCACTCCGACGCGCAGTATCTGATCACCGGAGGTTTCGGTGGGTTCGGGCTGGCGATCGGCCGCTGGCTGGTCGGCAAGGGCGTTCGGCGCCTGACCCTGCTCGGACGCGGTGGCGCGACCACCGAGGAGGCCAGGAAACAACTGGCCGTCTGGGAGCAGCAGGGTGTCGAAGTGACCACAGAGCTGGTCGATGTGACCGATCCGGAGGCCGTGGGTGCGGTGATAGCACGGGCGCACCGGCCCGATCATCCGCTCAAGGGCATCTTCCACACGGCCGGTGCGGTGGACGACAAGCGGATCCACGCGATGGATCGCGACAGCCTGGCCAAGGTTTTCCTGCCCAAGCTCGACGGGGCGCGAGCCCTGTACACCGGAGTCACGGCGGCCGGTGCACAGCTCGACCAGTTCGTCCTGTTCTCTTCGGGTAGTGCCATCTTCGGCGGGATCGGCCACTACTCCTACACCGCGGCCAATATCGCGGTGAACGCGTATGCGCAAGTCCTCGCCCGTGAAGGAGTCAACGCGCTGGCGGTGGGCTGGGGCCATATGGCCGGAGCCGGTATGGCGGCGGCCGACGAGAATCTCGCGCGCTACCTGGTCAACACGGGATTCGACACGATCGAAATGGATGAGGGACCGGAATATCTGGAGGAGGCATTGCGACTCGGCGTCACGAGGGTCGACATCTTCCCGATCAACTGGACCCGGGTCGCCGCCACCGGCCCGCAGCTGGCCCTGACCGGCCGGATCGAGTCCATGATCGCGGCGGCGGCGCAGAACGATTCCGCCGCCAGCCGCCTTCGTACCGAGCTCGCCGCCCTCGACGAGGCCAAACGCAACGAGGTGGTCGCGCACATGCTGGCCGAGCAGCTGGCGTCGGTGATGGGAGTGTCCGCTGAATCGATCGACCTCACCCTGCCCTTGCCGGAACTGGGCCTGGACTCGCTCATGGCGGTGGAATTCGGTTCGCTCGTCACGCAATCCTTGGGTGTCGAACTGATCTCCCTGAAGCTCGGACGCTCGTTCAGTCTGGAGCAAGCCGGCGCCAAGGCCGCGGAGGCGATCGTCGAAGGCGTCGGCTCACATGGGGCACCGATCGGCGCGGCGACGGTGCAGGCATGACCGAGTCGGCGCGTGACTTGGCGCGAAAACTACTGGCGGATAACAGTTCCGGGAGCACCGCGGCGACGGCGCCGCCGGTGCGACCGGTGACGCGGTCGCGGCAACGCCGCGGCCAGGGCCGCCAGTTCGCCGATCATCCGGACGTGGCGGCGGCCGTGCAGAAGCGAGCGGTGATCGCGTCACTGTATGAGCAGACCCAGCTGGTGAACCCGTTGTTCCTGCCCCGGACAGGACCCAACGACACGGTTATCCACGTCACGGAGCCGCGGCTGGCGGGCATGGATCTGGTGAACTTCAGCGCCTACAACTACCTCGGCCTGGCCAACCATCCGCGGGTGGTCGACGGCGCTAAGAAGGCCCTGGATCAGTTCGGGGCCTCGGCGTCGGCCAGCCGCATCGTCGCCGGTGAGATCCCGCTCTACGAAGAGTTGGAACGCCGCCTCGCCGACATCTACGGTGTCGGCGACGCCATGGTGACCACCAGCGGTTACCTCACCAATGCCGGTGTGATCGGCTTTCTGCTCGGCGAGGGTGATGTAGCGGTCTGCGACTCGCTCATCCACGGCAGCGTCATCTCCGGCGTTCAGTGGTCCGGTGCGCGACGCATCAATTTCCGGCACAACGACCCCGAGTCGCTGCGGTCCGTGCTGCGTACCTCGCGCAGCGGCTTCGATCGTGCGCTGGTGGTGCTCGAGGGCCACTACAGCATGGACGGCACCGTCGGCCGCATCGAGGAATTGGCCGCCACCGCGCGGGAGTACGACTGTGCGGTGATGGTCGACGAGGCCCACTCCTTCGGAGTCTTCGGCACCAAGGGACACGGCATTCGCGAGCACTACGGTCTGCCTGGTGACGCCGTGGACATCTGGATGGCGACGTTATCCAAAGCGTTGGGTAGCACCGGAGGATTCGTCGCGGCCGACGCGGATCTCATCGGCGCGATGAAGTCGTCCGCGCCGGGCGTGGCCATGCTCACCGGCGCACCCGCGCCCGCGGCGATCGGCGCCGCACTCGCGGCACTCGACGTGCTCGAGCAGGAGCCGGAACGCTTGACCCGCCTGTGGGCGAATGCCGCCCTGTTCCACGGTGCGCTCTCCGAACGCGGCGTGAATCTGGGTGTCTCCCATGGCACGCCGATCGTGCCCGTCATCGTTCCCGGCGAGATCCGCGCCGGGTACGTCTCCTCCACCTTGCTGGAGAACGGCGTCTACTCGGGCCTGATCTCCTCGCCCGCGGTCCCGGCCGGACAGGAACGCCTCCGCTTCTTCATCACCTCCGAGCACACCGCAGAGCAGCTGACCAGAACGGTGGATCTGCTCACCGAAACAATCGCCCGAGCCGAGCAGATCCCCGACAGCACGGTCGACAGATGATCCGCATCGGCCACGCTGTCGGCAGCCTGTCGACCGCGCGCATCGGCGAACCCGAGGTTTACGAATCCGGATTCGCTTCGACCGGAATTCGCGCCGATCGCGGACGGTGACCGGAAGGCGCCGACCGCGATCTTCTCGGCCGGCGCCTTCCGCCGCGCGGATGGTTGCGCAAAGGCGGGTGTCCTCGCGCAGGCGTTCCGCGCGGCAGGTCGGTTCGGCCAGATGTCCATGCGCACGTTCGTCATCCGCAGCAAACTGGGTCGTCGCAGGGTTTTCCTGCTTCACTGCCGTACGCCGTGAAGTCCCGGATAGGCACTAAGATCTGTTCGGCGGTGCTGGGCTCGAGCGGCGGTAAGGATCGGGCGCTCGGCCGGCCCCAGGTGGCCGGGGTGTCATCCATGTCGAAACGTGCTGCGCCGTCGATGAACAGTGTCCACAGCGGGTGGTCGGGGAAACTATTCATCCGCAGTACCCACCACTGGCCGCCGACGTGAGCGGCGACGGGAAATCTGCCGTTCGCTGTCGAGTGCCATTGCGGTTGCGCGTTCAGTTCGGGGTACGACATTCTCTCAGTGTCCGTGATCCGGAAGTTCGCGAGGATTCTTCACCGACCGCCTCCGAGCACCATGGCTTCCCTACTCGTCTTCCTCCGGCCAGAAAGCGCGCCAATCCTCGGCGGTCAGCGGCAAACGTTCACCGCGCTCTTTTTCCGCCGCGTCCTCCGTCGCACGGATAGCGGCGGCGAACGTCAGCGTCGCTTTGCGGAGACGTTCCTCGGCGCTTTCCGGACCACCGAGACGCACCACCCGCAGCGCTTCGGGAACGAGATCGGGCGGGAGACCGGCCCTGGTGCTGCGGGAGATGACCTTCTCGGCGAGTGCCAGGGCGGGCTGGGCCATGGCGATGCCGTCCAGGCAGGAGCGGCGGGACTTCTCGGCGGATTTGCGCTCCTCCCAGGCGCGTTCCTGCGCGGCGATCTTCTCCGCTACCGAGGCGGACGGATCGATCGGGGCGTCGACGAGGTGCGGGCTGCGGTTGACCAGCTTGGCGACCAGGGCTGCGGCGACGTCGTCGACCGTGAATTCCCCCGCTGCCTCGGCGATCCGGGAATGGAACAGCACTTGCAACAGCAGGTCTCCGAGTTCTTCCTTGATCGTCTCTGCATCGCTGTGCTGGATGGCGTCGAGCAGCTCGTAGGTCTCCTCGAGCAGATAGGGACGCAGGGAATCGTGGGTCTGGGTGACCTCCCACCCACCGAAATGCCAGAGGCGGTCCATCACCTCGACGGCACCGGCCAGCCCCGCCGCGACCACCGCTGTGTCCGTGGGCGGCAGCGAGTCGCCGTTCGGCGCGCTACCGGACGGCACGCCCGCGGCGGCACGATGCCGGGCGGCTCGAAGGACGGACTCGTCGCGACCCGTAGAACTCATCGCGGCGCCATCTCGGCGGCGACGGTGAGATCGACCGCCCCTTGCGCCTTCCCGTCCAACGCCAGCAGCAGATCGGCGACGAATTGCAGCAGCACAACATCTCGGACGCGCTCGGCCCCGACACTGTCCTCGACACGCGGCAACGGAAGCTGCACCACTCCGGACGCGGCGCGGTATCCCGCGCTCGGGTAGAGCCGCTTGAGCCGCATCTGCTTGGAATCGGGCAGATGCAGGGGCGAGATCTTCAACGTCGTCCCGGTGACCGCGATCTCGGTGACCTCGTACTCGCGGGCGAGCAGCCGCAACTTGGCCACCGACACCAGGCGCCCGACCTCCACCGGCAGCGGGCCGTAACGGTCGACGAGTTCGTCCACGACCAGTGCGAGCGCCGCATCCTCTTGCGCGGCGGCCAGTTTGCGATACGCCTCCAGGCGCAGCCGGTCGCTGGCGATGTAGTCGGGCGGGATGTGCGCGTCCACGGGCAGGTCGATGCGCACCTCCTTGACCTCCTCGGTGGTGATCGGCTTGCCGTCGGCGGCGGCGCGGTACGCCTCGACGGCCTCGCCGACCAGCCGCACGTAGAGATCGAAGCCGACGCCCGCGACGTGACCGGACTGCTCGGCGCCGAGCACGTTGCCCGCGCCGCGGATCTCGAGGTCCTTCATCGCGACCGCCATGCCCGCGCCGAGGTCGGAGTTCTGCGAGATGGTGGCCAACCGGTCGTAGGCCGTCTCGGTGAGCGGCTTCTCCGGCGGGTACAGGAAGTAGGCGTAGCCGCGTTCCCGGCTGCGCCCGACCCGGCCGCGCAGCTGGTGCAACTGCGAAAGGCCCAGCGCATCGGCGCGTTCCACGATCAGTGTGTTGGCGTTGGAGATGTCCAGGCCGGTCTCGATGATCGTGGTGCACACCAGCACGTCGTATTCGCGCTGCCAGAAACCCTCCACGGTGGACTCCAGCGCGTCCTCGTTCATCTGGCCGTGCGCGACCACCACCCGCGCCTCCGGCACGAGATCACGAATCCGCTTGGCGGCCTTGTCGATCGACGACACCCGGTTGTGCACGTAGAAGACCTGCCCGTCGCGCAGCAGTTCGCGGCGGATCGCGGCGGTTACCTGCTTGTCGTTGTATCCGCCCACATAGGTGAGCACCGGGTGGCGTTCCTCCGGCGGGGTGAGGATGGTCGACATCTCGCGGATCCCCGCCAGGCTCATCTCCAGGGTGCGCGGGATCGGGGTCGCCGACATGGTAAGCACGTCGACGTGCGTGCGCAGCGCCTTGATGTGCTCCTTGTGCTCGACACCGAACCGCTGCTCCTCGTCGACCACGACGAGGCCGAGGTCCTTCCAGCGCACGCCGGTCTGTAGCAGCCGGTGGGTGCCCACCACGATGTCGACGCTGCCGTCGGCCATTCCCTCCAGCACGGCGCGGGCCTCGGCCGGATCGGTGAAGCGGGACAGGCCCTTCACTGTGATCGGGAAACCCGCGACACGCTCGGCGAACGTCTGTAGATGCTGTTGGGCGAGCAGCGTGGTCGGCACCAGCACGACGACTTGTTTGCCGTCCTGCACCGCCTTGAACGCCGCGCGCACCGCGATCTCGGTCTTGCCGTAGCCGACGTCGCCGCAGACCACGCGGTCCATCGGGACCGGCTTCTCCATATCCGCCTTCACCTCGGCGATGGCGGTCATCTGGTCGACGGTCTCGGTGAACGCGAACGCGTCCTCCATCTCCTTCTGCCACGGCGTGTCGGCCCCGAAGGCGTGGCCCGGCGCGGCCTGGCGGGCCGCGTACAGCTGCACGAGTTCGCCCGCGATTTCGCGAACGGCCTTGCGCGCCTTGCGTTTCGTGTTGGCCCAGTCCGAGCCGCCGAGCTTGGACAGGCTGGGCATCTCGCCGCCGACGTAGCGGGAGAGCTGGTCGAGCGACTCCATCGGCACGAACAGCCGGTCGCCGGGCTGGCCCCGCTTGCCCGGCGCGTACTCGATCACCAGGTACTCGCGGCGGGCGCCGCCGACGGTGCGTTCGATCATCTCGACGAACTTGCCGATGCCGTGCTGGTCGTGCACCACCATGTCACCGGCGCTCAACGCGAGCGGGTCGACCTGGTTGCGCCGCTTCGCGGGCATCCGCTTGCCCTCGGTCGGCGCGGTGACCCGGTTGCCGGTCAGGTCGGACTCGGCGACCACCACCAAACGGGCGTCTTCGAACACCAGGCCGTCGTGCAGCGAGCCGCACAGCACGCCCACCACACCCTCGTTCGGCTCGGCGCCGGTCGCCAGCGCCGCGGCGGGCACGTCGGCATCCGCCAGCCGTTCCATGATGCGCTGCGCGGTGCCGTGACCTGCGACGACCACCACGGCCCTGCCGCCGGTGGTCACGTGGGCGCGCAACGAGGCGAACATTGTCGCCACCAGTTCGTCGGACCCGCGCGCGGTGGGGCCGGGCAGCACCCGCAGGACGACCTCGGACGAATCGCCGGAGGCGAGCGGGCTCAGCGTCCACCAGGGCAGACCCTGCCGGTCGGCGCTGGCGTGGACGTCGGACAGCGGCTGGTAGGCCGACGCGGCAAGGTCGAGCCCATGGCCGCCGAGCGGCGCGGCGCCACCGAACGAGGCAGCCGTCCAGGACGCCTCCAGGAATTCCTCACCGGTGCGCACCAGGTCGGCGGCGCGGGTGCGGATCTTCTCCGGATCGCACAGCAGCACGTGGGTGCCTTCCGGCAGCACCTCGGTGAGCAACCGCAGCTGCCCCGGTCGCAACACCGGCAGCAGCGCTTCCATGCCCTCTACCGGGATGCCCTGGGCCAGTTTCTCCAGCATCTCCACCAGCGCCGCGTCGGCGGAGTTGGCGGCGGCCACCTCGGCGGCCCGCTCGCGCACCTCGGCGGTGAGCAGCAGCTCCCTGCACGGCGGCGCGACCACGACGTCCACCGCGACGTCCGGCAGCGAGCGCTGGTCGGCGACGGCGAACGGCCGCAGTTCGGTGATCTCGTCGCCCCAGAACTCGACACGCACCGGATGGTCGGCGGTGGGCGGGAAGACATCGAGGATGCCGCCGCGCACCGCGAACTCGCCGCGCTTGCCCACCATGTCGACCCGGGTGTAAGCGAATTCCACCAGCCGCACGAGCAATTCGTCGAAGTCCAGCTCGACGCCCACGCGCAGCACGATCGGCTCGATGTCGCCGAGACCGCCCGCCATCGGCTGCATCAGCGATCGCACCGTGGTCACCACCACGCGCAGTGGCGCGGGGAAATGCGGGTCGTCGGGGTGTGCGATCCGGCGCAGCACCTCCAGCCTGCGCCCCACCGTGTCCGCGCCCGGCGAGAGCCGCTCGTGCGGCAACGTCTCCCAGGACGGGAACTGCGCGACCGCGGGACCGAGCATCTCCGCCAGCTCGACGGTCAGGTCGTCGGCCTCCCGCCCCGTGGCCGTGACCACCACCAGCGGCCGCTCGGCGGCCACCCGCGCCGCGACGAACGGCCGCACCGCCGACGGCGCGACCAGCTCGACCGACGTGGTGCCGATCAGCTCCGCGACGGTCCGTAGCGAGGTATCGGCACCGGCCGCAGCGGCCAGTCCCGCCAACGGTGGGCGGTGGGTGGACATCGACAACTCCTGAGCGCAGGCGACACGGTTCGAGCGGCCAACCGAGTCTAGTTAAGCGGGTGTCCCGTAATTGCAGCGCCTGCGGGGACGCGCGCTCACGGCTACCGCCGGCGTGCGCCGGAGCGACCACGTTCGGGCGACTCCGCCGCGAACACGCGATCACCTGGTTGCACTCCGGCGGACCGGTCGGAGCACCGGCGATCGCATCGTGTCGCGGAGGTCCCGAGAGTCAGCCCCGGCTTCGACGATAAGCGGACATGCGCGACTCCAGGAGGACGAGCGAAGCGAACCCGGACCGGACTCGTGCCGGCACCGCCCCGTCCGCCGCGACCAGCACCGAGGCGCACACCGGTCAGCCGCTCCCGGGCAATCCCGAGTTCGAACGCCGACGCGGCCCCGCTCACCCAACCCCGAGTTTCGAGCCAAATGACACCGAGCATGCGCCGCTCCCGGCCCGCCGCGAGCCCGAACGCGGCCATACCGTCAACGAATCACCCACACCGGTCGACCCGAACCCCACCCACCCGAGCCGCGCGCACTTCATCCCGACTTCGAACACCGACGCGCCCCGCGTACCCCAACTCCCGGTTCCGAGCGAAGCGAGACCGAGCATGCGCCGTTCGCGGCCCGGCTCGCGTTTGCGCGGCCGTCGCGTAGGCGACGAAGGAGCAAGCGGCGGTCGCGCAAACGCGAGCCAAAAAGGGGCCGCGAACACGCAGCGCCGAAGGCGCTGCCAAAGACTACGGCACGTAGCGGCGCAGGCGCCTAGCGGCGAACTCGCGGAAGTAGGACAACTTCTCCGGCGGCACGAGGGCCGGGAGCAGGAAGTACCACGCGCGCTCCATCCGGGCCGCCATCTGGTCGATGGATTCGGTGCCGACGGCGATGATGTGCACGCCCGCGGCCATCTCCTGCCAGAGCAGGCCGATGACCTCCGCGTCCAGGTCGGCGATCAGGTCGCCCTGGGCGATGGCTCGCTCGGCGAGCAGCCGGTAGGTGTCGCCCCAGTTCTTGGCGATGTTGTCGCCTTGGGCGCCGCGGTAGTCGCCGATCTGGTGGGTCAGCTTCAGCATGGCGCCGACCATCGGGTCGTTCATCGATAGATCGGCGACGACATAGGTGATGCCGATGCACGCTTCCAGCGCGGGCACCCGGGGATCGAAGAAGCCCTGACACGAGCTGGTCAGTCGCTCGTTGCCCTGGTCGACCACGGCGCGCGCCAGCTCTTCCTTCGAACCGAAGTGAAAATACAAGGCGCCCTTGGTCACATTGGACTGCGCGATGATCTCGCTCAGGCTCGCATTCGCATATCCCAAGCGCAGAAAGACATCGGCCGCGCCTGCCAGGACGGAGTCGCGGGTGATCTCCGCGCGCGCTTGCCTAGCCATCAGATCCGCCTGTCATCCCAAAACCAGCCATCCTGAAGTAGACCGACATCCCGAAGTTGACCGACTTACCGCCCGAACAGCACCCAAAGGATGGGTGAACCGTACCACCAGGCGCGCGCCCGGCAGCCAATTCGAGCATTCGACAAGACCCGCCGCGCAATTTGCTGGTTAACAATCCGGGTCACTCACCCGCGCTCGCGCGCCACTCCGAACTCAGTTGCGGCTCGGCCTCCAGATGGCTCAGCCCGTTCCAGCACAGGTTCACCAAGTGTGCCGCCACAACCTCTTTCGAGGGTTGGCGCTCATCGAGCCACCAGGTCGCGGCGGTGGCGACCTGGCCGACGAGCGCCTGCGCGTAGAGGGTGGACAGACTGGTGTCGAACCCGCGCCGCGCGAAATCTCCGGCCAGGATGTGCGCCACCTGATTGGTCGCCTCGTTGAGCAAACTGGAGTACCTGCCCTCGGCCGCCGCGGCGGGCTGATCGCGCACCAGAATTCGAAACCCGTCGGTTCGTTCTTCGATGTAGGTCAGCAGTGCCAGCGCGACCTGTTCGAGCCGGATACGCGATCGGTTCTGCGTGAGCGAGGAGGTGATCATGTCGAGCAGCATCGACATCTCGCGGTCGACGACGACCGCGTACAACCCCTCCTTGCCGCCGAAGTGTTCGTACACCACGGGTTTGGAGACCTGGGCGCGTTGCGCGATCTCCTCGATGGAGGTCGCGTCGTAACCGCGTTCGGCGAACAGCGCGCGCCCGATCTCGATGAGCTGCTGACGCCGCTGCGTGCCGGTCATCCGCGGCCGGGACACTCGATGCGACTCACCCGAAGACACCCCTGCTCCTCCGCCCTCTCCGCGTTGTTGCCGGTCGTGAGTGCCTCGGCGGTTTCCCTCCGACCGACGGTCGCATGCCGGGCGGGTCGCGGGCGAGCCCGGCGAGTTGCCCTCGTGCGTGTCGAGTCGGCCGTCGCACCGGGGCTCCGACGCACGACACCGGCATTCGGATACCACTGTCCCAGACCGGACGGGGATCCACCCGCCCGGCCCACCGGTCCGCCGCCGGCGTGTCTCCGGCCGTCCCGGCTCCGCCCTGGTACGGCCGGAATACGCGGACAGGCGGGCCGAACAATTCGCGGGGAGGCGGCCGAGTATGCGAGGATTCATCCCGTGCCGTGGCACAGCGGCGGGGTGTTCGCCAACCGCCGGTGTGGCAATCCGCCGTGGTGTAATGGCAGCACATCTGATTTTGGTTCAGAGAGTTCAGGTTCGAGTCCTGGCGGCGGAGCTCGAGAGCACGATGCCCTATCGTTGGCCCGCAGATCGCTGACCAAGCACGACGATGCCCCGCACGAGGACAGGCAGCCGAGGGAGATCCATGCCACAGCAGACCGCCGTCGTCGTTCTCGCAGCCGGTGCCGGGACGCGAATGCGGTCGAAGACCCCCAAGGTCCTGCATTCGCTGGCCGGTCGGAGCATGCTCGCCCACGCGCTGCATGCGGCGAACGAGATAGACCCCGCGTACCTCATCACCGTGGTGGGGCACGACCGCGAGCAAGTCGGCGCGGCGGTGACCGCGGTGGCCGACGAGCTGGGCCGGGAGATCACCCCGGCGATCCAGGAACAGCAGCTCGGTACCGGGCACGCCGTGCAGTGCGCGCTGGCCGCCCTGCCGGTCGGCTTTACCGGTGACGTACTGGTCACTTCCGCGGACGTGCCGCTGCTGGACGGGCACACCCTGGCCGCACTGCTCGACGAGCACCGCAGCTACGCCGAACGCCCCGCCGTCACCGTGCTGACCTTCGTACCGCCGGACCCGAACGGCTACGGCCGCATCGTGCGCGACGCGGAGGGCCAGCTGGCCGAGATCGTCGAGCACGCCGACGCCACCCCGGAGCAGGCCGCGATCACCGAGGTGAACTCCGGTGTGTACGCGTTCGACGCGGCGGTGCTGCGCACCATGATCAGCCGGCTGTCCACCGCCAACGCCCAGCACGAGCTGTACCTCACCGACGTGCTGCGCCTGGCCCGCGAGGCCGGTCACCCGGTGCACGGCGCACGCCTGGTCGACGCGGCCAAGGTCACCGGCGTCAACGACCGGGTGCAACTGGCCTCGGCGGCGCACACGCTCAACCGCTACATCCTGGAACGCCACATGCGCGCGGGCGTCACGATCATGGATCCCGCCTCGACCTGGGTCGACGCCGGTGTGCGCATCGGAAGGGACGCCGTGCTGCGCCCCGGCGTGCAACTTATCGGCAACACCGTCGTCGGCGAGGACGCCGAGATCGGCCCGGACAGCACGCTCACCGACGTCGTCGTGGGCGACGGCGCCCGGGTGATCCGCACCCACGGCGAGGGCGCCACCATCGGCCCGAAGGCGACCATCGGCCCGTTCAGTTACCTGCGGCCCGGCACCGTCGTGGGCGAGGTGGGCAAGCTCGGCGCGTTCGTCGAGACCAAGAACGCCTCGATCGGCGCGCATTCGAAGGTCCCGCACCTGACCTACGTCGGCGACGCCACCATCGGGGAGCACAGCAACATCGGTGCGTCCAGCGTCTTCGTCAACTACGACGGGGTGACCAAGCACCACACCGTGGTCGGTTCGCATGTGCGCACCGGCAGCGACACCATGTTCGTCGCGCCGGTGACGGTGGGTGACGGAGCCTATACGGCGGCGGGTACTGTACTGCGCAGAAACGTTCCGCCCGGAGCTCTCGCGGTCTCCGGCGGACCGCAGAAGAACATCGAGGGCTGGGTGCAGCGACACCGTCCGGGGACGGACGCGGCCCGCGCGGCGGCGGAAGCCGTCGCGGCCAAGGAGATGTCGGGTCAGGCAATAGAGCAAAAGGATGGCAATCAGCAGTGACCGCGTCATGGATCGATAACCAGAAGAACCTCATGCTCTTCTCGGGACGCGCTCATCCTGAGCTGGCCGAGCAGGTCGCCAAGGAACTCGACGTCCACGTCACGCCGCAGATCGCGCGGGACTTCGCCAACGGCGAGATCTTCGTCCGGTTCGAGGAGTCGGTCCGTGGTTCCGACGCCTTCGTCCTGCAGAGCTTCCCCGCGCCACTGAACAAGTGGCTGATGGAGCAGCTCATCATGATCGACGCGCTCAAGCGCGGCTCGGCCAAGCGGATCACCGCGGTGCTGCCGTTCTACCCGTACGCCCGCCAGGACAAGAAGCACCGCGGCCGCGAGCCCATCTCGGCCCGTCTGGTCGCGGATCTGCTGAAGACCGCGGGCGCGGACCGGATCATCACCGTCGACCTGCACACCGACCAGATCCAGGGCTTCTTCGACGGCCCCGTCGATCACATGCACGCGCAGCTGCAGCTGGCGGAGTATATCCGCACCAACTACAGCCTCGAACACATCACCGTCGTCTCCCCTGACTCCGGCCGCGTGCGCGTCGCCGAGAAGTGGGCCGACTCGCTGGGCGGCTCGCCGCTGGCCTTCATCCACAAGACCCGCGACCCGCTGGTGCCCAACCAGGTGAAGTCCAACCGCGTGGTCGGCGAGGTGGAGGGCCGCACCTGCATCCTGATCGACGACATGATCGACACCGGCGGCACCATCGCGGGCGCGGTCAAGGTGCTGAAGGAGGCCGGCGCGGGTGACGTGGTCATCGCCGCGACCCATGGCGTGCTGAGCGCGCCCGCCGCCGAGCGCCTCGCCAACTGCGGCGCCAAGGAGGTCGTGGTGACCAACACCCTCCCGCTGGTGGAAGAGAAGAAGTTCCCGCAGCTCACCGTGCTCTCCATCGCGCCGCTGCTGGCCCGCACCATCCGCGAGGTCTTCGAAAACGGTTCGGTCACCGGCCTTTTCAACGGCAACGCCTAAGCCTCACACCGCGGAAACGGCGGCTCGGACTCCGGTCCGGGCCGCCGTTTCCGCGTTCGCGTTAGCCGCGGCGATCGGTGGGGATACCGAGGGTATGGACACTGACCCGTTGGAGACCGAGATGGGGGATGACGACCAGGAGGACGAGATCCGCGAGTATCAGCGCAATATCGAGGATCCGCCCGACGACCTGCGCATCCGCTACCACGAGGACGAGGACGACGGCAGGCTCGGCATCGGTGACGAGCTGGATCAGGAGTGGACGCCGCACGACGGCCGCACCGAGGACGACGAGGCGGACGACCGGTCCGCTGAGGTGGCCGCGATCGAGATCGTCGACGACGAGGACCTCTGAGCCGAGTACCGCCCCGACTCGCCACGCTGTAGCAATCGGCTATCACGACGCGTGCAGCGTGGTAGGCATAGGTTGCGTGACCGGGACGACACGAGGAGGGTGCGATGAGCACGCCGAAGGATCCGGACCACACCGACGACGAGCGGCGGGAGCCGGAGGCACCGTCGTTGCCGAAACAGACCGGTGAGACCTCCGGTGACGAGCCCGCTCAGCCACTGACCGGCGCCGCCCCGGCCCAGACCGGCGCACCACCCACCGAGCACGATCCGGCCGCCGCGCGGCCACCGGAAAGCGAGCAGGGTTCGGCGGACCAATGGTGGCAGTCGGGCGGCACACCGCCCGCGGGCCCGCTGGGCGGTCAGTGGGGCGCGGAACCCAGCGGTCAACCGGCCGAACCTCAGCCCTGGGGCGCCGACGGGCCGGGCGGCCAGCAGTCCTGGGGCGCCGAACCCGCCGCGCCGGGGTCCCCGCTGTCGGGTTCCGCTCCCCAGCCTCCGACCGACGAGGAGACACGCCGGTTCACACCGGACGACCACGCTCGATACGGGTCGGGCGGACAACTGCCCTACCCGCCGTACGGACAGGCCGCCGACGCCGGGCAACCGTATCCGCCGGCCGGGCAACCTCAGTACCCGGCGGGCGGAGGGTACGACCAACCGGCGGCCGGTCCGCAATACGGCTACCCGTCCTACCCGCAGGAGGGGTACGAGCCGTATGCCACCCCGCCGAGGCCGCCGGGGAGCCAGGTGTACTCGATCATCGGGTTCGTCTGCGCGGTGACCGCGGTGCTGTTCTGCCCGATCTTGTTCGGTCCGGCCGGGATAATCCTGGGGATCGTCGGGCACAACAAGGGCGAATCGCTCGGCAAATGGGCAGCGATCGCGGCGGCCGTCGGGATGGTCATCGGCTTCATCGTGGGGTTCGCCGTGTTCGGCGGAGACTTCACGACGTAGATTTCCGGTATGCGTTCCTTCGGTGACACCAGCGCGGCGAGTGTGCGCGCATGACCGGATTCACGGGCTTCCCGCTGGCCGGGCTGGACTTCTACGAAGACTTGGAGGCCGACAACTCCAAAGCTTTCTGGACCGAGCACAAGAATGTTTACGACGAATCGGTACTCACGCCGATGAAGGCGCTCGTAGCCGAGCTGGAGCCGGATTTCGGCGCGGCGAAGATCTTCCGGCCATATCGGGACGTGCGATTCGCCAAGGACAAGACGCCGTACAAGACCGCGCAGGGCGCGGTGGTGCGTGCCGCGCCGGGCGTCGGCTGGTACGTCCAGATCAACGCCGCGGGCCTGTTCGTCGGCAGCGGCTTCTATCAGGGCTCGCCCGATCAGCTCGCGCAACTGCGCGCCACCATCGACGACGAGGTGCGCGGCGGCGAACTGGCGGCGATCCTCGCGAAACTCGCCGACGCCGGCTTGACCATCGGCGGGGAGAAGCTGAAGACCAAACCCAAGGGTTACGACGCCGACCATCCGCGCATCGAGCTGTTGCGGCACAAATCCATCACGTGCGGAAGGGAATTCGGCGCACCCGGCTGGCTGGACACGCCGCGGACGGCGAAGGAGGTCCGCGCCGCGTGGGAGACGATGCGGCCGCTGGTCGAGTGGCTCGCGGCGGTGGTCGGCGGCGCGCCCTCCCGGTGACCGCCGCCGACCGGAGCCCCGGTCAGCGCCGTCCGGCGAGGATCAGCGCGAAGCGATCGTCCGGATCGGTCCACACGTGCCCGGTGGCGAAGCCCGCGGCGGCGAGCTCGGCGTCGAGTCCATCGACCCGGAACTTCGCGGAGATCTCGGTGCGCATCTGTTCGCCGCGGCCGAAACGCACGGTGAGACCGAGGTCGGCAACCGTGACGGTCATGTCCTCGCTCGCCTCCAGCCGCATCTCGATCCACTCCCGCGCCGCGTCCCAGACCGCGATGTGCCGGAACTTCTCCGGCGCGAAGTCGGCGCGCAGGCGAGCGTTCAACACGTGCAGCACATTCCGGTTGAACTCGGCGGTGACGCCCGCCGCGTCGTCGTAGGCGGGCACGAGCACCGCCGGGTCGGTGACCAGCCCGGCGCCGAGCAGCAGTTGCTCACCCGGCTCGAGCACGGCGTGGATCCTGGCGAGGAATTCGGCCCTCTCCTCGGGGACGAGATTGCCGATGGTGCCGCCGAGGAAGGCGATCATCCGGCGACCGCCGCGCGGGAGGTTGTCGAGGGTGTCGGTGAAATCGCTGACCACACCGTGCACGCCGAGACCAGGGAACTCGGCCGCGACCTCGTCGGCCGCCGCCCGCAGCGCCGCGGACGAAACATCCTGCGGTACATACGTCTTCAAGGGTCCGCGCGCGCTGAGGGCGGTGAGCAGCAGACGGGTCTTGGCCGCCGATCCGGCGCCGAGTTCGACCAGCACCTCGGCCTGGGCGGCGTCGGCGATCTCGTCGACCACCCGCTCGAGCAGCGCGCGCTCGGTGCGCGTCGGGTAGTACTCGGGCAGCTCCGTGATCCGCTCGAAGAGTTCGCTGCCCTTGGCGTCGTAGAACCATTTGGGCGGCAGCCATTTCGGGGTCGCGGTCAGGCCCTGTGTGGCGTCCGAGCGCAGGGCCGTGTTCAGGTCGTCTTCGGTGAGGTGGATGTCCAGCGTGGCTGCGGTCATGGCGCGGGCCTTTCGGGTCAGAGGAGGGCGTCGACGGACAGCGCGCCGGGTCTGGCGCTCACCAGGCTGCGGTCCGGGATCGACCGCCACCGGGGGTCGTCGTCGAAGGGTTCGGAGGACACGAGCGCGAAATCGTCGGTGACCAGCACCGACAACGAATGGTGGCAGGTGGTCGCCCACAGTTGCGCGCCGTCGGAGAGCAGAAGATTCAGGCGTGCTTCCGGCGCCCGGTCGAGGATCGCGGACACCAGCAGCCGCAGTGCCGCCGGAGCGGCGGACCACTCGCCGTCCGGTGCGCCGGTCGCCAGCAGATCACACAGCAGTACCCACAGCGTGGCCGCGTCGGTGGCGGATTCCGCCTCCAGCAACCGCGCGGGAGTGAACAGATCCTCGGCGCCGAGTTCGGCGGCGATGAGCGCGAACTCCTCGGCTACGCCGGTCAGCGTGCGCCGCCAGTCCGGCACCACGCCGTTGTGACTGAACGCCCAGCGGTCACGGGTGAACGGCGCGCACGCGGACCGCTCGACCGGCATACCGACCGTCGCCGACCGCACCGCTGCGAGCACGGCGGCGGACTCCAGCTGCGGAAGTACCTCGTCCACGGCCGGGTCGGTCCAGATCGGCGCCGCGTTGCGGTAACGGCTGGCGGTGACCGTGTCGTCCGCTCCGACGCGCCACCAGGCGACGCCGAACCCGTCGGCGTTGATGGTGCCGCCGTGGCGCATGTCGCGCGGCGCCCATGCCTGCGTGTGCAGCGAATGGGAGCCGAGGGTCAACATGTCGCCTACCCGCACCGGCGGGCCGATGTAACCCAGGTGTCTACACATCGGCACCCGCCGACGCCACCTTCGACCTGTACGGACCGCTCACCTCGGGACAACTGTCCGGCCGCCGGCCGGAATGACGGGCGTCGCTCACTCGCCTTCTCCCGGACGCAGATCCCGCGCCAGGCGGAACCCGGCGAAGATCTGGCGACGGATCGGATGGTCCCAGTTCCGGAAGGTGCCGCGACAGGCCACCGGATCGGTGCCGAAGGAACCGCCGCGCAGCACACGGTAATCGCCGCCGAAGAACACCTCGGAGTACTCCCGGTACGGGAACACGCGGAAACCCGGGTACGGCTCGAAACCCGAAGCGGTCCATTCCCACACGTCACCGATCAGCTGGTGCACGCCTGCGGGAGACGCGCCGGACGGATACGCGCCGACCTCGGCGGGTTCCAGATGCCGCTGCCCGAGATTCGCGGTGGTCGCGTCGGGATCGGCATCACCCCAGGGGAATCGGCGCGACGCGCCGGTGGCCGGATCGAACCTGGCCGCCTTCTCCCACTCCGCTTCGGTGGGCAGGCGCTTACCCGCCCAGTTCGCGTAGGCCTCGGCCTCGAACCAGCACACGTGCACGACCGGCTGCCGCGGCCGCAGCGGGGTCATCACCCCGAATACCCGCCGCCACCAGCGCCCGGACGGATCACGCTCCCAGAACTGCGGCGCGACGAGGCCCGCCTCGGTGCGGTGCGCCCAGCCCCGCTCGGACCAGAGCTCGGGCCGCTCATAGCCGCCGTCCTCGACGAAAGCCAGGTATTGCTCGTTGGTCACCGGCGCGGCGTCGATCGCGAAGCCGGGCACCCGGACCGGATGCGCGGGGCGTTCGTTGTCCAGCGCCCACACGTCGGTCGAGGTGCCCATGGTGAATTCGCCCGCGGGGATCACGACTTCCCCGGTGACCGGCGCCGCGGCGGTGGGTGCGGCCGCCGCGGCGAGCACCGGTGCGCCCGCGCGCAACTGGTGGGTGGCCAGCATGGTCTCGTCGTGCTGCTGCTCGTGCTGGGCGATCATGCCGAACGCGAACCCGTCATCGATCAGTGGCCGGCCTCGTAGGTCGCTGCGCTCCAGCACATCCCACACCTTGTCCCGCACGGCGCCGACGTAGTCGCGGGCCTGGCCGGGATCGAGCAACGGTAGTTCGGGCCGGTTCGCGCGGGCGTGTTTGAAGGCGTCGTAGAGCTCGTCGATGTCGGCGCGCACCGCGTCGCGGCCGCCGACGTCGCGCACGAGCCAGAGTTCTTCCTGATTGCCGATGTGCGCGAGGTCCCAGACGAGTGGGCTCATCAGGCGCGAATGCTGGGCTACCAGTTCGGCTTCGTCGAGGCAATCGGTGAGGGTGAGGGTTCGTTGCCGGGCGCGCGTGAGCACCTCGGCGATCCGGTCGCGCAGCTGTTCGGTACCGGAGTGGTCGGTGAAGGCGGAATGGGAAGTGGTCACGGGAAACGTCTCCGGGATTCGTGCTGATCGGCGTCTGCGCTGCTGGGCGACTCGGCGTGGTCGACCGGGTCGCTGTCGGGGAAATGCGGTCGGCTGCTGGTCACAGGGCTGTCTCCGTGGGCTCCGTGCTGTGCTCGGTGTCGTCTTCAGTCGGGGTGCGTCCGTGACGACATCGTTTCGCGGCGGATTCCACGGCACGGGCCGCGTCGTCGGTCGCGGTGTGCTCGGCCGCCAGGCGTAGCAGGGCGACCGCACCGGCCCGGATGTCGGGATCGGCCAATCCGTAGCGGGCGGCATCGACCCAGCGGCCGGCCAGCGGCGCGGCGATCGAGCTCGCCTCCGCGACCACTGCCGGGCTGGACATGAGCGCGTCGATCACGTGCACCGGCACGGTCCACGCATCGCCGGGCTGGGCGTCGATGTAGCGGACCTCCAGGTGGCCCGAAGCGCGCACCGGCGGGAACAGCGTGGTCAGGTGGTAGTCGAGGTCGCCGATGCCGGGGCGGCGGCCGACCTCGTCGTCCAGTGCGCCGGACAGCCAGTCGGCGAAGGTCGCACCGGGCGGTGCGGACCATTCCGCGCAGTCGCCGTCACCGCCCTCGGCGCCGCCGTCCGGTGGGCGCACGCACAGCAGCGGCACGTCCAGCGCCCATCTGCCGTACGCGGCGATCGGGTCGGCCCAGTCCAGCACCGGCGGGCGGGTGCGCGTGTTGTCCAGCCGCAACCAGGCCCGCATGCGCTGAGACGCCCATGTTCCCGGCGGCGCGCCACGCAGGCCGGGTGAACAGGCGAAGGCGGCCAGCAGCGCCGGTCCGACGGCGTACAGGGCGCTCCAGCGCGCGATGACGTCCGCGCGGTCGGCCCCCGCGTCGACGCTGACCTGGGTGGCCGCGGTATTGCACATCATCAGTTTGCCGAACGGTCCGATGCCACCGAAGGAACGCTCCATCGCGCGATAGCGCGGCAGCTGAAGCAAGCGCTTGGGGCGGCGGTCCGCGTCGGCGGCGACGGAAACGGGGCGGATGGACCGGGATTCGAGAAGTTCCCGCAACAGGCGGGCATCATCGCGCAGCCGATCACACAGCTGCGCGGCAGCTCCGTAGGGAGCGCTGGAGAGTTCGATCTGACCGCCGGGTTCCAGAGTGACCCGGCTGCCCCCCGGCAAGGCGAGCGCCGGCGAATCGGGGGCGATGGACCGTGGTGCGTACGGTCCGAGTGCGTCCGCCATGGCGGACAGCTGGGGGCGCGGAGCGGCCGAAGGACCCGACGCCGAACACTCACCCTGCACCGTGAGCCATTCGAGTTCGGCGCCGATCAGCGCTGGTGGCCCGAGCTTGAAACACACCCCTCCGACATATGCTTCGGCCGCCGCGCGGGAGGACAGTTCTCCCTGCTCGGTGGCACACCCGGCCGACTCAGGACTCTCGAGCGTGACCGCCATGCCAACCTCCAGTGGGCTCCGGGACGTAGTCCGCTGCTCTTCGGTTATCGCCATTCTGCTCGGCGGTATTCCACTCCCCGGCCGAAATTCGCGTGCGGCGATCCATCCAGCGTAGCGACGCAGGCCGACAAGAAACCGACATGAAGCCGAACAATTCACCCGATAGGGTCGGCTCCATGCTGGATGACGATCGCGTACGAGCCGACACTCCCGGATGCGCGCCGGGGCCCGGACCGGGACCCGTTTTCCTCGACAGCGCCGGCTCGTCGCTGCCCCCTCGGGTCGTCACCGACACCGTCGTCGCGCATCTGCGCAGGGAGGCGGAGATCGGCGGCTATCGCGCCGCGAACGAGCGGCTCGACGATCTGGCCGATGTCAAGACCGCGATCGGCGCGCTGATCAACGCCGCACCCGAGAGCATCGCGCTCAGCGACAGCGCCACGCGTTCGTGGGCGGACTTCTTCTACTCGGTACCGCTCGCCGCGGGCGATCGCATCCTGGTCTCCGAGGCCGACTACGCCAGCAACGCCATCGCCGCTCTGCAGCGGGCCCGCGCCACCGGCGCCACGGTGGAGAGGATTCCCAGCGACGGGACCGGGCAGATCGACTTGGACGCGCTGTCGGCGCTGGTCGACGAGCGGGTCAAGCTGGTGTCGGTGCTGCACGCGCCGACCAACGGCGGGCTGGTCAATCCCGCGGCCGAGGCGACCCGGATCGCGCACTCGGTCGGCGCGCTGGTGCTGCTGGACGCCTGTCAGTCCGCCGGGCAGCTGCCCCTGGACGTGGCCGAGCTCGGCGTCGACGCCTTGTCGGCCACCGGCCGCAAGTGGTTGCGCGGCCCGCGCGGCACCGGTTTCCTCTACCTGCGGCCGGAGTTGGCGCGCTCGATGGAACCCGCCCGGCTCGACCTGCACGGCGCGCAATGGACCGGCCCGCAGGACTACCGGCTCGCGCCCGATGCCAGCCGCTTCGAGTTCTGGGAATGCGACGTCGCGGGCAGGCTCGGCCTGGGCGCCGCTGTGCGATACCTGCTCGAACTGGGCCCGGAAGACGTCTACGCCGCGATCGCGGCCCGCGCCGAGCACCTGCGCAAGGCGCTGCCGGAGATTCCGGGGGTGACCGTGCGCGACATCGGTCTGCGGCACAGCGGCATCGTGTCGTTCACCGTGGACGGCGTCGACTCCGTCGAGGTGCGCGACCGGCTGCTTGCGCAGGACATCACGGTCACGGTCAGCCACGCCGGTTCGACCCTGCTGGATATGACCGGCCGCGGCCTCGACTCCGTCGTGCGCGCCTCGCCGCACTGCTTCGTCGGCTTCGACGAACTCGATCGCTTCGTCACCGCGGTGGCGGAACTGCGCGCTTGAGCCGCGAGCGGCCCGCGACACTCAGGCCAGATGCACCGCGAGTGCCCTGGCCACCAGAGCCTCGACGTCGGCGCCGGGTGCGACCAGACGCAGGCTGCGATTGGCCCGCGTGGTGGCGATGCCGTGCAGATTCGTCCACAGGGCGATCGCGCGGTCGCGCGGATCGGTCGTGCCCGCCGCCGCGCCGACCAGTTCGGCGAACCGCGCGAACAGCGGCAAGGTGACCGACCGCAGGTTCTCGCCGGAGCCTTCGAGCAGATCGTGCCGGAACATCAGGGTGAACATCTCCGGCCGCCGCGCGGCGAACTCGATGTACTCGGCGCTCATCCGCCCGAGACGGTCGCGCGCGGACTCGGCCTCCACCGCGGTGAACCGGTCGGCGAGGTCGGCGAACCCCCGCGCGGCAATGGCGGCCAGCAGTGCGCGGTGGGTCGGGAAGTAGCGCCGCGGCGCACCGTGCGAGACGCCCGCCGCCCGGGTGATCGCACGCAACCCCAGGTGCGCGGCGCCCACCTCTTCGAGCAGATCGACGCCGACGTCGACCAGTCGATCTCGCAGCGTCTCGCTCTCGGCCATGCGGACATTGTCTACGCGTGCCACGGCAGAACCACACTCCCGCACATAGACACTGTCTACGCGATGCGGTAGACAGTGTCTACGCATTCGTCCACGGAGGTCTACATGTGGTACTCGCTGTTCAAGTACGTGCTGCTCGGTCCGCTGCTGCGGCTGCTCGGCAGGCCCGATGTCGCGGGGCTGGACAACATCCCGCGCACCGGGCCGGTGATCATCGCGGCCAATCACCTCGCCGTGATCGACTCGCTCTACCTCGCGCTGGTCGTCCCCCGGCGCGTGACGTTCCTGGCGAAACAGGAGTACTTCACCGGGACGGGCCTGCGCGGCCGGTTCAATCGGTGGTTCTACTCGGTCTCCGGGCAGGTCCCGGTCGACCGGACCGGCGGCGACGCGGCCGCGGGCGCACTGGCGGCGGCCACCCGCATCCTGGAAGCGGGCGGGGTCTGGGCGATCCATCCCGAGGGCACCCGATCACCGGACGGGCGGATCTACCGCGGCCGCACCGGCACCCTGCGGGTCGCCATGGCCACCGGCGCGCCGGTCGTTCCGGTGACGCTGTCGGGTACCGACCGGGTGAACCCGCGCGGCAGTCGTCTGCCGCGGTTCGGCAAAGTGCGCATCGAGTTCGGGGCGCCGCGCCGCTACCCGCCCGCGGAACAGCGCCACATGGTGCGCGCCGCCACCGACGAGCTGATGCGCGAGCTGGCCGCGCGCTCGGGCCGGTGCTATGTCGATCGCTACGCGGCCACCTTCTCGTCGCTGTGACCTGCGGCCCCCGGAAAAGGGGTTAACGCCGCCCCGCGATGGCGGGATAGTGGGGGGAGGCCGGTTCCCGGCGACAGCTGGTGGTTAGGAGATGAACGTTGAGCAGGTTCACCGACGAGATGTATGCCACGGCGCGAAACTCCGAGCGCGGACTGGTAACCGGCGAGCCCAGCGCCCCGCTGCGGCGCACATGGGCGGAGATCCACCGGATCGCCCGGCGCATGGCGGGCGGGCTGGCCGAAGCGGGCATCGGGCACGGCGACGCGGTCGGCGTGCTCGCGGGCATGCCGGTCGACATCGCCCCGGCCTGCCAGGCCGTCTGGATGCGCGGCGCGTCGATCACCATGCTGCACCAGCCGACTCCGCGCACCGATCTGGTCGTCTGGGCGCGCGACACCGAGACCGTGCTGACCATGATCGAAGCGCGCGCGGTCGTGCTGGGCGCGCCGTTCGAGGCGGCCGAGCCGCTGCTGCGCGAACGCGGCATCACCGTGGTGCGCATCGACCAGCTGCCCGACGGTCCCGATATCGACCCGGTGCCCACCGCCGAGGGCGATATCGCGTTGCAGCAGTTGACCTCCGGTTCCACCGGCTCGCCCAAGGCGGTCCGGATCACGCACGAGAACTTCTTCGTCAACGCCCACGCCATGTTCGATCGGGTGAAATTCCAGCCCGACGACGACGTGATGGTCAGCTGGCTGCCCCTGTTCCACGACATGGGCATGGTCGGATTCCTCAGCGTCCCGATGCAATTCGGCGCCGAAGTGGTGTGTGTGACACCGCTGGACTTCCTCACCAGGCCACTGCTGTGGGCCGAGCTGATCAGCAAGTACCGCGGAACCGTCACCGCCGCACCGAATTTTGCTTATTCGCTGCTGGCCAGGCGGCTGCGGCAGGCCGACGACGGCGCGTTCGACCTCAGCAGCGTGCGCTACATGTGGAACGGCGCCGAACCGGTGGACCCGGACACCATGGACGCTCTGGCCGCCGCCGGGAAACGCTTCGGGCTCAACCCGATGGCGCTCACCCCGGTCTACGGCATGGCCGAGACCACGCTCGCCGTATCGATCCCCGACGCCGGTCACGGACAGGTGCTCGACGTGATCGATGCCGATCTGCTCGAAGCGATCGGCAAGGCGGTGCCCGTGCCGGAGGAGCACGGCCAGCCCGCCAACATCCGCAGACTGCCCACCCTCGGCTATCTGGTCGACCATCTGGAGGGCCGGATCGTCGACAGCGAACGCCAGTCGCTGCCTACCCGGTCGGTGGGTGTGATCGAATTGCGCGGCCCCGCGGTCACTTCCGGGTATGTGACGGTGGACGGATTCCAACCGGCCCAGGACGACGAGGGCTGGCTGGACACCGGCGACATCGGCTACTTCACCGACGAGGGGCTGATCGTGGTGTGCGGCCGGATGAAGGACGTGATCATCATGGGCGGCCGCAACATCTACCCCACCGACATCGAGCGCGCCGCGACCAGGGTGAGCGGCGTACGTCCGGGCAACGCGGTGGCGGTGCGCCTGGACGCAGGCCAGAAGCGGGAGAGTTTCGCCGTGGTGGTGGAGAGCGGCAGCCACCAGAACCCCGAGGAGGTCAAGCGCATCGAGCGCGAGATCGTGCATTCGGTGTTCGCGGAGGTCGGCGCTCGGCCGCGCACCGTCACCGTGCTCGGGCCCGGCGCACTGCCGAAGACCTCTTCGGGCAAACTGCGCAGGGCCGCGACCGCGATCCATCTGCCGCGCGGATGATCGGCCGGGCGCACCGCGTATCGAGCGAGGTGCGCCTCAGTGCACTCGGTTCTGCGCGGTCTCGAGACCCACGCGCAGCAACAGCTCCACCGCGTCGGCGGCCTGCTCGACGATCACCGGGACCTCTTTGCGCTCCGGCGCGGAGAACGGCTTCAGCACGTAGTCGGCCGGATCCTGGCGGCCCGGCGGGCGGCCGATGCCGATGCGGGTGCGCAGGTAGTCCTTGGTGGTCAGTGCGCTGGAGACGGAGCGCAGACCGTTGTGGCCACCCTCGCCGCCGCCGCGCTTGAGCCGGATGGCGCCGAACGGCAGATCGAGTTCGTCGTGCACGACGATCACCTCGGTCGGCGGCACGGAGAAGAACTTCGCCAGCGCGGCCACCGGCCGCCCGGACAGATTCATGAACGACCGCGGCTTCGCGATCAGCACCTGGCGCCCGTCCAGCCGCGCCTGCAGCAGGTCGGCGCCGGATTTCTTGTGCACACCGAAACGGCCGCCGACGCGCTCGGCGAGCACGTCGGCGACCAGGAAACCCACATTGTGCCGGGTGCGCTCGTATTCGGGACCGGGGTTGCCCAGTCCGACGACGAGCGCGGGCCCGGCGGACGGTGCGCTGTTACTCAGCGCTCTCGCCCTCGGCCTCACCCTCGGCGGACTCGGCGGCCGGGGCGGCGATCACGTTGACGACCAGGATCTCCGCATCGGTGGCCAGCTCGACGCCCTCGGGCAGCTGCAGCTCGCCGGCGGTGATCTGGGTGCCCGCCTCGATGCCCTCGACGGAGACCTCGATGGCCTCGGGCAGCTTCATCGCGTCGGCCAGGATGGAAACGGTGGTGGCTTCCTGGGTGACCAGGGTGCCGGGGGCGGCGTCGCCGGCGACGGTGACGTTCACGTCGGCGGTGACCTTCTCGCCGCGCTTGATGATCAGCAGGTCGGCGTGCTCGATGTAGCGACGGATCGGGTGCACCACGACGGACTTGGTCAGCGCGAGCTGCTTCTGGCCGTCGATGACGAGGTTCAGCACCGCGTTGGTGCCGTGCTCACGCAGGATGGCGGCGAAGGCCTGGGCGTTCACCGACAGGTGCTGCGGGTCGGCCTGGTGGCCGTACAGCACGGCCGGGACGTTGCCCGCACGACGGGTACGGCGGGCAGCGCCCTTGCCGAACTCGGTACGTACGGATGCTTCGAGAAGGTTGACGTCGGACATGACTGGATCTACTCCTACGGCTCTTCCGGGCTGGCAGTTACACGTCAGGGGTTCCGCACACCTGACGGGGGTGGTCTACTCGTCGGGGCGAAGACCGAACGAGGACGGCCGGAAGCCGAGCCGCGTCGATCACGGTGCCGCAAACTGGTCTGCGGTCACCCTCGCCGAGACAACCCGAACACCATACCCCAGCGCAGAGGCGCTCTTTGAATCGGGTGGTCACCGGCGGTTCGGCTCGCGCTGGAGCGAGTCGCGTACGCTGGCGTGGTTGCCGATCGGTTGTCTGCGAAAGGTTGTCTTGCGTTGAGCGCCTCCCCTGAGGGTGTTGTCGCGCCCGCACCCCGCGGGCTGTCCGCCGAGGTAGCCCGCCGGCGCACGTTCGCGGTGATCTCCCACCCCGACGCGGGCAAGTCCACGCTCACCGAGGCACTCGCCCTGCACGCCAGGATGATCTCCGAGGCGGGCGCGATCCACGGCAAGGCCGGGCGCAAGTCCACCGTCTCGGACTGGATGGAGATGGAGAAGGCGCGCGGCATCTCGGTCAGCTCGACCGCGCTGCAGTTCAACTACCGCGCCGCGGGGTCCGAGGTCGACAGCGTCATCAACCTGGTGGACACCCCCGGCCACTCCGATTTCTCCGAGGACACCTACCGGGTGCTCACCGCCGTCGACGCCGCGGTGATGCTGATCGACGCCGCCAAGGGCCTGGAGCCGCAGACGCTGAAACTGTTCCAGGTCTGCCGCCACCGCGGCATCCCGGTGATCACCGTGATCAACAAGTGGGACCGGCCGGGCCGGGCTCCGCTGGAACTGCTCGACGAGATCGACGAGCGGATCGGCCTCACCCCCACCCCGCTGTTCCTCCCGGTCGGTATCGCGGGAGACTTCCGCGGTCTGCTGCGCCGCGGCCCGGACGGCGCGGCGCTCGAATACATCCACTTCACCCGCACCGCGGGCGGCGCGACCATCGCGCCGGAGGAGTCGCTGACTCCGGAGGCCGCGCAGGCGCGCGAAGGCGAGCCGTGGACCACCGCCGCGGAGGAGAGCGAGCTGCTCTCGGCCACCGGCCAGGACCACGACCAGGAGTTGTTCCTGGCCGGGCAGACCTCACCGGTCATCTACGCCTCCGCGATGCTGAACTTCGGCGTCCGGCAGCTGCTGGAGACCCTGGTGGCGCTCGCGCCGGCCCCGGGTCCGCGCCGCGACGTCGAGGGCAAGCCGCGCGAGACCGGCGATCCGTTCAGCGCGGTGGTGTTCAAGGTGCAGGCGGGCATGGACGCCGCCCACCGGGACCGGCTCGCGTTCATGCGGATCGTGTCGGGCGAGTTCGAACGCGGCATGGTGGTCACCCACGCGCAGACCGGGCGGCCGTTCGCCACCAAGTACGCGCTGACCGTGTTCGGCCGCGAACGCGCCACCGTCGACACCGCCTACCCCGGTGATGTCGTGGGCCTGGTCAACGCCACGGCGCTGGCTCCGGGGCACACGCTGTTCGTGGACAAGAAGGTGGAGTTCCCGCCGATCCCGTCGTTCGCACCGGAGCATTTCGCCGTGCTGCGGGCCCGTAGCGCGGGCAAGTACAAGCAGTTCCGCAAGGCGATGGACCAGCTCGACTCCGAGGGCGTCGTGCAGGTGCTGCGCAACGACATCCGCGGCGACGCCGCTCCGGTCCTGGCGGCCGTCGGCCCGATGCAGTTCGAAGTGGTGACCGCGCGCATGCTCACGGAGTTCAACGTCGAGACCACGATGGAGCACCTCGGCTACACGCTGGCCCGGCGCACCGATGCCGCGTCGGCGGACGAACTCGGGCGGCAGCGCGGGGTGGAGGTGTTCACCCGCTCAGACGGTGCGCTGCTCGCGCTGTTCAGCGATAAATGGCGGCTGCAATACATCGAGAAGGAGCACCCGGCGCTCACCTTGGAGCCCCTGGTGGCCACCGCCGACTGAGTCAGCCGGCCTCGGACTCCGGCCGCATCGGCGGGGCCCCGGGGTCGCGTTCGATCGAAGAGATGCCGTCTTCTTTCGCGATCAGGCCCCAGCGGCTCGAGGTCAGCCGCAGGCTGGGCAGGTCGCTGAGGGAGAGCACCACTTCGTAGGTGCGTTCGTAGCCGGTGTGCGAGATGCGCCAGCGGCCGTCGTCACAGCGGACGTAGCGGTCGGTGTAGAAGGCCGCGCCGCGCAGCAGCATGTTGTGGCCCGGAATGAGCACCGTGTCGGCGAGGTACCACGTGCCGGTCGCGGTGTCGCCGTCCACATCGATCTCCGGGTGATCACAGCGGTGCTCGGTGATCACGTGCGGCCCGAGCGTGTTGCGCATGAACGCGATGAACGCCTCGCGCGACTCGAACTGCAGATATTCGCTGTAGGTCGCGGTCGCCTCGGGCACCATGGTGTCGGCGAAGTCGTCCCAGGATTTGGTGTCGAGGGTGCGCAGGTACCGGTACTTCAGCCGGGAGATCGCCGAGACGTCGTCCAGCTCCCGCTCGTCGCGGCCGCGGCCCGCCCGCGGATCGTCGCGCACCTGCCCGAAGTCGATGGTTCCCGCGTCGAAGCGCAGCCGGTCATCGGCGTCGGCATCCCCTTCACCGGCGCTGGTCGCCCCCCTGTCGCGGTCCGGACCCGCACCGACCGGGTCGAAATCTCGTTCCTCCGGCTCCGGTATGCCGGAATCGATGTCCACCCCGCCGCGTTCTCGGCCGCCCGGGGGAAATCCCAGGTCGTCGTGCTGCGGCCCACCGGAGCCCGTGCCCCGGTCGTTACGCACTTGCCCAGCGATGCCCAAACCTGGGTCGCCGCGCCCCTGCCCGCCGGTTCGCTGATCCATACCCTCAACAATCCCATCCCGAGTGCCGGATTGGGAGGGTTGTATCAGATTGCTATCACGGCGAGCGGAACATTCCGGTCAAGATCAACTTCGGGAGTCAGCTTCCGATCGTGAAGCAGGTACGGCAGAAGTCCTCGCCGAACTCGGTCAGCCGGAGACTCTTGCGCACGATCTTCGGCGCCCGGCCCGCCTTCTTCAGTGCCGCCTCCACCACGGGCTGTACCTCGAGCACCATGTACCGGCTCAGCACCACCGGATCGTCCGAGGTCAGCGTCAGCCCGAGGCGATTGAGATTGATCAGGTAGGACCGCGCGCGGTCGGGGTAGCGCACGCCGGCCTGCTCGGGCACCGAGGTGAGATCACCCTGCACCAGTTCCGAGCCGATCCCCAGCGGCCGGTTGGTGCGCACGTCGACCGCGGGCTGCGGCCCGTTGAGCGCCATGAAGCGCAGGATGCGCGCCTCGTCGGGAGCGAGTTCGTCGAGGATGCGGTCGTAGGCCGGGTGCACGTCCTCGGTGAAGTAGACGTCGGCGGACCTGGCCAGCAGCG
Organism: Nocardia sp. NPDC005745; assembly: GCF_040630775.1. NCBI lineage: Bacteria > Bacillati > Actinomycetota > Actinomycetes > Mycobacteriales > Nocardiaceae > Nocardia > Nocardia sp. NPDC005745. The sequence goes on from NZ_JBEXYF010000011.1 coordinate 164,652, forward strand.
CGTCGCCACGGCGGCGCAACTCCTCGGTGCTCGCCGAGCGCAGGTAGGGGCCGACGGTCAGCGGCTGCTGCGAGGTGGGGCCGTTGGAGGTCGGGACGTAGCTGACGATCTCCCGGACCGAGCCCTCGGTGACGCCGAGCGCGCTGCGGGCGATGGAACGCAACGCGTTTCCGGTTCGCTCGGCGATCTCCGCCGAGGACTCCCCGTCCAGCGCGGCCTGGGTGATTTCCCTGGTGACCTCGTAGGTCGTGCCGACCGCCCATTGACTTCCGCGCACGACGGTGCCCGCGGCCACTCCTGCCGCGCGGAACACGCCGCGGATCAGCCGTGCCTCATTGCTGATCTGCCGCTGTTCGACATCCGAACTGCGCTCGACGGCGCGGGAACCTGGCCGGGCCACGTCCTGTCCGGTCCTGTCGTCTGCCACGTTTTCTCCGATATCGCCGGGGGAACGAATCCGCTCCACAGATTACTTCCCCTTGTGTCGCGGGTCATTCGCACCGCCTGACTCGGACAGTGCGACCGGCACGCGGCGCGCAATAGGGTTTCTTCGAGGAGGGGGTGCTAGTTTTGGTTGCCGGTGAGGCGGCGATCACCGGTGTATCGGCAGGAGGGTGTCGTGTTAGAGAGCGTATTCGGAATCCACCCCACGATCCTCCTCGAGCTCGTGACCATACCGCTTTTCACCGGCGTGATCGGCTACATCACCAACTGGACCGGCGTGCTCATGCTGTTCAAGCCGGTCGCCTTCCACGGTGTCCGAGTTCCCGGGCTGCGCGCGCTGTATCCATTCCTGCCCAAGCGAATTCAGGTCCTCCCGCTGCTCAGCTATGACGGCCGGTTCGGGTGGCAGGGCATCGTCCCGTCGCGCGCCGACAAGATGGCGAGCATCGCGGTCGACAAGGGCCTGGCCAAACTCGGCAGCGTAGCCGACTTCTACCGGGAGCTCGAGCCGGACAAGCTGGCCGAGCATCTCACCAGCATCGCCGACGCGCAGATCAAGGACATCGTCGAGGACATCCTGCGCCGCGAGCATCCTCAGCTCTGGTACAACCTGCCCGCCCAGGTGCGCGACATGGTGCATGCCAGGGTGCGCCAGCAGCTGCCGGAGATCCTGCGTGAGCTGACCGAGGAATTGGGCGCGAATATCGATCAGCTGCTCGATGTGAAGCAGATGGTGATCCGCTACTTCCAGGCCCGACCGCATCTGCTCAACACGCTGTTCCAAGTGCTCGGCGCGAAGGAACTGCGATTCATGCAGAACTTCGGTTTCTACTTCGGCGCGCCGATGGGCGTGCTGCTGGTGGCCATCCTGCATCTGAGCGGCTGGTCCAGCCTGGTCGTGCTGCCGATCGGCGGCGTGATCATCGGCTGGGTGGTCAACTGGATCGGCATCAATATGATCTTCGCGCCCGCATATCCGAAGTGGTGGGTCCCGTGGCGGCAGGGCCTGCTGATCAAACGCAAGTCCGAAATCACCGACGGATACGCGGAATTGGTTTCCAGCCAGGTGATCACCGTGGCGAATATCGGCGACGAGTTGCTCAACGGCCCGCGTTCGGATCGCACCATGCAGATGCTGGAGGACACGCTGCGCCCGGCCGCCGACCGCGCGCTCGGCCCCGCTCGACCTGCGGTCAAGTTCATGCTCGGCAGCCGCGAATACGACTCGCTGCAATCGACCTTCACCAACGAAGCCATGTCCATCGCGCCGATCGCGTTCGCGGACCCGGAGTTCAATGTCCGCCAGGGCAGGCAGATCAACGAATACATCGCCAGGCAGATGGCGATGTTGTCGCCGCCGGACTTCGTCGACATGCTCCGCGCGGCCATCAAGCAGGATGAATGGCTCCTTTTCGTCCATGGCGGCGTGCTGGGGCTCTTCGCCGGATACGCTCATATCCTGATCTTCGGAACGGGAGTGGCGACATCATGGCTGTAGCGAGTCCGGACGACGGCGATCTCGAGGCCGTCGAGCACCTCAACGCGACGGCGGCGAATGCCGGGCCATCGCAGGAGATCGCCCGGCGGCCGGCTTCGGACATCGCTCACACCGACGAATTACCAAGACGGGTCACGGTTCCCGTGGCCACCGTGCGTGCCGCGACGGGCGTCGCACGGGTGGCGTGGACCGCCGTCACGGGGGTGACCTCCTGGGGAGTCGGCACCGCGGTCGACGTCACCTCGACCGTCGTGCGACGCAGCATCGAGGGAGCGCCGCCGCGAGAAGTGCTGGCCGAGGCGGAGTCCGAAGTCCGTGACGCGATGCGCAAAGCGCTCGGCCTGTCCGCCGCCGCGCAACCGCCCGCGCAGGACGCCGTGCCGACGCTGCGCGAGCAAGGCGCCGCGCTGCTGCGGTTGTCGGCGAGCCCGCACGGCGAGGACGACAACCATCCGGCCTTCGCGGGCATGCTCGCCGAGCTGACCCCCGACGAAGCGCGCATCCTGCGTTTCCTGCACTTGGACGGGCCGCAGCCCTCGATCGACATCCGCACCGGACGTCCGCGCGCGCTCGGCTCCGAACGCCTCGGCTCGATGCTCACCCTGATCGGCGAGCACGCCGGCCTGCGCTTCCCCAACCGAATCCAGCAGTACCTGACCAACCTGCGCAGACTGGGCCTGGTCGAGCACGCGCGCGAGCCGGTCGGCAATCCGAACCGGTATCAGCTGCTGGAGGCGCAGTCACCGGTGCGGGAGATGCTGAAGCGGTCCGGCTTCGGCACCAAGGTGATCTACCGCAGCGTGGTGCTCACCGACTTCGGCGCGGACTTCGTGCGCACCTGCCTGCCCGTGGTGGTGCAGGACGGACGCGCCTCGGGGCACTAGGGTTCCCACCCGCGCAGCGCCAGCTCGGCCACCCGCTGCAATTCGGCCCGGCTCGCGCCGTCCCGCGCCGCCTGGGACATTCCCTGCATCACCGTGCCGACATAGCGCGCCAGCGTGCGCGCGTCCAGGTGATGCGATAGGACGCCCGCGTCGATGTCGGCCTGGATGCGCGCGGCGAACGCGTCGATGTTCCGGTTGCGCAGGTCGCGCAGGAAATCTGCGATCTCGGCGCTCGTGGTGTTGACGCCCGCGCTGATCACCAGACAGCCGTGCGGGCACTCCGGCCGGGTGTATTCCACCGCCGCCTCGCGCAGGATGCGCCGGACCGCCGCGTCGGCGGTGCCCTCCTCGGCGAGCGCCCGCGTGACGAATCCACCGTAGCGCGCGCCGAATTTCGCGACGACCTCGGCGAACAACGTCTTCTTGTCCCCGAACGCCGCGTACAGGCTGGGCGCACCGATTCCCATCGCCGCGGTCAGGTCTCCGATCGACGTGGCCTCGTACCCGCGTTCCCAGAACAGCCGCATGGCCTTCTCCAGCGCGGCGTCCCGGTCGAAGGATCGGGGCCGCCCGCGGGTCGTGGTGCTCATGCGGCCAATTTTATAGCGGTCACTAGAGAATGTGCTACCTTTCTTTCTGTAGCGGCCGCTAGAGAAAGGGGCCCGTGATGGGCGCACTGACGGGCAAGACAGCACTGGTGACCGGGAGCAGCCGGGGTATCGGCCGGGCGATAGCCGAACGACTGGCCCGTGACGGCGCACGGGTGGCGGTTCACTACAACAGCGACGAGCAGGCCGCGAAGGCGACCGTGGCCGCGATCGAGGCATCGGGCGGCGCGGCATTCGCGATTCGGGCCGAACTGGGCGTGCCCGGTGACGCCGAGGCGCTGTGGGCGGCCTTCGACGCGCACGCCGACGGCCTGGACATCCTGGTGAACAACGCGGGCACCGACGGCATCCGGGAGCCGATCGCCGGGACCGACGAGGCGGCGTTCGACCGGGTCTTCGCGATCAACGCCAAGGCGCCCTTCTTCATCACCCGTCTCGGCCTGGATCGGTTGCGGCCGGGCGGACGGATCGTCAACATCTCCACCGGCCTGACCCACGGCGCGTACATGCCGCAGCTGATCGCCTACACCATGACCAAGGGCGCGATCGACAGTTTCACCAGCGTGCTCGCCAAGGATGTCGGAACACGCGGCATCACGGTTAACGCGGTGGCCCCGGGCATCATCGACACCGACATGAACGCGAACTGGCTGCGCAACGCCGAAAGCCAGGCGGCGGTGGCGGCGATGTCCCCGCTGAAACGAGTGGGTCAGCCCGCCGACGTGGCCGACGTGGTCGCGTTCCTCGCCTCCGACGAGGCGCGCTGGGTGACCGGGCAGTGGATCGACGCCACCGGCGGCGGACTGCTGTAACGGCCCGGGGATTTGGCCCGCCCCCGGTTCCTTTTCGCGACGCCCGCTACTGAACGGCATCGCCCGGCCGCTCCCATTAGGCTTGAGCACCGTGCTGTCAGTTGTGCCGAGTCCCGTCACCGTGCGGGCGCCGTCGAAGGTGAACCTCCATCTCGGAGTGGGCGACCTGCGTGCCGACGGCTACCACGACCTGACCACGGTGTTCCAAGCGCTGTCCCTGAGCGACGATCTGGAGATCTCCCCCTCGGGTTCGCTGGCCGTCCGGGTCACCGGAGAGGGCGCCGCGGACGTGCCGACCGACCGGACGAACCTGGTCTGGAAGGCGGCCGTCCGGCTCGCGCACCTCGGCGGCCGCGCTCCCCTGGTGGAAATCGCCATCGCCAAGGGCATTCCGGTGGCCGGGGGCATGGCGGGCGGGAGCGCCGACGCCGCCGCCGCGCTGGTCGGGCTGAACGAGCTGTGGGACCTGGGATTGTCCAGGGAGGAACTGAGCGCGGTGGCGGCCGAACTCGGCAGCGATGTGCCGTTCGCCCTGCACGGCGGCACCGCGCTCGGCACCGGCCGCGGGGAGCGCCTGCTGCCGGTGCTGTCGCGCAATACCTTTCACTGGGTGCTCGCATTCGCCAAAGGCGGCCTGTCCACGCCCGCGGTCTTCGCCGAACTCGACCGGTTGCGCGAGCACGGCGATCCGCCCCGGGTCGGCGAACCGCAGCAGTTGATGCAGGCGCTGGCCTCCGGCGACGCGCACCAGCTCGCACCCTTGCTCGGCAACGACCTCCAGGCGGCGGCGGTGTCGCTGAAGCCGGAACTGCGCCGCACGCTGCGGGCGGGCGTCACGGCGGGCGCGCTGGCCGGGCTGGTGTCCGGCTCCGGGCCCACGTGCGCGTTCCTGTGCGAGAGCGAGGAATCGGCGATCTCGGTGGCCGCCGAACTCGCGGGCGCGGGCGTCTGCCGCAGCGTGCGGACGGCCGGCGGGCCTGTGCCGGGCGCGCGCATCCTCAGCGCCGACCCGTCGGGGAAGCACTGACCGGCAGCGCCTCTCCGACGGACCAAGGCGCCCGACCGGCAGCGACGCGAGGACAGCCCCGGCCGGACGGAAGCGTCCAGTCCTCCGCCGCTGCACGAGGGCGCGTTGCTCAGGGCAGCGCGTCGGCGAGCCGATCGACCTGATCGGCGTCGCGCCCGTAGCAGTAGAACATCACCTCGTCCGCGCCCAGATCGCCGAACTCGGCGATGGTGGCGCGGATCTGCGCGGGCGTGGTGAGCATTCCGGCGAGGAAGCCCTCGGTGTAATCGCTGAACGCGTAGTAGGCGCCCATCGACGCGCGGGCGTCCTCGATGACGTGATCCGGGCCGAGCGCCACGTTGACCTGGGCGACGATCCGCGGGTCACCCGAGCGGCCGTGGTCGGTCCAGGAACGGCGCACGGTATCGAAGAGGTTGCCCGCCCAGGAGGGCGGCGCGGCGGCGAGGAATCCGCCGCCCCATCGCCCGACGCGTTCGAGCGCGGCGGGCTGGAAGCCGCCGAACAGGATCTCGGGCCCTTCCGGGCGCAGCGGCGCGGGGCCGATCGGCCCGCACTCGTCGCTGTAGGCCTCCCCCGCCCACAGGCGGCGCAGGAGCGCGAGTTGCTCGTCGAGGCGGCGGCCGCGGGTGCGCAGGTCGGTGCCCGAGGCGAGGTGGTCGTCGGCGCGGCCGCCGACGCCGAGGCCGAGCACCAGCCGTCCGCCGGTCATCCGGTCGAGCGTGGCGGCCTGCTTGGCGAGCAGCACCGGATCGCGCAGCGGCGCGAGCAGCACTTCGGTCTGCACCTTGACGCGGCTGGTCGCGCCGGCGATCGTGGCCAGCGCGATCAGCGGTTCGGGGTTGTCGTAGACCAGCCGGTCGAGCAGGCCGAGGGTGCGGAACGGGCCCGCGTCGGCGCGCCGGGCCCAGTCGAGCAGGGCGGCGGGATCGGAAATGGGCAGGCCGAGGCCGACATGCATGGAATTCCTCCAGGAAGCGATGCGGAATGGGACGGGTGCCGCCCGCCGACACCTCGAGGCGAGGTGGGCGTCCCACTCTGCGGCTGTACTTCTGGGGAACGCCGGATCGGTTACATGGAACGAACAGTGTTCGTTCGTCGATCAATCTAAACGAACATTGTTCGTCCCGCAAGCTCTCCCCGCTGCTCGCCGGGCGAACGGACGCCCCGCCCGGGTCGGTACGCTGGCCCGGGTCCCACGACCGCGACAAACAGGTCTCATCGGACCGCCCCCGCAAGACACGGAAGGATCCATGTCCAACCTGATCAATCTCGAACAGGTCCACAAGAGCTTCGGAATCAAGCCGCTGCTGGACAACGTCTCGCTCGGCGTGCACGCGGGCGAACGGATCGGAGTCGTCGGCCTCAACGGCGGCGGCAAGACCACCCTGCTCGAGGTGCTCACCGGTATCGAGGAACCGGACAGCGGCCGGGTCAGCCGGCTCGGCGGCCTGCGCATGGCGGTGGTGACCCAGCGCGGCGTGCTGCCCCCGGGGGCGACGGTCGGTTCGGTGGTGCTGGCCGGGCTGGCCGACGACGCCATGACCGACGAGGTCGCCGAACACGAGTGGGCCGCCGACCCGCGCATCCGCTCGGTGATGGAAGGCATCGGCATCGCCGATCTCGGCTTGGACACCTCGGTGGACAATCTCTCCGGCGGCGAGCGCCGCCGGGTCGCGCTCGCCGCCGCGCTGGTGCGCGAACTCGACCTGCTGGTGCTCGACGAGCCGACCAACCACTTGGACGTGGAGGGCGTGCAGTGGCTGGCCGCACATCTGCTCGGCCGCCGCAGCGCGCTCGTCGTGGTGACCCACGACCGCTGGTTCCTCGACACCGTCGCCACCAACACCTGGGAAGTGGTCGGCGGCAAGGTCGAAAGCTACGAGGGCGGCTACGGCGATTGGATCTTCGCCCGCGCCGAGCGCGCCCGTCAGGCGGACGCGTCCGAGGCCCGGCGGCGCAATCTGGCCCGCAAGGAATTGGCCTGGCTGCGGCGCGGCCCGCAGGCGCGCACCTCCAAGCCGCGCTATCGGGTCGAGGCCGCCGAGGCTTTGATCGCCGACGTGCCGCCGCCGCGCGACAGCGTCTCGCTGGCGGCCTTCGCGCGCAAACGCCTCGGCCGCGTCGTCGTCGAACTGGAAGACGCCACGCTCACCACCCCGGACGGCCGGGAACTGGTGCGGGATCTGACCTGGCGGCTGGCGCCGGGCGAGCGCGTCGGCCTGGTCGGCGTCAACGGCTCGGGCAAGACGACGTTGCTGCGCGCCCTGGCCGGAGACACCGGCGCGATCTGGGCCGGGGGCAAGCGCGTCCAGGGCCAGACCGTCCAGATCGGCTGGCTGCGCCAGGAACTCGACGACCTGCCGATCAGCCTGCGGGTGCTGGAGGCGGTGCAGCAGGTCGCACAGCGAATCATGCTGGGCGACAAGGAGGTATCCGCGGGTCAGCTGGCCGAGCGGCTCGGCTTCACCCCCGCCCGTCAGCGCACCCCGGTCGGCGACCTGTCCGGCGGCGAGCGGCGGCGCCTGCAACTGACCCGCATCCTCATGTCCGAGCCGAACGTGCTGCTGCTCGACGAGCCCACCAACGACCTGGACATCGACACCCTGCAACAGCTGGAGGACCTGCTCGACAACTGGGCGGGCACGCTGGTCGTGATCAGCCACGACCGGTATCTCATCGAGCGGATCTGCGACTCGACCTGGGCGCTGTTCGGCGACGGCAAGCTCACGAACCTGCCCGGCGGCATCGAGGAGTACCTCACCAAGCGCGCGGCCCTCACGACGAGCCGGAGCCGCGCCGCCGCACCGGAGGCCAAGCCCGCCGACGCACCGGCCACCGACTCCGCCACCTACCGCGCGGCCCGCAAGGAACTCACCCGCCTGGAACGCGCCATCGACAAGCTCTCCGAACGCGAGCAGCGCTTGCACTCGGCGCTCGCCGACGCGGCCACCGAGCCGGAAAAGCTGGTCACCTTGGGCGCGGAACTCAAGCAGGTGCTCGCGGAGAAGGAGACGGCCGAGGAGCGCTGGCTGGAACTGGCCGACGGCGTGTGAAGCCCGCGCGACGGCGGGAGTTGACCTACCCGCCGCTAGCCGAGCCAGTGCCGCCCGAACAAATCGTGCGCGGCCTCGAGATTGGCGGAGATATTGGCAACCACGTGATCGCGCTGCAGACCGACTCCGTATAAACCGCTCCCCAGCCACAGCGAGGACAACAGCGAGTAGGAGGCCAGGAAGAGGAAGTACGGGTGAGTGTAGGTGCGCATCGTCGCCGCACTGCTGACGAACGGCGAGAAGGACTCGCCGTGAAACCTGTCGTTTCGCGCCGTATACAGCAGTCCGGACAACAACACCGCTGACCGGACAGGCAGGCTCAACGTGACGTCGACGCCCTGCAGATCCATCTTCTCGCCGGTCAAGGCACGACGAAGCAACATGGCGCCCTTACGGTGATCCGCATGATCGCCGGTCGATCCGTACCGCGTTTGCAGTACGGACAGCAGCGTCACGAAATCCTGATCGCCCAGCCCGGCCAAACGGCGGTTCGGCTGATGCACATTCCGCTCCTCGGGTGTCACCAACGACCTGAAGTCGATAACCAAGCGTTTGAAGAGGTACTCGCACGACTGCGCCGGTATGTCCGCCAGCAGCAGAGCCAGAATCCCGCCATCGAGTCCCGGTCCCGCGGCCAGCTTCTTCAGGCGATCGGTCACGTTTCCCGAGGCCGCGAGTCTTGTCGCGGCTTCGAACGCTTTCCACGCCGAGTCGAACGCGATATCAACCCGCGCGGGAATGCTGTCGAATGCGTCCACGAGGTAAGACACCTGACGGTGATACTCCACGCCGCCGACGTTCGGCAGCTCCACCGGCCGGAACAGCGGCCGCTTCATCTGCGCGACACGGTCGGCGAAAGCCCGTTCGATCGGCAACGGGCGACGTGGTTGCTGCACACCGGTTTTGGACCACTCAGCGATCGCGGCGATCCGCTCCCGACGGTGAAAGTTCCGGTCGGCTCGAACCATCCCACCCCTTCTCCGAGTACCTCTCACCAAGCAAAACGGCTGCTGCCGAACGCTGGGCTCCCCGACGGATGCAGTCGGTTGTTGCCGTGATGAATGGCACGTCCGATGCCGGGCCACACTATCAACGCGTAGCCTCCAAACCAATCTCGTAATGGATCGGTGCGGCCAGGGAGCCGCGCGAGTCGCTCGCCGCTGATCGGAACACTTGGTACCGCACGGGACTGAGCCGCGAACTCGAGATTCGACTCTTGCACCTCCGTACCCCATGGGGGTATGTTCAACCACGGTTACCTCCCGGCCGTATGAGAATCTGGATGCGAAGGAGTCGGACATGCCCACCACCACCTACACCGTCACGGGGATGACCTGCGGGCACTGCGTCAGCTCCGTCAAGACCGAGATCGGCAAGATCGACGGCGTGACCGGCGTGGATGTGGATCTCGCCAGCGGGGCCGTGCGCGTCGACAGCACCGCGCCGATCGCCGACGCCGACATCGTCGCCGCGGTGGACGAAGCGGGCTACGAAGTCGCCGTCTGATCCGGACCGTTCGCGTGGCTCCTCGCTCCGGCCGATGCCGGTACGGGGAGCCACTGCCTTGTGCGCAGTCCTACGCCTGGCCCGCCAGGCGGACGAAGGCGGCGGTGTCCAGGGTTTCGCCGCGGGCGGTGGGTGCGATACCCGCGGCGAGCAGGCGGCGTTCGGCTTCGGCGGGTGAGCCCGCCCAGCCGGCGAGCGCGGCGCGGAGGGTCTTGCGGCGCTGCGCGAACGCGGCGTCGACGACCGCGAAGACGCGGCGGCGATGCTCGGCGTCCATCGGCCACGGGGGCTGGGCGTAGCGGTCGATCCGGACCAGCCCCGACTCGACTCGCGGAACCGGCCAGAACACCTGCGTGCCCACCGCCCCCGCACGCCGGACCGTCCCGAAGAAGCCCGCTTTCACACTGGGCACGCCGTAGGTGCGGCTGCCGGGATCGGCGGCGAGCCGATCGGCCACCTCCGCCTGCACCATCACCAAAGCGACTGCGATGCCGGGCAATTCGGCCAGCAGATGCAGCAGCACGGGCACTGCCACGTTGTACGGGAGATTGGCCACCAGCGCGGTCGGCGCCGCGGGCAGATCGGCGGCGCCGACGCGCAGCGCGTCCGCCTCGACCACGGACAACCGAGCCGCCAGATCCGGCGCCCGGTCCGCGACCGTCATCGGAAGGTGGCGCGCCAGCACGGGATCGATTTCCACCGCGATCACCGAGTCCACCACGTCCAGCAGCGCGAGGGTCAGCGAACCGAGACCGGGCCCGACCTCGAGCACCACGTCCCCGCGCCCTACCCCGGCGGCCGCGACGATCCGCCGCACCGTGTTCGCGTCGTGCACGAAGTTCTGCCCGAGTTGCTTGGTCGGCCGCACCCCCAGCCGCTCGGCGAGCACCCGCACTTCGGCGGGCCCGAGCAGCGCCGCACTTCCACGAGCGGAGATTTCAGGTTCGGACACCTCGAGAATCTATCAACCGCGCCGCGACGCCCCCGGCGTCCGGTGGAGCGTCAGCTGATACCGAGCCGGCCGGTGCAGGCGGGCCACGCGCCCCAGCCCTGCCGCTGGCGGGTGATCTCGGCGATGGCGATCTGCTCTTCCCTGGTGGCCATGTCGGCGCGCGGGGCGTACCGCAGGCCACCCTGCCGCTCCCAGGTGCCCTGGTCGAACTGCACACCGCCGTAGTAGCCGTTACCGGTGTTGATCGACCAGTTTCCGGTCGACTCGCAGCGGGCCAGCGCGTCCCAGATCGCGCCGTCGCGCACCGGCGGCACCTCGGTGCCCGGCTTGGCGCCCTTGCGGACGGTCTTCGGCTGCGCCGCCACGGTGACCGTGGAACCGACCGCCTGACGGTCCACTTCCTGGCCGTTGACCATGGTGACCGCGAACGTGACGTCCTGGACGCCGGGAGCGCCGGGTGACTCCACCACCGTGCGGCTCATGTTCATGGTCGGGTCTTCGATGACGTTCTCCGGCGGGTCCAGCGGCAGCGTCTCGGTGTGCTGTTCGACCCGCTTGCGCGTCACGGTGACGCGCAAGCCGTTCGTCACCGGCGTGGACGCGGCCGGTTCGACGGAATCCTGCTCGATCAACGGGATGCCCGCCACCTCGAGGAATTTGCCGACGGTGGGGGCGGCGGCGCGCACGTCCACCGGGTTACCGATGCCGTCGACCAGCGAGACCACGCGCGGGGTCGCGATCATGAGCGTGGCGCCCTGCAACGGGAGCCGCTCGTCGCGGGCGGGCGAGACGTACACCTCTTTCGAGATCTTCAGCTGCTCGAGCGCCTCCCCCGCGGTCACGCCGGTGGTCCAGACCCGCTGCGTCATCCCGTCGACGGACAGATCCACCTCGCGGGCGCGGTTGAGCGTGATGGTCGCGCCGTCGCCGATGTGCGCGGCAAGGGCGGGAGCCACCTTGTCCCGATCGGTCACGGCGAAGCCGGCGGCCTTCAGCACGCCGCGCACGTCGCGCGACATGGTGGTCTGGAAGAGCTTCTCGCCGTCCACGACGACGGTCACCGTCTTGCGATTCACGATCGCGAGGCCGGCGCCGATGATCAGCGTCAGCAGCAGCGCGCCGACCGCGATGTGCAGCAGCGGCGAACGCGACTGGTTGATCCGCGTGAAGGGGGACATGGTCACAGCACGATAACGAGGGGTACGGGCGCGGACAACAGCAAGCTCAGGAACAGCGCCTTTTCAATATCACGATCAAATCTCGACCCCGCAGGTAAATCACGAAACGGAACACCGAAAGTGACATAGGACACATTTCGCATACACCGATGCATTCCGGGCATCCGTAGGCGCCCGCGGGCATGCGGGCGCGGCGCTCAGAGCCGGTAGACGCGCCGCGCGTTGTCCGTGGTGATCTTCGCCAGTTCCAGCGGATCCTGGCCGCGCACTTCGGCCAGCGCCCGCACGGTGTACGGCAGGCAATACGGCTCGTTCGGCGCTCCGCGGAACGGATGCGGGGTGAGATACGGCGCGTCCGTCTCGACCAGGATCTGATCGTCGGGCACCACCTTGGCAGCTTCCCGCAATTCGTGCGCGTTCTTGAAGCTCACCGTCCCGGAGAAGCTGAGGATGTAGCCCTCGGCCACGCAGGACAGGGCCATGTTCGTGTCCGAGGAGAAGCAGTGGAAGATCACCCGGTCCGGCGGGCCCTCGTCCAGCAGCACGGTCAGCAGGTCGTGATCGGCCTCGCGGTTGTGGATCATGAGCGGCTTGCGGACCCGCTTGGCCAGGTCGATGTGCCAGCGGAAACCGTCGATCTGCGTCTCGATGTCGGCGCAGCCGTCCAGTTTGCCCGGCCAGTAGTAATCGAGGCCGGTCTCGCCGACGGCGACCACCCGCGGGTCGTCGGCCAAGCGCTCCAGCTCGGCCTTGGCGTCGTCGTCGAGTGCGTTCGCCCTGGTGGGATGCAGCGCGACGGCGGCGTACACGCGATCGTCCCAGTGCGCGGCCCGCACCGCCCACTGCGCGGCGGCCAGGTCGTCGGCGACGGTGACCACGCGGCCGACGCCGACCGAGGCGGCACGGTCGACGATCGCGGCGGTGGACGCCGCGTCGGTCGCTCCGCAGGCGTCCAGGTGGGTGTGCGCGTCCACGATCGGCGCCAGCGGCTCGGGCAGCTCCGGCGCGGGACGTCCTGCGCTCATCGGCGGCCACCGCGCGGCGCGGACGCGGGGACCCGCGCATCGGCGCAGGGCATATTCACGCGAGCGAAAGAATGCACGCGCATTACAGTAGACACACCATGAGCGAAGCTGACCGCCCCGCCTTCTACATCACCACGGCCATCGCCTACCCGAACGGCGCGCCGCACATCGGGCACGCGTACGAGTACATCTCGGCCGACGCCATCGCCCGCTTCAAGCGCCTCGACGGTTACGACGTCTTTTTCATGACCGGCACCGACGAGCACGGCCAGAAGATGCAGCAGGCAGCGGCCGCCGAGGGCCTCCCGGTGGAAGAGCTCGCGGCGCGCAACTCCGACGTGTTCGAGGCGATGGACAAGACGCTCGACATCTCCTTCGACCGGTTCATCCGCACCACCGACGAGGACCACCACGCCGCCAGCGTCGCCATCTGGGAGCGGATGCTGGCCAACGGCGACATCTACCTGGGCAACTACGCGGGCTGGTACTCGGTGCGCGACGAGGCGTTCTACACCGACGAGGAGACCACGGTGCTGGAGGACGGCACCCGCATCTCGACCGAGTCCAAGACGCCGGTCACCTGGACCGAGGAGTCGAACTACTTCTTCCGGCTGTCGGCCTACCAGGACAAGCTGCTGGCGCTCTACGAGGAGCACCCGGAATTCATCGCGCCCGCCACCCGGCGCAACGAGATCGTCAGCTACGTCAAGGCGGGCCTGAAGGACCTGTCCATCTCGCGGACCACCTTCGACTGGGGTGTGCCGGTGCCCGGCCACCCCGACCACGTCATGTACGTGTGGGTGGACGCGCTGACGAACTACATCACCGGCGTCGGATTCCCCGACACCTCCTCCGCCGCCTTCGGCAAGTTCTGGCCCGCCGATGTGCACATCATCGGCAAGGACATCACGCGGTTCCACACGGTGTACTGGCCCGCGTTCCTGATGTCGGCCGGTATCGAGCTGCCCAAACGCGTGTTCGTGCACGGGTTCCTGTACAACAAGGGCGAGAAGATGTCCAAGTCGGTCGGCAACGTGGTCGACCCGCTGGAACTGGTCGAGAACTACGGCTTGGACGCGGTGCGTTTCTTCCTGCTGCGCGAGATCTCCTACGGCCAGGACGGCAGCTACAGCCACGAGGCCATCGTGGGCCGGATCAACAGCGACCTGGCCAACGAGTTCGGCAATCTGGTGCAGCGCAGCACCAAGCTGGTCGCACGGGACTGCGGCGGCGTGGTGCCGACCCCCGGCGAGTTCACCGATGACGACCGCGCGCTGCTGGATCTGGCGGGCGGTCTGCTGGAGCGCTGCCGGGCCGAGTTCGACGCGCAGCAGATGCATCTCGCGCTGGAGGCGATCTGGCTGACCCTGGGCGAGACCAACCGGTACTTCTCCGCGCAGGCGCCGTGGGCGCTGGCGAAGTCCGGTACGCCGGAGGATCTCGCCCGCGAGGCCACCGTGTTGTACGTGACGCTGGAAGTGCTGCGCATCGTCGCGATCCTGGTGCAGCCGGTGCTGCCGGGGTCGGCGAGCCGCATCCTCGACCAACTGGGGCAACAGAGCCGGACGTTCGCCGATATCGCGACCCCGATCGAGCCCGGACTGACGCTGCCCGCGCCGGAACCGGTGTTCCCCAAGTACGTCGAACCGAAGGACTGATCGCCGCGGCCCAGCGTCGCGGCGGGCCGGAACGATAAGGCGCACAACACTTTCGCCCTGTTGCGCGGCACCATGCCCACGGGTGGATCCACCTGCCTTCCCACCGTGGAATGCGTTGTCGGATAATGAAACACCGGTTCGCGGCCTGGCGACACCCCGGACCGTGTGCGATCGGTACGACGACGTTCCGTTCGGGATCGGTTCCGGCACAGAGAGGGCACACATGGGCCAGCAGCACGCGACGGCATCCGTTCACCGGTCCGGTTTCGCCGAGCGGCATCGGGCGGCACGCGAAGCCGTGCTCACGTCGCAACGCGGCAGGCTGGTCGAGGCGATGGTGGGATCCGTGGACAGCAAGGGCTACCCGGCCACCACGCTCACCGACATCGTTGCCAGAGCCAGGGTTTCGCGCACCACCTTCTACGACCACTTCGCCAACAAAGAGGAGTGCTTCGCCGAGGCGGTGCACACCGGGGTCGACATCATGGCGACCCGGATCGCGGACGAACTCGCCCAGTTGCCGCCGGACGCCGACGCCTACGCGAAGATCGAATCCATCGTCGTCACCTTCTGCCGGACCGTCGCCACCGAGCCGGATTTCGCCCGGCTGGTGCTGGTGGAGTCGTTCAAGGTGAACCAGGACGCCGTGGGCTACCGCGACCTGGCCGTCGACCGGTTCGCCCAGCTGTATCGGGTGTTCTACGACCAGGCACGCGCGGCGGACCCGGCGCTGCCGGAACTCTCCGACGGGCTGATCGCCCTGATCCCGGACGCGATCGGCGAACGGACACGGCGGGTGATCGTCTCCGACGG
This sequence comes from Nocardia sp. NPDC005745, assembly GCF_040630775.1. NCBI lineage: Bacteria > Bacillati > Actinomycetota > Actinomycetes > Mycobacteriales > Nocardiaceae > Nocardia > Nocardia sp. NPDC005745. The sequence continues at coordinate 180,110 of NZ_JBEXYF010000011.1, forward strand.
GCCCGCGCGGGTGCCGGATCTGGCGCCGCTGTTCGTCGAGTTCGTCATGACCGCCCTGGGGCTGGCGGTTCCGTCCTGAATACCGCGACCGTGCGGGCTTTTCACCATGCGCGGCAGGTACCCCACCCGTCGTCCGGTGGGGTACCTGCCGCGGGTCTCACTTCCAGCGGCCGAGCAGGGTCTCGATCTCCTTGGTCAGCACGGCCTGCAAGAACGGGCCGAAGGTGATCCGTGCGACGCCCTGATCGGCGAGGGCGGCCTTGTCGGCCTGGTCCGGCGCGACGGTGGCGCTGATCGGCAGCGGCAGTTCACCGGTCAGACGGCGCATGTCGGCCTCGGTTTGGCGGCCCACCGGAAACAGCACGTCCGCGCCCGCCTCGGCGGCCAGCTTCAGGCGCTCGATGGCGCGGTCGACGCGATCGGAAGCCTCGCCGTCCTGACGCAGGAACAGATCGGTGCGCGCGTTGATCACCAGGTGCACACCCGCCGCGTCGGCGGCCGAGCGCAGGCCGTGCACGAGGTCGGCGTGCTCCTGCGCCGCGCGCAGCCGCTTGCCCTCGCTGTGCACCGTGTCCTCGATGTTGAGCCCGATCGCACCCGCTTCCAGCAGCCCGTCGACCAGCCGGGCGGGCTCCTGCCCGTAGCCCGACTCGATGTCCACCGACACCGGAACGTCCACGGCCGCCGTGATCTGCCGTACGCGGGTCATCGACTCGTCGAAGGTCATCTTCTCCCCGTCCTCGCGGCCGATCGAGTCGGCCAGCGGGTGACTGCCGACCGTCAAGGCCGGAAAGCCCGCCGCCACGGCGACTTTCGCGGACCAGGCATCCCACACCGTGGGGAAGACTCCGGGGTCCCCCGGCACGTGCAATCCGAGGAACGTCGTGGCCTTGCTCTCCAGAGAAGTCATACCGATGATCATGCCCGCCGCACCACCTCGGGTCGACTACCCGCGGCGGAGCGAAACCTCACAGGGACGCGGTCGGCCTACGAGGTGCGGCGCGCGGTGAGAACCGCGTCGTAGAGCTCGCGACGGGAAACGGCGTGGACGGCGGCGACCTCCGCGCAGGCATCCTTGAGGCGGGCGCCCGCGGCGGTCAGCGATTCGACGGCGTCGACCAGGTCCGCGGGGTCGGCGGCGGAAGGCTGGGCGCCCGCGAGCACCACCGTGATCTCGCCGCGCGCGCCCTCGACGGCCCACTGCGCGAGTTCGGCCAGAGTGCCGCGCACCACTTCCTCGTAGGTCTTGGTCAGCTCCCGGCAGACGGCGGCGCGACGGTCCGGACCGAGGATCTCGACCGCGTCGGCCAGACAGTCGGCGAGCCGGTGTGGCGCCTCGAAGAAGACGCAGGCACGTGATTCGGCGGCCAGCGTGCGCAACCATTCCCGGCGCTGGCCGGATTTACGCGGCGGGAATCCGTCGAAGCAGAACCGTTCCACCGGCAAGGCCGACAGCGCGAGCGCCGTGGTCACCGCCGAGGGGCCGGGCAGGCAGGTCACCGGCAGGTCGCGCTCGACGCACGCCGCCACCATGCGGTAGCCGGGATCGCTCACCGACGGCATGCCCGCGTCGGTGACCAGCAGCACCGTGCGACCGTCGGCGATCTCGTCGAGCAGCATCGGGATCCGCGCGGTCTCGACGTGGTCGTAGAAACTCACCACCCGGCCGGAGATCTCGACGCCGAGCGCCTTGGCCAGCGACCTGGTGCGCCGGGTGTCCTCGGCGGCCACCACGTCGGCGGTCGCCAGTCCCTCGCGCAGGCGCTGCGAGGCATCCCCGATGTCGCCCATCGGTGTCGCCGCGAGCACCAGCCTGCCCGTCGTCACTGTCGCTGTGCCGCCTCTCCGAGTAGCCGGGCCGTCCGAGTCGGGTGTCGAAGGATTCGCGAGTTACCCGTGTGCTGACGAAATCGGTTCGTAGCGTATTCCGGTCTCGGCGAAACCACCCAACGCGTACGGCCTGAATACTCCGAGAGGCGGCACAGCATACGATCGGGGCGTGACCCAGGTGACCGACCAGCGCGCGACCGCACGGTTCGGAACCGTGCCCTCCTGGTCGAGCCCGGGCCCGCTGCGGCCGCCGTCCGACTTCGGGCCCGACGACCGCCTGCGCGGCTGGCTGGTGACGGCGTTCATCACCGCGATCGCGGCGGTGACCCGCTTCACGATGCTCAACTACCCGACCGACGCCGGCACCCCGGTGTTCGACGAGAAGCACTACGCCCCGCAGGCCTGGCAGATGCTCACCGGCGGCTGGGTGGAGGACAACCCCGGCTACGGGCTGGTGGTGCATCCTCCGGTCGGCAAGCAGTTCATCGCGATCGGCGAGGCGATGTTCGGTTACAACGGCTGGGGCTGGCGCTTCACCGCCGCGCTGGCCGGAACCGTGCTGGTGCTGCTGGTGATCCGGATCGTGCGCCGGATGGCGCGCTCCACCCTGATCGGCGCGATCGCGGGCATCCTGCTGATCGCCGACGGGCTCACCTTCGTGTCCTCGCGCATCGGCATGCTCGACATCTTCATGGGGTTGTTCGTCACCGCAGCCTTCGGCTGCCTGATCGTCGACCGCGACGAGGTCCGCGCCCGGTTCGCCCGCGCGGACGCCGAGGGCCGGATCGGCGTGACGAACTGGGGACCGCGACTCGGGGTGCGCTGGTGGCGCTTCGGCGCGGGCGTGCTGCTCGGCCTGGCCTGTGGAACCAAATGGTCCGGCGTCTATTTCATCGCCGCCTTCGGCCTGCTGAGCGTCTACTACGATCTCGCGGCGCGGCGCGACTACGGGGTGCGCCGTCCCTGGCTCGGCGTCGCCCTGCGCGATATCGGGCCGGCGCTCTACGCGCTGGTACTCGTGCCCCTCGGCGTCTATCTGGCCGGTTACTGGGCCTGGTTCGCGAGCGAGACGGGCGTGTACCGGTACATGCCGGGCAATCCGTCCGCGCCGACCGACCCGATCGGCACCGGCGGATTCTGGTCGCATGTGGTGCCGGGCGCGCTTCGTTCGCTCTGGTACTTCAACGCCAGGTCGCTGGAATTCCACACGGAGCTGACCAATTCGGCGGGCAACCATCACCCGTGGGAATCCAAACCATGGACCTGGCCCATGGGTCTGCGCCCGATGCTGTACTACTACGCCGACAGCGGCGTCAGCGGTTGCGGCCAGACCCAATGCGTGAAGGCCGTGATGCTGATCGGGACGCCCGCCATCTGGTGGGTCGCGGGTCCGGTCCTGGCCTGGATGCTGTGGCGCGCCGTAACCCGTCGCGACTGGCGCTACGGCGCCGTGCTGGTCGGCTACGGCGCCGCGCTGCTGCCCTGGTTCGCCACGCTCGACCGGCAGATGTACTACTTCTACGCCGTCCCGATGGCCCCGTTCCTGGTGATGGGCGTGGCGCTGGCGCTCGGCGACGTGCTCGGCCCTGCCCACCCGAGCACCATTCCGCGCAGCCCCGCCGGGACCTACCTACCCGCCCCGCCGAACGAACGGCGCAGCCTCGGACTGCTCGCGGTCTGTCTCTACCTGGGCCTGGTGATCGCCAACTTCATCTGGCTCTGGCCGATTCTCACCGCCCTCCCGATCACCCCGGGCGACTGGCACGACCATCTCTGGCTGCCCAGCTGGAAGTGAGGGTTACCCCTCCAAGGCCGCCTGCACGTAATGCAGGGCCGTGGCGTCGTCCAATCCCAATCTGCGCACCGTCGCGACGTAGGCGGTGGCCGCGCGGCCCGCGACGTCGCGGGTGGGGTCGCCGGACGACGCGATGAACGAGCCTTGCCTGCCCCGCGTTTCGACCACGCCGTCGGCCTCCAGCTCACGGTAGGCGCGCGCCACCGTGTTGGGGGCGAGGCCGAGTTGGGCGGCCAGGGCGCGGACCGTCGGGATCTTGGTTCCGGCCGTCAGCTCGCCGGAGCGCACCTGGGCGATGACGGCGAGGCGTAGCTGCTCGTAGGGCGGCACAGCGGATTCGTGGGAGACCGTGACGGTGAACATGCCCGCGCTCACAAGTCGTCTCGGGACAGCGGGCAGGACAGGCAGCGGGGTCCACCGCGGCCGGAGCCCAACTCGGAGCCGGGGATGCGCAGCACCTCGATGCCCGCGTCCTCCAGCCTGGCGTTGGTCATCTCGTTGCGCTCGTAGGCGACCACCACGCCGGGAGCGAGGGCAAGGGTGTTGTTGCCGTCGTCCCACTGTTCGCGTTCGGCGGTGACGCCGTCCAGCCCCGTGTCGATCACCCGCAGCTTGCCGATGCCCATGGCCTCGGCGGCCGCGGGCAGGAACGGGTCAGGGCCACTGATCCCGACCCGGCCGCTGCCGGACCGTCCGCCGTAATCGTCCTCCTTGCGAATCGTGAAGGCGCACAGCGACTCCCGCACCGCCGGATACATCACGACGGCGTCCGCGTCGACCATGGTGCATACCGTGTCCAAGTGCATGGTCGCGCGGGTCTGCACGATCGGCACCACGAGCACGGTGTGCGCGAGGTCGTCGTCGAACAAGCTGCGCGCCAACGCTTCCGCACCCGCGGGCGAGGTGCGCTCCCCGACGCCCACCGCGACCACCCCCTCCGACAGCAGCAGCACGTCGCCCCCTTCGATCGGAGCGGTGTGCGATTCGTAGGCGCGGCGCACCCCGAGGAACCGGGGATGGAAGGCGTAGATGAGGTCGGTCAGCGAGGTTTCCCTGCCGCGGGCGGGCAGCGCGAGCGAGGTGATCGCGACACGCGGACCGACCCAGAACGAGGAGTCCCTGGTGAACAGCAGATTGGGCAGCGGATCGATGACGAAGTCGCCGCCGTGGTGCATGCGGCGCACCAACGAGGTGGCATCGGGCCCGAAGGGCAACTCGTCGAAGGTCATTCCCGCCACCAGGATCTCGGCCAGTTCCGTGGCGGGCACACCGCGCAGGAAGGCGGCCAGCTCGTCGGCCAGCGTGTGCCCGAGCCTGCGCGCGTCGACCGCTGCGGCGATGCCCTGGATGCGGGCGGCCCCGCTGACCTCGATGGTTTCGGCGAGCAGGTCCGACAACAACAGCACCTCGGTGCCGCGGCCACGCAGGACCTCGGCGAAGGCGTCGTGCTCCTGCTGCGCGCGCTCCACCCAGGGGATGCCGTCGAACAGCAGCTGATCGTTGTTGCGCGGGGTAAGCCTGCGCAGCTCGTTACCCGGCCGGTGCAGCAGCACCGTACGCAGCGTGCCGACTTCGGACGTCACGGCCAGGCGCGCACCCTCCCGCGCGGATACAGCATCTGCTCCCATGATCAGACCGTAGTGCGCCGAGGCCCGGAGAGCACGGAATTCCCGGCTTCGGATGCCGATCGCCCGCGATCACCGAATCCGGTCCCGGCACCTCCGTACCTCAAGTATTGTTGAGGTGATTGGGAGGAGCGTGCATGTCGACAGCAGCCGATTGGCGGGCGAAGGAGCTGACCCCCGGGCAGCTCTCCGAGCGTAGTGGAGTCGCGGTCTCCGCGTTGCACTTCTACGAACGCGAGGGGCTCATCACGAGTAGACGTACCAGCGGCAATCAGCGCAGATATGCCCGCGAGACCTTGCGCCGCGTAGCGTTCATCCGCATCTCACAGCGCGTCGGCATACCGCTGAGCGAGATCCGGGACGCCCTCGATCAGCTGCCCGAGGGACGCACTCCCACCCGGCGCGACTGGGAGGCCCTTTCCACCGTCTGGCGCGCCGATCTCGACGACCGGATCACTCAGCTGATCCGCCTGCGCGACAGCCTCACCGGCTGCATCGGCTGCGGCTGCCTGTCGCTGGGCAGCTGCCGCCTGGTCAACGAGCACGACCGGCTCGGCGCCGAGGGTCCGGGCGCCCGCGTGCTCGACGTACAGCTCAACTGCCCGTCGAAGCCAGCAGCCTGCTGAAACGCGCACTGGTGCGCCGCATCACGAACTCGTAGGGAAACGCGAATTTGCGCGCCCACCAATATCCGAAGCGGATGTCGAACGAGCTGTAGACCAGGAACCGGTTGCGTTCGATCCCGCGCAAGATCGCCGCGGCCACCCGTTCCGGCGGCACCGCGTGCTCGGCGAAAGCCGCGGTGAGCCGCTTGATCTTCAGGTCCTCCTTGTTCACCCCGGCCAGCTCGACGCTCTGCACCAGCGGCGTGTTCACCGCGCCCGGCGCCACCAAGTGCACCGTGATGCCGTGTTGCGCCAGATCGAAACGCAGCACCTCCGACACGCCGCGAATGCCGTATTTGCCCGCGCTGTAGGCCGCGTGCCATGGCAGCGCGAGCAGCCCCGCCGCCGACGACACGTTGACCAGCGCACCGCCCTTGCCCGCGCGCACCATGGGCGGCACGAAGGTCTCGATGACGTGGATCGGGCCCATCAGGTTGACCTCCACCATGCGCCGCCAGTGCTTGTGCTCCAGGTTCTCCACGGTCCCCCACACCGAGGTGCCCGCGATGTTCATAACGACGTCCAGACTGCCAAGTTCGGCGTGCGCCCGGTCGGCGAAGGCGCGCACCGCGTCGTAGTCGGTGATGTCCAGCGCTTCCGCCAGGGCGACGCGACCGCCCGCGGCGCGGATGTCGGTCACCGTGGCGTCCAGGCCCTCGGCATTGATATCGGTGAGCACCAGCTCGGCGCCGTCCGCGGCGGCGGCCAGCGCGGTGGCCCGGCCGATGCCGCTCGCCGCACCCGTGACCAGAACCTTCGCATCGCGCATCGTCGTTCGCCCACGACCTCTACCCAGCACCGCGCATCCCATCTCGAATCGCCGAATCGGTTCTCCGCAGGGTAGTCCAGTGGGCTGTCGCCGACCGGTACGCCGCTATCGCCCCAGTACCGCGAGCATGCCCGCGACGGCTCGCGGCCAAGTGAACTGCTCGGCGCGGCTGCGGGCGGCGCGGCGGCGACCGGCCTGCGGCATGGCCAGCACGTCGCTGACCGCCGCCGCGAACGCGGAGGGATGGTCGGCGGCCACCGCGCCGCAGTCGGCGGTCACGATGTCGGCCAAGGCGGAGGATCGGCTGGCCACCACGGGTGTGCCCGCGGCGAGCGCTTCCAGCGCCGCGAGACCGAAGGTCTCGTGCGGGCCCGGCGCCAGCGAGACGTCCGCGGTGGCGAGCAGCTTGGCGACCATCGCGCGCTCGGAGATGAAGCCGGTGAAGTGCACGGCGGGCACCCCGCCCGGCAGCGGGGGCAACGCGCGGGCGCGCCGTTGCAGCGCGTCCCGGCGCGGACCGTCCCCGGCGACGACCAACCGCGCCTCGACCCCCGCCTCCCGCAGCGCGCCGATCGCCTCGATGCTGCGATCCACTCGTTTCTCGACCGACAACCGGCCGCAGTGCACCAGCAGCGGATGACCCGGCACGCCGAGGTCGGCGCGCAGCCTGCGATCGCGCCGGTGCGGGCTGAACAGCTCGAGGTCCACCCCGAGCGGGACCAGCTCCACGTTCGCCGCGCCGATGCGCAGGAACTCCTCGCGGGCGAACTCGGTGGTGCACACGACCATGTCGTAGTCGGCGGCGGTGTGCCGGTTGGCCACGTCGGCGCAGCGCCGCGCCAGCGGACCGGGCAGCACCTGACCGAGCAGCCGGTCGAGCCGCTCGTGCGAGATCATCACGCCGGTCACGTCGCGCCGCCGCGCCCAGCGGCCGAAGCCGCGCAGTGTCAGCCGGTCGGACACCTCGAGCACGTCGGGCCGCAATCCGTCCAGGACATCGGCCACCCGGCGTGGATCAGCCGCACGGTAGCCACCGGTCCACGGAATGGCCAACGCGGGCAGCGTGATCCGCGCGACCCCGGTGGGCAGGATCTCCTCCGACCGGCGCGGACCCGGCACGATCAGTACCACGTCGTGTCCGGCGGCGACGTATCCCTCTCCCAGGTGGTGCAGCGCCGTGCGCAGCCCACCCGAACGCGGGCCGTAGAAGTTCGCAAGCTGAACTATGCGCACGCGGCCGATCGTGCAGCGCATCGGGGCACCCGTGCCCAACGGTGCGTGAACGGCCGTGGAAGACCCGGATAACCGGCGGCTGCGGCCGTGATCTCAGTGCGCGGGCAACCCGCGCCCGGCCCGGGGCAGATCCAGATCGAGCGGTATACGGCCCGCGGTGAGGTGCGTTTCGACCTGCTCGGCGGGCATCGGCTTGGCGATCAGGAAGCCCTGCGCGCGGTAGCAGCCGAGACCGACCAGGGTGCGCGCGGCGACTGCCGTCTCGACGCCCTCGCCGACGACACCGAGCCCGAACGAGCCGGCCAGGCCGATGATGGATTTCACGATGGCCAGATCGTCGGTGCTGGCGCCGAGCCGCTGCACGAACCCCCGATCGATCTTCACCGCGTCCACGGGCAGCGCCTTCAGATGCGACAGCGAGCTGTAACCGGTGCCGAAGTCATCGATGGCGATCTGCACACCCATCCGCTTCAGTCCGCGCAGCGTGACCTGGGTCCGGGCCAGGTCCTGCACCACGACGTGCTCGGTGATCTCCAGGCAGACCGAGCTGCCATCGATGCCGAACAGGCGAAGGATGTCCTCGATGCGCTCGACGAAGTCGAGGCTGACCAGCTGCACCGGCGACACGTTGATCCGCATCACCACGTTGCCCGCCAGGCCGCGCCTGCGCCATTCGGCGAATTGCGCGCACGCCGAACGGATCACCCAGCGCCCCAGCTCGCCGGCCAGGTTGGTGGCCTCGGCGACGGTGACGAACGCGGCGGGCGGCAGCAGTCCCCTGGTCGGGTGCAGCCAGCGGACCAGCGCCTCCAATGCCACGATGCGGCCCGTGCGCAGATCCACCTCGGGCTGATAGTGCAGCAGCAGCGAGCCGTCCGACACCGCGCCGCGCAGGTTCAGCTCCACGTCGTCCTGGAGTTCGAATTGCGCGCGCATGGTGTCGGTGAACACCGCGACGCCGTTGCCACCGCCCGATTTCGCCGAAAGCAAGGCGTGGTCGGCGCGGCGCAACACGTCGGCGACGGTGGTCTCACCAGGGAAGCCGAGCGCTACGCCGACGCTCGCGCCCCGGCTGACCGACTCGCCGCCGACGGTGACGCGCCGGGCGATCAACTGCTGGATGCGGTTCGCCTCGTATTCGGCGGCCACCGCGTCCATGGGCTTGGCGGGCACGATGACGAATTCGTCGCCGCCCAGTCGGGCGATCATGTCGTTCGGGTCCAGGTTCTCCCGCAAACGCGTCGACAACGTGCGGATGAAGTTGTCCCCGGCGGTGTGACCGAGGAAATCGTTGAGGGCTTTCAAGCGGTCCAGGTCGAGGAAGAAGGCGGCCACCGGGCCGGGACTGCCGGAGCGTAATCGCTCCTCCATGTGCTCGAGCAGCGCACGCCGATTCGCCAGGCCGGTCAGGTCGTCGTGCAGCGCGATATATCGGAGACGTTCCTCGGCGACCACCCGCGCCTGCAGCTGCGCGAACAGCGCCGCGATGGCTTTCAGCACGTTGAGTTCGCGAGTGCTCCACTCGCGATCGCCGGACTTGACGAAGCCGAGCACGCCGGTCGGCTCGCCCCGCGACAGCAACGGCACGGCGGCCGAGGTCACCCCCACGATGCCGGACCCGCGGCGGACGGTCTCCTGGTAATCGGCGAACTCCGGGGTCGGGCGCGCGACCATGGGCTCGGTCGCGTTCTCCAGCGCACGGAACACGGGATCGGCCCCGTCGAAGTAGATCACGCCGAGCGGGTCGGGATCGGGAATGTCCTGCCGGTGCGGCCATTCCGCGACGAGCACGGTTGCCCGGCATTCGCGGTCGGTGTGCCGCACGTAGCTGAAATCCACGTCGAAGTACTCGACCAGTTGAGCGAGCACGCGTTCGGTGGCGGCGACCATGGTCGTGGCGTCCACACCCATGAGCTCAGAGGCGACCTGGGTCACCAACGAGTCGAGTGTCCGCCGTGGCACATTGTCTCCGATCGCGCTAACTACTGGTGTCCACACCGAGCACCGGACGCCGCCTGCTGCGTACGGTGGCGGCGGAGGCGTAGCTCAGGCGAAGCACCAACGCCATGGTCTCATGCTCAGGCACTTCCAGCAGGTCCAGGAAACGGCCCTGAAGTGACGCTAGTGTATCCGCGAAGTCGGGGGAAATCGCAGCAAGTTCGCCATGGCGTCGGGCGTAGAGGTATACCGGGGAAATGGGTTGCACACCCAATCCGAGGCGCTCGGCCTGCACCCAAACCCGCGCGACCGCCGCTCCGGCCGCAGCGTAGTCGCTCAAACGCGGGTCGATCCCGTCGAATGTCACCGCCAGAATGGCGGAGCTGGAGCGCACCCGGTCACCGGTGTATTTGCCCAGCGCCGAACCGCCCGCCCAGGACCGCAACTGCGCCATGACGTCGGCGCGGGCGGTGATCTCGAATGCCGCCCACTCGTCGTCGGTCAGCTCCAGGCTGCGCGCGTCGATTCCGGTCTCCGGGTCGTCGTCGGAGGCCCAACGGATCTCGGCGAGCATTTCCTCGTATAAGCGCGGCGTGAGATAGCGGATTCGATCGGAATCGCCCAGCAAACGTGCAGCTTCTTCGATGTCCCGCCGATCCACGACCGCGCGCAGGTGCGCCCCGGCCGATTCGGCGACCGCTGTGAGCGTGTCGAGTACGCCGTCGGCAGGCCCGGCCCCGGTGCCGATCCTTCGGTTGGTCTCGCGGCGCAGCACCGCGGGATAGTCGGCGGCCAGTTCGGCAGTGCGGCCGTCTCCCAGTCGCAGGCGGGCGAGGAGACGACCGGACGCCGGCGGGCCCTCGATGAACTCGTGCGGCCCGAGAATCCCGTGCGCGGCGGCGGCGACCCGCGCGTTGTACACGGCCGCGCCGAGCGCGACGGCGCTGCCGCGATAGCCGATGTCCATCGCCGTGCTGTGCTGCGGCGCCAGTTCGATGGAGATCTCCCCTGCCTCGGCGCGCAGCGACCACGGCTGCATGTTTCCCCCGGACGGCGCCCGTTGGGCGCAGGCCAGGACGCTTTCGACGGGGCCGGCGACCGGCTCGGGCGGCGCCTCGGCCCACACCGGCTCGTCGTTCGGCGGAGGGTCGGCCAGCTCGTCGAGATGCCGCTCCACATCGACCCGGACGCGACCGGAAGCCAGCTTCATCCCCAGTCCGATGCGCCGTACCGCGGCGACCACGCTCGCGGCGCCGAGGGTGACGTCACCGGCAAGCTGCGGCCAGCTGGTCACCGTCTCGCCGACTTCGACCAGGCTCGCCCCCAGCCTCGGTGACAGGCCGGCCGCGCCGAGCAGCTTCACCACGAACGGCGCCTTCTCGCGCGAGGTCAGCCCGCGCAGATCCCGCGCGCGAACCTTGCCGAGCAATCCGTGAAACGCCGGACGCCCCGGTTCGAGATCGAAACGCTCGACGTCCAGCAAACCGCGGTCACTGGTTTCCATCAGCACCGGAATGCGATGCCGAGCCGCCGCCTCGCGAATCACCAGTTTCATATCGAGAGAATCGCATTCCTCGACCACTATCGCGAGGCCGTCCAAGAATTCATCCGCCGAATTCTCGTCGACACCGGCCGCGAAGATCTCCACCGGAAGATAGGGATCCAACTCGGCGATACGGCGGGCGGTCACCACCGCTTTGTTGACGCCGACGTCGAACAGCGTTCCCGCCACCCGGTTGAGATTCGACAATTCGATTTCGTCCAGATCGGCCAAGCGCAGCCCGCCGCAAACGCCCTCGAGTGCGAGCAGTTGCGCGATCGCGTTTCCCGCGCTTTGTCCGATTACCCCGATGATGCCTTCGGCCAGACGTTCCTGTTCGGCTCCGGTCAGTTTGTTCCGATTGCGATCCAGCCGAATCGACCGGAAAGTACGCGGCCCCGGCAATCCGACCACCGCGGCGCGCCACGGATAGTAGATCCAGCGATCCGCTTCGGGCCCTTCCGGAAAATTCGGCGCGGCGACCATCTTGTGACGCTCGGCGCGCAACGACACACGCAGGTCACGGAACTCGACATGCGGGTCGTCGCGCAGGCCCGCGAGCGTCCGCGCATCCGCCGGATCGGCCGGGTCGAGGATCAGCGGCCGGTATTCCGCCACTCGGTTCCGGTCATCGCCCATGGCCGCGCCGGCCCTCCGTCGCCCGGCCTGCCCCGCACCGCGTGTCGAACGGACGGGCGGTGGGCAAGCCGAGCGCGTCCTGCTCGGCTCGCGTCGCGGACCGCTGGGATTCCTCGGCGAACGCGCCATAGCTTCGCGTGTCCCACCACAGCGGAACAGTTCGGTAGCGCTCGTCCGGATACGGCACCGCCGGGATGCGCTCGGCCGCGACCGCACCGCACGCCTCGTGCCGGGACACGGTGAAGGAGGCCACCGTCGCGAAGCCGTACCGCGCGCCGAGCAGACGCGCGCCGTGCAGCACGGTGCGCGAGATCGCGGCACCGAGTTCGGACCGGTGGGCCGCGTCGCGGGCGACCCATGCCCCCTTGGCCTCGACCACGCCGTGCGGTATCCGGTCGGCGATCATCCGCCGCAAGTCCTCCGCGCCCGGATGACCGGCCCACTCCACCAGCGCGTGCGCCTGCCGCGCGTCGGTGTACGGCCCTTGTATCCGCGTTCCGGCGACCATGTCGCCGTCGGCGTCGAGCGCGGCGAAGAACAGTGACGTCGACGCACCGTCGGCGACGGCGTCGTATTCGAGCGCCTGTTCGACTCCGAATCGCCGGTAAACGTCGCGCGCCCCGTTCAGATACCGGTGCCAGAGTTCCGGCTGACCACTCGGTTCGGAGACAAAGAACGCACACTCGGATTGCGCGTCGTAATACCGTTGCACTCCCCGTCCACGGGAGTTCCTCGGCACGACTGCAATCAGATCCACAGTCATGGTGTTCCACTCCATCGCCGCGCTGCCCTGCGCGATAGTCCAGCCCGATGCAGCCCCCCACGGCCCCGAGCCGAGACGAAGTTGCCCAGGGCAGTATCCGTCATCGGACAGGAATTGACCAGCCGTCCGGCTAATCTTCCGAAAACTCTGCGGTACATGCAATGTTTTTGCAGGTCAAACCCGGCGCAATCGCAATCGGAAATAACGGGGAGACCAGTCGGTTCGGGCGTAGTTACTATTTAGCAAGCTATACGAGGATGGAAATGAACAACTCGACCGACTCCGGCCCGTGCCAGATCTCGATCTCCTCCCGGTAAGCCCGGGTTATCTCGGCGGACGCCGTCGCGTCATCTACCTGCGCCCAGACGTCCTCGACGGGATCGTGATAGTCGCCATTCGGTGCGAAACGGGCATAAACGCCTTTCGGCACCCGCACCAAGACGTCACCCACCGGGACAGCGTCCGGTGACGGGTACTCGAAGCAGACCACCGCGTTGTAGTTCCCGGCCGGATCCGGCACGTACACCGTGTACATCGGATGGTCCTCGCCGGCCCGGTCGCGCAGCCGGTCCTTGAGGAAATCGATCAGGTCGCTGTTGCTGACCTTGAAACTCGGGCGCACCCGCGGCACCACCAGCCCGCCGTAGATCGCCTCGGCGCGCACCACGATCGCATAGCTCATCGCGCGTCGACCGCCAGGTACAGATCGATCTTGTAGGCGTGCGGATAGCACTCGAAATCGCCGGTGTAGGTCCGTTTGATCTGGTTGTGCTCCTCGGCATAGGCGATCTGCGTCCACAGGTCGGTCATCACCTGCGGGAAGTTGCCGACCGAGGAGAACCGGGCGTAGGCCCCGCCCGGCAGCCGAGCGACCAGGTGCCCGCGGGTGACCTCGTCGAACGACGCGCACTGATAGCCGACGATCTGTGTGTTGTAAGTGCCCAGCTCGCCGGTGTAATCGGTGTAGGCGCTGGCCAGCGGGCCGCCGAGTTCCTGGTGCAACACCGCGGCCCAGGCGGCCTCCAGGTCACGGTCACGCAGTTCCCCGAGCGCACGTTTGGGGCTGCGCACCGGCAGCCCGGCAACCCACGTCTCGTCCCGCTCGACGATTTCAAACTGCATGGAAAGACTCTTTCGGAGAAAGCCGGAGGTGAACCACCGCGTCCGGTCGGTCGGAATCGCCATGCTACCAACACGGACCGGGTGGTACCGATCACACATCGTCCCCGACGGCCGGGCGATCACCCCGCTGAACTGGACAGATGTCCGAAGCGGTACGGTCCGGACGGAGGCGATCGGCTGCCGACAGCACCGGCGGGTCGCGCTGATGCATAGTGGGCATGATCGTCCGGTTCGCCCCTCGGGCAGCCCCGAACGGAGTTCTGATGAACGAGACGCCGATCTCCGACCGGCACCGCCGCGCCGCGCCCGGGCACGCCCGCCGGCCGTGCGAGCACGCCGCCGACCCGAACAACCGGTGCTGACATGTGCCGGACCATCGCCGAACTCGACGCGGCGGTCGCCGACTGCTTCGCCTGCCCGCGTCTGGTCGCCTGGCGAGAGCTCGTCGCGCGACAGAAGCGCGCCGCCTTCCGCGACCAGACCTATTGGGGCCGCCCGGTCCCCGGCTTCGGCCCGGCGGACGCGCGGATGCTGATCGTCGGACTCGCGCCGGCCGCGCACGGCGGCAACCGGACCGGACGGATGTTCACCGGCGACCGTAGTGGCGACGTGCTCTACGCGGCGCTGCACGCGGTCGGTCTCGCCAACCAGCCGACCGCGATCAGCCTCGACGACGGCCTGCGGCTCGACGGTGTGCGGATCACCGCTCCGGTGCATTGCGCGCCACCGGACAACAAGCCGACGCCGGAGGAACGGGATCGCTGCGGCCACTGGTTGGACACCGAATTGCGGTTGCTGACGCCCACCGTCCGGTCGGTGGTGGTACTCGGCGCGTTCGGCTGGCAAGCCTTGCTCCCGGTACTGGCACGGGCGGGCTGGATGGTGCCGCGCCCGCGGCCGCGCTTCGGCCACGGCGCGCACGTGGAACTGGCCGCGACCGACGCCGAACGGAACCCGCTGCACCTCTTCGGCTGCTATCACGTCAGTCAGCAGAACACCTTCACCGGACGACTCACTCCGGCCATGCTCGAGGCGGTACTCGCCGACGCGGCCGAAACCGCCGGGCTCGAGGTACGGCGAAGCCACGTACCGCGCGGGTGATCGCTCCCGCATCGCCGCTGTCGCGCGATTCAGACGTGATCGACCAGGGCCGGGTGACCCGCTTCATGGGCGCAGTGCGCGCAGCAGAAGTACTCTCCCCGCGCCTCCACCCCGTGGCCGAGGATGCGGCAGGAACAGTGCGTGCACGTGGGCGCCATGGCGTTGATCGCGCATTCGAAGCTGTCGAAGGTGGCGGACTCGCCGTCGCGGGTGATGGTGAACGTCTTGTCGTACTCGTTTCCGCAGGTTTCGCAGGTGGCCATCTGGTCTCACCGGTCCTCTCGCGTCGAATGGACTAGAGCGTCGCAGTTCGCGGTACCCAGCGCCGTCGACGCAAAACGAATCGGGAAACCTCAGGTCAGGCGCAGCGCTTGGACCGGGCAACTGTCCACGACGAGCTCGAGCAGCTCCCGCTCGGTCGGCGCGACCGTGTCCGCGGGCACGACGATTCCGTCCTCGCCGACCCGGAACAGATCCGGCGCCAGCGCTTCGCACATGCCATGGCCCGCGCACACGATGCGGTCGGCGACGATTCTCATCGGCCGATCCGCTCCAACCGGAGGGGCAGGCCGTCGGCGGGCACCGGTCCGGTCCCGGCGACCAGCGGTAGCTCGTAGCCGTCCGGCACGCTCCAGCGATACCGCAACAACATCTGGTGCACCACGGCTTTGACCGTCATGCCGCCGAAGTAGAGGCCGATGCACTTGTGCGCCCCGCCGCCGAAGGGCGCCCACGCGAAGCGGTGCGATCTGTCCTCACGGCGGTGGTCGGCGAAACGTTCCGGATCGAATGTGTCGGCGTCGTGCCAGTACTCCTCGTTGCGCATGAGCCCGTACGTCCCGCACAGGATGAACGTCCCCTTCGGCAGGTAGTACCCGAGGATGTCGGTGTCGGCGATGGTTTCGCGAACTTGCTGAGCCACCGGCGAGTAGACCCGCAGCGCCTCCTTGAACGCGAGGTCGAGCGAGGGCAGGCGGTCGAGGTCGTCGTAGTCCAGCGCGGGCTTGCCCAGCGCGACGGATTCCGCGCGCAGCCGCTCCTGCCATTCCGGATGCCTGCCCAGCTCGTAGACGAGCATGGACGCCGCGATGGTGCTGGTGTCGTGAGCGGCCATCATCACGAAGATCATGTGCTCGACCACCTCGTCGTCGGTGAAGGACTCGCCCTCCGCGGTGCTCGCCCGGCACAGCACGCTGAACAGATCGTTGCCGCCGCCCGCGCGCTTGGCGGGCAGCTCGCGGCGGAAGTGCTCCTCCAGCACCCGGCGCCCGCGCACGCCGCGGGCCCACACCCCGCCCGGCACGTTCGCCCGGATCAGCGCCGCTCCACCGCGCACCGCGTCCTCGAAGGCGCGCTCCAGCCGTGCGGCGTCCGCACTGGGTTCCGCGCCCGCGAAGACCTCGGTGGCCTGCTGGAGCAGCAGCTTCTTGATCGCAAGGTAGACGCGGAAGTCGTCGGCCGGCTCCCACTGCGCGATGCCGCGGGTGATCCGCGGCGTGGTCATGTCGAGGTAGCCGATCAACCGCGGCCGCGTGAAAGCCTGCTGCATGACGCGCCGGTGGAAGAGGTGGTCGTCGAAATCGCGCAGCAGCAAGCCGCCGCGGAAGAACGGGCCGATCAGCCACTCCCAGCCGCGTTGCGCGGACAACACCTTGTTCCGGTCCAGCATCACCGCCTCGTACCCCTCCGGGCTGCCGAAGGTGACCATCCGCCTGCCGAGCATGCCGAACCACTGCACCGGACCGAAGCGATCGAAGCGGGTGCGCGCGAATCCGATCGGATCGGCCAAGGCGTGCACGGTGTACCCGATACCGGGAAGCCCGAAGTCGCCGAGCACCGGTTTCAGTCCGCTACCCTGCGGCGGATCGGCCAGCGGCCGCACCGGCGCCGGGTAATGCGCGACCGCCCGCGCGGCCGCCCGCTGCGCATGCCACGCCCAGGTGGTCCGCGCTCGGCGGATCGTGCCGGAGACCTCATCGAACGACTGGGGCACAAGCAGACTCATGACCGTCTTCCCTTCGCGACACTGCGGTAGTCCGACGATAGAGGAAACATACGTTTCCGTAAACGTTTGTTTCCCAATTTTGGCTGTGCCAAGCTTGCGTGGTGACCCGAACCGTCAGCGGCACCTACCGCGGAGCCTCCACGGCCGAGCGCCGTGAGGACCGGCGCAGGCGGTTGCTCGACGCCGCCCTAGACATCATCGGCACCCAGGGACTGTCGGCGTTGACCGTGCGCGGGGTCTGCGAACAGGCCAAAGTCGGCCCGCGCTTCTTCTACGAAGCGTTTCCCGACCGCGACGCGCTCGCCTCCGGCGTGCTGGTGGAGATCCAGCAGGCGGCGCTCGACCGGGCGAAGGCCGCCATCGCCGAGACCGCGGGCGCGCCCGCCGACCGGATCCGCGCCGGGGTCGCGGCCCTCATCGTCGAACTCACCGACGATCCGCGGCGGGCGAAGGTGGCCTTCGCCCAGACCTACGGCGACGAGGCGCTCATGCGCAGCAGGTTCGCGGGCATGCGGCAGGTCGCCGACGTCATCATCGAGCAGACGCGGCTGGTGCTCGAATTGCCCGAAGGGCAGGACACCGCCATCGCCGCGACCTCCCAGCTGATCACCGGCGGCGCGGCCGAACTGGTCATGGTCTGGCTGGACGGCGGACTCGACGTCGACCGGGACGGGTTGATCGCGCTGCTCGGCGATTTCACCGTGGCGATGCTCGATCGGTTGCCCGCGGTCGCCGCGCGACTGTCCGGTCTCACACCAGATTCCTGATCAACGACGACATCAGCGGCTCGCGCAACCCGGGCAGCGCGGCGAAGTCGCCCGCGACGACGCGGTTGGTCGCCAAGGAGACGACCGCGCCGATCACCGCCTCGCCCGCCAGCCGCTGATGCGGCCGGGCCGCGCCGAGCGCCGCGGCGAATCCGTCCACCAGAGCGGCCTGGGCCACCAGCCGCCGCTCCAGCACGGACCTGCCCGCCGCGTACACCTCCACCAGAAAGACCTTCGCGACCTGCGGTTCCTGCGCGAGGGTGGAGAAATACGCGTCGAGTGCGCGGTCTATCCGCTCCAGCGGCGTTCCGTCGGCCGCGAGCGCTCCCGCGATCCGGGTCATCACGATCTCCACGGCCATGTCGTAGGCGGCGAGGAAGCACGCCTCCTTGTTCGCGAAATGCTGATAGAAGGTCATCCGCGACACCTCGGCCCGTTTCAGCACGTCGGCCACCGTCGCCGCCGCGTAGCCCCTGTCCGCGGCCGCCTCGATCATCGCCACCAGCAGGCGGGCCCGCTGCGCGGCCACCACGTCTTCCGGCGCGATGCCGTGATTACCGCCGTGCAGTTTCCCGCCCGCCCGCGCTTTCAGCAACGATCCTCGCTCCACGTACCGATGCTAGGCCGGTCACGGTTCCGCGCATACCGCGGCGACGATGCGCGGGAATCGGACCGCGAACGGTCCCGGGCGGGGCACAATGGCCGTCCGAGAGTGCTCGATTCGACGAAGAAGGAGCGTGATCGACAGTGCTGGGCAGACAGCCGGCGGGACGAAGCGCCCTGGTCGCGGCGCTGTGCATCGGCGGGTTCGCCGCGTCGGCGGCCCCGGCGACGGCGGATGAACCCGCGTTCGTGAAAATCGGAGTGGTCTACACCTTCGGCGATATCTGCTACGGCGAAGGCCGGGCAGGCGTCTCCTCGCCCACCGGAACACCCGGTGCGGCCCGTTTCGGCATCAGCTTCGCCAATCAGACCCCGGTGGACACGCCGTGCGCCTTCACCGCGTTCGCCAACTGGCGCAACCTCGACACCGGCGCCGCGGGCACCGTGGCCGTCCCCATCCGCGACGACACGGCTGGGAACCAGCCACCGGGAACGGTCTTCGCCGCCCTGCCCACCGGCCCCGGCCGCGTACAGGTCGACGTGACAACCGACTACCCGCACCTGGCGGCCCCGCCGGTCGAGATCAAGATCAACTGAGATTCGACTCCGCCCACCGCGCCGCATCCCTGGCGCTGCGTCGGTTTCCGCCGGTAGGCTGCGTTCCGAGCGCCTCGAGTCGGCGCGACGCAAAGGGGGAATACACGGATGTCCGTGTCGGAAAAGCGCGTTGATCTCGATACTCGCCGCAGGAATCTCCGGCGAATGCTGGTCACCGGTCTCATCGCAGGCACGTTGGCGACCTCCGCATGCGGTGGCGGGTCAGGTCCGAAGAACCCCGCGCACCCGGTTCCGTCACCCCTCCCGACGCCGACTTCCAGCAGTCAGGCGATCAGTAGCGAGAATCTGGGCTACCTGTGGCCGCTCACCGTCGACCACGGCACCCTGGAATGCCGGCCCGGTGACCTCGCCGTGTTCATCGCCCCCGACGGCACCGCCTACGCGTTGAACGACAACGCCTCCACCGCCGGAATCGCGAGCATCGAACCCGTTCGCGCCACCGGCGCCGGAGGCGACAAGATCAGCCTCGGGGCCATGCGTAGCAAAGCCCTCGCGCTCTGCCATCTTTCCGGCTGACGGCCGGCAGCTTTCCGGCCGAATCCGAGGACATCGCGGGCGCTCTGCGGATCCGCTGACGAAAGCGGGTGATGGCGGTGCGCGAGCTGTGCCCGGCTCCTAGACTGGAGAATTGCGGCACGGTCGACCGTCGAAGCGCCGCGGCAGCTTCACGATCGGCGTAACTCGAAGTCCCGATCCAGCGAGGGCCGGTGCATCCGGTCCGCCCCATGCAGGAGGGCCGCATGCCCGACTCGTTCCATCTGCGCGTCTGCCTGGTCGGCCCAGGTTGCCTTTGCCCAACGGTGACGCTGTTCCTCGCACTGGAGCCGCTGATCCCGGGTGGCAACATGCTGCACCTACTCGAGCAGACCCCGCTGTCCACCGACACCGGCGCACCGACCCCCGACGCCGAGGTGATCGACCTGGTCGAGAACGAACCGGCAGCCGGGGACCCAGGGCTACGTCCCGAACTGCACGAGTTCCGTACCGGCCGCCCCGACCCCCATCAGGTCCACGACATCCTGCACGACCACCTCATCACCGACGCCGCGCCGATCGGCTTGGACATCACCGATCCCACCGAACTGACCCGCCTGGCGCTGCTCCCCGAACATCCCATCGGCTACCGCCGCATCGACGACTTCCAGCAGGAAGCGACGGCCCGCGCCATGCTCGCGGTCTACCGCCTCTTCGAGGTGGACCAGCGAGTCCGCCTGATGTACCACGGCTTCGCCGACCCCGGCACCGGCTGGTTCGCCCTGCGTAGCGCCACTGCTTGAGCCGCCGGGCAGCTCTCCCCGTTGACCATGGTCAGCCTTTGTTCTTGCGCTGGTTGGCATTGAAGCGCGCCTTCTTCTGACGATTCCCGCACGTGTTCATGTCGCACCATTTGCGCGTGCGACTCTGACTGGTGTCGAAGAAGGCGGCTCGGCAGGTCGGCGATGCGCACAAGGCCAATTTTCCGTCGCGTTCGCCTGCGATGATGCTGATCGCGTCGGCGGCGATCACGCCTAGGGCATCTTCTACGCAGGAAGCCGAGCCGAGTCGCCATTGACGACTGCCCTCGGGCGTCAGGATGGCCGCCGCCCGCCCCGCCATGCTGCGGTCATTGATGACTTGGACAGCAGACGCGGGCAGAGGGGCATGAATCGCGGCCGCTGTCGCGGCGACGTGAATCGATTCCCTCAGTTCCCGGGCGAGTTCGAGCTGAGCGGTGGTGCAGGAGTCCACGGCCAGGCCGCTCACGACCAGCCAGTCGACCAGTCGCTGCGGCGTGGGAATGCGTTCCACCGGGACGCCATGACGCTCCGACAGAGTCCCCGTGAAGCTGGTCGCCAGCACGTTACCGAGGCGAAATTCGGGAGGCCCAGCAGGCATGGAACCACCTTAGCTGGTTGCAGGCTGATGCCGAGCCATGTTAGAACCGTCTTAGCCGGTTCTCGATATGCCGTAGCCGGTTCCGCGATGACCAGGAGGTCTCATGCCCGCACTCGGCCACCTCGATCCGGTTTTCCCGCCCGACCCCGTCGGCGTGCAAGCATTCGAAGCCCACGCGAGTGACGCCGACCTCGACGATCTGCGCGCGCGACTTGCCGCGGCGCGGCTACCGGAGGCCGAGACCGTCTATCGCGCCGCCCCCGATCCTCGCCGCTGGGACCAGGGCGTTCCTCTCGCCGACCTCGTCGACGTCGTGAACTATTGGCGCACCGAGTACAACTGGCGGTCGTTCGAAGAGCGTCTCAACCGGATCGGCCAGTTCCGCACGACCATCGACGATCTGGGAATCCACTTCCTGCACCGCCGATCCGCGCGCGCAGACGCCACTCCTCTGATCTTGACGCACGGCTGGCCGGACAGCATCGCTCGGTTCATCGATGTAGTAGACGAGCTGGCAGATCCGAAAGACGCAGACGCGCCGGCGTTCCACGTCGTGGTTCCGTCGTTGCCAGGCTTCGGTTACAGCGACAAACCGGCCACCACCGGGTGGGGAACCGAAAAGATCGCGGCCGCATGGGTGGAACTGATGGGAAGGCTCGGCTACAGCAAGTTCGCAGCCCATGGCGGCGACTGGGGAGGCAATATCACCACGGTTCTCGGCGGCAGGTTCCCGGCGCATGTTCTCGGCATCCACACGACATTCGCGGAGGCGCCGCCCGGGTTGACAACGGACGGGCTGACGGCGGTCGAGCGCGAATGGACCGAGGAAACCCGCGATTTCTGGAGCGGATCGTCGACGCGCCACCGCGCGGCATACGCGAAGCAGCAGGCGACCCGACCGCAGACCATCGGCTACTCGCTCGTCGACTCACCGGTCGGGCTACTCGCGTGGATCCTCGACAAGTTCGCCGAGTGGAGCGATACCGAAGACAGCCCATTCGAGACGATTTCCAGAGACCGCGTTCTCGACGACGTCACCCTGTATTGGCTGACGCGGACGGGCGCGTCGTCGGCCCGCATCTACTACGAGAGCCACAACTCGCTCGACCCCGAACTTCGGGTCGACGTCCCCTCGGCCCTCACTATGTACCCCCGCGACATCGAGAAGTGTCCGCGCCCTTGGGCACAGGAGCGATACCGACAGATCGTCCGATGGAGGTCGCCCGAAACCGGGGGCCATTTCCCGTCGCTGGAGGTCCCCGAGTATTTCGTCAAGGACCTGCAAGAAGGCATCGCAGCAGTGCTGGCCGCTGATCGGTGAACGCGGCCGTGCCCGGAATCGGTCCTAGGATCCGAGTTGCGCCAATTGCTCGGCCCGGCGAGCGTTTACCACCTGCCCGAAAGCGCGCCGACCATGAAGCCCTGGACGGCTCGACGACGAACAACACACGCAACCACCGAGATGTTGCTCGCACATGCCACAGAACGACGAAGCTGCAGGTCGATGACCTGCGGCTTCGTCAGTGAGTGGGCTTCCTGAGGTCGCAGTCAAACAATGAAACCCCTGGTCAGGCACTTGTGCAGTTGGTGGCCGACGCCGAGTGTGATGTACGAGACGGGTGTCACCTCGGGGTTTGACTACCGCCTCACCGAAGCGGATCCGCCGGCTGTCCGAGGAGGAGCGGACATCGCTGGCAGAGGACTACCGCAGCGGCATGACGGTGTACGAGCTGGCAACGAAGTTTGGGATCGACCGGAGCACCGTGAGCAACCATCTCAAGCGGATGGGCGTAGAGATGCGGCGGCAGGGGCTGTCAGAGGAGCAAATCGAGGAGGCCGTGCGGCTGTACGTCGAGCAGCGATGGTCGCTGGTCAGGATCGGCGAGAAGCTCGGGGTTGATCACGGGACGGTGTGGAACCGGCTGCGAGAGCGTGGGGTAAGGATGCGGGATACGCAGGGGAGGAATAGATAGCAGACGCCCGTGCATGTTTCGCCACCACACTGCCCCACGCCGTAGGCTCACCGAGGACGTTCGTCGTCTGGCGCGCGCTCCGAGCCAACGACGAGCCAGGCAACAGACACGGAGGGCCGACTTGCTGGATCTCGATTCGTTGGATTGGCAAACCTTTGAAGCGCTTGCCATCATGCTGCTACGGCGCGAATCGTACAAGGTAACCTCACAGCCAACACCCGGCCGCAAAGGCTTTGATAGCGGAGTCGATGTAGTTGCAAGTTCTCCCAATCATGAGCAAACGTTTGTAATCATCAAACATTGGCGCCATGCTCGGACTGCCAACTCTCAAGCGCGACACACCGTTAACGCTACCACCCGGCTTCGCGAACAATTCCCGGAAGCAAACGTTCTGCTCATTACTTCAGCTGATCTCACCCGCGCGTTCGACGCAATTCTGCATGTGCATGGCGTAATTTTGTGGGATCGGGCCTATGTCCAGCACCTTTTATCAGTTCATACTGATATTGCATCATTAGTCGCGAAGAAAGCACAGGATAGAAATCTCAACGACCTACTTAGCGAACCGGAAGAACCGCCAATCGCAACACTGGAAAGCCGTGTTGCGGCAGATCTTGCTGCCATCCCACCCGGGCGGGATAAGTGGAAACTATACGAGGACACAGCCGCAAAGCTCCTGACAGAGATCTACGTGCAGTACCTGGATCCTCCCGTACTCCAGAATCGCACTGACGATGATCTCGATATAGTGGACGCCATTTCGATATCCCCTATACGGACTCTCCCTGGTCTCAAGTCCGCACTACATATAAGACTCATTTTGTTGTGGCGGAGTTCAAGAATTACGCAGACAGTATCAGTCCACCGCAGGTTCGCCAGCTAGATGAGTATCTGTGGCCGGAAGCGTTCCGCATGTTCGGGTTACTTGTTTCTCGAAAGGGTCCGAACGATCAGGCTCTCGCCGCGCGGAGGAAAGCCTGGATCCGCCAGAAGAAAGTTATTGTCTTCTTGGATGACGACTCTCTCATAGAGATGGCGCGGCTCGTAGACGAGGGTCGCGATCCATACCGACTCGTACATGAACAGCTTATGGACTTTTTCCGAACACTAACGCCCTGACTACGAGGTAGGGGATAAAATTCTAGCCGTAGCTGGGAAACCGAGAGCCAAGTACGATACCCCATTGCCTGATCGATTCCTTATGGTCACCACGGTCTTCAGCAGCAAGAGCGAGATCAGCACGATCTCGCGCAGCCCCCAAGGAAGTGTTTACCGCATCACGAGCAGTAGAGGTAAGGTAGCTCGATAAATCGCCGCCATACCCAGCTGGATCTTGAACGCTGAGATTGTACTGATTATATTCGAAAAATACACGCAGCGCCTTTCTACGATTGTCGCCCAAAGACGAGAATGAGCGAGCCGCCATCATCTCCATGTGAAATGACGACAAACGCGAGCTGTGCGCTCTGTTCCACTGTTTTGCAATCACGACGAACCTTTTAAGATTTCCCCCAAGCTCACTATTACGCCTATTCATGTACTGCTCATGCTCAATCGGATTGGTCGTTAGCCAGTTCCCTGAGCCATCAGGTATGCCGTACGCACCGGATGTATATTTGATAACTGCGGCGACATCCACCTCTAATCCATCCGAGTAGAAAAGCCGAACAGCCTGCCCACGAGCGCCCACTTTCTTCACCGCTGACGTAGCATTGAGGCTATTACGCACACGGTAAAGAAATTCGCTTGAATCGTACTGATACTTGCTCGCCCACAGATCACTATCCACAGCAAGGTGAACCAGCAGATCGATATCCTCGAACGGCTTGCTCGCCGTGTGACGCCCCAATGAGCCGATCACCTTTGTCGACTGATACCGCATTGTCGAGGTCGCCGGGAAAGCTATCTTCAGAACATCAACAACTTTTTCCTTGCGCTCCTTAACTCGAAGCGTAACACTTTCGTCCTCCTTGATTGCCGCATAAAAATCATTGAACGCCTGCGCTGTTGTCAGTGCCATATCTATCTACATCTTTCTATTCATGCCTGGTTAAGTTGGTCAGCGGCTGTGTGCATCGCCGCCTCGTTCCGCTTCCGTGTGATCTTGTATATGAAGTCGGGCACCTGTGGCGCGTTTCTACGGAGATCGAAGATTCGCTCCTGCCATACCAGCAGATCTTGCGAATCGACCGGCGGATTGCTGCCACCCAATCTGGTTTCAACTGTAGTTGCTAAGTCTCGCCGATCCTTAGCTGCGCGACGAATGCTTCTCCAATATTCCCAAACATCAAGAAAAGCTGGCAGCAGTGGCAGCATCGCGCCGAGCAAGAACGCTGACAGAGACAGTTTCAGAACGAGGCTCGCAACTATCAGCACAACGATCCAAACTGTCAATGTGACCACCCAAACCCTGGCAGTCATATTAAGCAGACGATCCGAATACGACGCATTCGCGCGCTGACATACCGCAACTGTCTTGAGGCCGGACTGATTGACATCAATCGGATACCAATCGTTAAGATTTCCTTTCCTGGCGCGTTCAGCTATTTTTCCGTCAGGCCCCGCAAGGCTTGCGATATCCTCCAGCGAGGGCAGGGTTGAGCGAATTCCAGTCGTAGGCATGCCGAAGACCGTGAAATCGAATCTTTCCTGTACCGATGCCGCACGTTCGACCGTTTTTTGCTCAAGCTGGAAGAGCGCCGTGCGACCGATAAATATCCAGCCACCCGCGACTGCCCCGGCGACGACCGCCAGGTTGGGCCAAATGACAGCAATGGGCGGTGCAGCTAGCGCAATCACCAACATGCCGAGCCAGCGGAGAGCCAGCCAGCGCTTCGACTGAGAATACAGCTTTCGCTGCGCTAAGAGCAGGCGCAGTGCGTCTCTGCTGTTCTGTCGGTCACCTATCTCCCTCCCGCTGGGAGGTGTGTACTCTGTTGCGCCTACCGTCATATCTACGATTGCCCACCTTTCCGTTTCCAGCAAGCATCTACGTCTGCGTGCTGCACCACCGGGCGCGATCCCGTTTGCTGCATCTTCGCATGAGCCACCGACATGTTCCAAGGGAATGTAATCCGACCAGTTGGTATATCTAATAGGTCAATAGGAGGCTCCGTCAGAGAGCATCGAAAGATATGATCTAGCAACAGTCGCCTACGCATCAGGCTGCAGCGTCAAGCCTGTATGCTCGGCTTCCTGGCGATGCCAACGCTCGTGCCGTTGCAGCTGCGCCATAATCGCGACGCGTTCGGTTTCCTCGTCGTCGAAACGGCCAATTATTTCATCTAGCTTGTCATAGATGCCATCACTCTCGCCCTTATTAGCTTTGTTTCCAAGCTCGGCTTCGATTTTGTTAAAGCGCTTGTCCCATATAAGCGTAGAGCTTTGTAAATTGGTTATTGAATTGCTCTTCAGTCATAAAAGTTCTATCATATGAAAACCACATATAAAGATCAATTTCTAAAGCTCAGAAAGTGTTTTGGCGGTAAGCCGGTCGGATAGCAACGAGGAGTTTCATCGATTGCTATCCGACCGGCCGTTCACCAGAGGCTCTGAGCGCGGCTCAGCTGTCCAACCGCTCCCCTGCCTGTTGACCGCGGCGTCCGCGTGGGCGACGCGTGCCGTCGGTCTCGGCTTCCGTCACATCCGGCTCGTCTTGAGCTGGCGGTGGTGGCGGCGAGGCGATGAACAGGTTGTCGATCGCTGCCTGCCGGGCGCGGGCCCTCTTCCTCCATGGCCGCACGGGCGGCGCTGGCCCTGGCCATCAGGTCGGGATCCTGCTTGGCGGCTTCGATATAGGCATCGACGGCCTTGAAGCATTCCTGCTTCAAGCTGCTGCCGCGCAGTTCGGCAATTCAGGTGAGCTGGGCGTACCTGGCGGTGTCGATACGGATGGCAAGGGTAATCTCCTTGCCTCCATCGGGTGTGGACATCGTTCCTCCTCGGTGCGAGCGGCCGGTGATCGCTGGTGCGCTTACGGGAACGGCCGCAGGACACCGACGAGCTGCCGTCCGCAGGCGACCGACTGCTGGGGGATGGCAGCGGTCGCTCCGGCGGAGGCATTGTGGTTCCGAAGAACCGTCCCTAGTTAATGACACCTGCATGTCGGACTCAATCGTCCGATCGGGCGGCGCGTCGGGCGCGGCGATGACCGATGCGACATACCGAGACACTGGCTGCGCGCTTTGAATGACACCGGCCGTGGCACCAAGTTTCCTGTTGTAGAACGCACTACATTGCCCACCTGCGCCCGGAACGGGGGCTTACCGGCCGACACGCGCCCGAATGGCCTCCCCAGCCCCAGTACGGCCGGGGCGGGCGGCACGGGGCGAAATTTGCGCTGTGATGCAGCTCTGCGCTCTCGTCTGAGCGCCGCCTGGTCGCGGGTGCGCGCCTCTGCTTCACTGATTTGGTGCCCTCAGCCAGCGCCACCACCCGAATCCGCACACTCGACGGCCTCTACCTTGCAGCCACCCTCGTCATTCCCGAGCAGCCAGTGGCGCGTGCCGTCCTACTGGTGCACGGCGGAGGCGTCACCCGCGAGGAGGGCGGCTTCTTCACTCGCCTAGCGGCGGGTCTGGTTGACGCTGGAATCGCCTCGCTTCGCTTCGATCTTCGTGGTCATGGCGAGAGCGAGGGCCGACAACAGGAGCTGACGCTTTCCACCATCCTGAATGACATCCGCGTCAGTCTGGCGCACCTCCGAGAGGCCACCGGCGCAGACGAGCTGAGCCTCCTGGGCGCGAGCTTCGGCGGCGGCATCTGCGGCTACTACGCAGCCAAGCGCCCGGACGAACTGGCGCGGCTGGTTCTGCTCAATCCGCAGTTCGACTACAAGAAGCGAACCATCGACACCCGACCGTACTGGACAAACGACGTCATCAACGACGAGGCTGCCCGCGAGCTAAATGAGACCGGCGCCATTCAGTTCACGCCGACGCTCAATCACGGTCGCCCGCTCCTGAACGAAGTGTTCTGGCTGAAGCCGAACGAGGTGCTCGGCGAGATCGAGACGCCGACCCTCATCGTCCACGGCAACGCTGACACGCTGGTGCCGATCGACGGCTCACGCGCCGCGGTTGCTCAGTTCACCGCACCCGTCGAGCTGGTGGAGATCGACGGTTCACAGCACGGCTTCGCCGTCCACGATGATCCGCAGTACCTCAATCCCAAGAGCCAGGAGTATCAAGCCGAGGTCATCGGGATCGTGGCGCAGTGGCTACGGCATTAGGACGTCGCTCAGCATCCGGACACTCGGCCGGTTGCGCCACGGGTCAAGCGCCCGAACGACCTCCACCACCACATTCATGGTGCGCTCGGATCGTGTCTCTCTGGCGACCGTCACCGCCGCGGCGGCAACGTTCGCCGCTTCATCGGGCTCACCGCCGAGCGCCAGAGCCTTGGCTCGCCGAGCCCCGAACAGGCCGCTGTCGCGTTTGGAGAGGGTGCCGCCCGTCAGCACGTCACCGAACAACTGGACGGCTTGGTGCGGCTTGCCCGCTTCGGTGTAGCAACAGGCTGAGCGGACGAGCAGCGTGTCCTGGTTGAAGTAGGCCCCGAGTCCATCCCCACCGGCATCTTCGGCAGCGGATAACAACTGCTGGGCGTGGCCGAGATTCTGTTCGACCGCGGCCAGTGGTTCGCCGATCATGGCGAGGCCCAGCGCCTCTTGCTGTATCACCTCTGCCTTGGCTCGGGGTGGGAGCTGCCACGGCCCGGTGCCGGCCGCCTGCGCCAAGGACAGCACGGTGCCTGCATCCTGTGTGTCGTAGGCCATTTGAGACTTCTTGAGCAGGACGTAGCCCTGGAGCGGCAAGCTGCCCGCTGCCTGCGCCCATTCCATTGCCCGGTCGTACAGGAACGTCGCGGTCAGCGGATCGTGCAAGTCGCGGTAGAGCCAGCCTGCGAACTCCGCGCCGTCGGCTCCTACCTCCAGTAGCTGACGCCAGATTTCGGGCTTGGCATCGCGGCCACGCCGGCGGATGGCCCCGAGTACGCCAAGAACGAGCGGGAGCGCTGAGGCTGGACCAAGTGTGCCGTCGTCGGCTTTGCATCGGACGAGCTGCTGGCGGAAAAAGTCCACCACAGGCCCGTCGAAGTAGCGGTGCGCGTTGTCCAGCGCCGCGCCGACGCGTTGCAGCTCGTCGGCATTACCGACAGGAGGCGCTTCGGTTCCGTCCGATGCCAACCACCGGGCCAACAGCAAAGCATTCTCGCCAGCCCCACGCGAAACGGATGGTATTGCTGCCGCCACACCGTCGACGGACGGTGGCACTTTGAACCACAGCAGCTCGTCCGGGATGCCGAGGATCTGTGCCCATCGCACCAACTTCGAGAGCTGTTCGGGCGCCGGGCCTTTTTCGATGCGGCTGAGCTGCGCCTGGGTCAGTTCGAGCCAATTGGCAACAAGCTCCTGCGGCAGTGGTCGACCGTGGTACGGATGCGTCCGATAGGCGAAGATCACGCGACCCATATGCCAGGTGGCGAGGGCATCGCGGATCTGGTCGGTATGCCAGAAATCACCAGCAACGCTCGGCGGCTGTTGCCGCTCACCCCGAGATGCAGATTCGCAAGGGGCGCAGAGAGGTTCGGGGTTGTAGCGATTCAACCTGGAACCGCATCGGGCGCAGTAGCGCTGCTCCTGGGATGCCCGTTTCATGGTTTGTTTCCCCTGGGGTCTCTTGGGCGTTGGTACGCCGTCTGCCCTGGTCGGGTGACCGTACCAGGGCAAGGCATTGGCCGCTATACGTTTCATACATAGCGCGTATACCCCCGCGCAGTGGCCGTTTTTGAGCAGTCGGCTGACCCTTAGCCAGTCACCCAAAGGTCCACTAGGGAAAGGGGATGCCGTGGCATTGTCCCTCGTCGTTCCGATTTTCGGACCACCAGCCGCTGGAAAAACGACCCTGACGCTGCGTCTCGGATCGGCGTCAGGTCGCCGGGTATTCCGACTGCGCGAGCATGTCTCCGAGGAGGTGCTGGCCGCTACCGCTACGAGCCGTGAGCAACTCGGCTGGATAGACGAGTTCACCGTGGCCGAGGCGCTCCGCTCCTACTTCAACGCCGCCCACGACGAACCGGATGTTCATACCGTCCTGTTGGACAACTTCCCGGGCTCGGCGAGCCAGGTCGACCAACTCCTGACCACGCTGTGGATGTTGACCCCGACGCCGCATATCGAAGCCATCGAAGTCGTCACGGACGCCAAGACGCTCAAGCAGCGGGCCAGAAACCGCAAGGTCTGCCACCGCTGCGAGCGTGACCCGATCTCCGATCCGCGGCTGCCGGCGATTCCGAGCGACGACGACCCGTGGCAGTGCGCCCACTGCGGCGGCCTCCTGCATCCCCGCCGTGGTGATTCACCTCGACTGCTCAAGGCGCGGATGCAGCGCTACCACTACACGGCAGCCGGAATCCGGGCGGGCTTTACCGACTCCGGGATCGCGGTCACCCAGCTCGACACCACCAACACGATCAACGGAGCAGCGGATCTGCTTGCCCCGCTCCTTATCTCACGGAGTAGATCACTATGACGACTGTCCCCTTGCCAACCCCCAGCCTCCGAGGCGATGGCTACGGCCACGCCCGCATGCCGCGCCGAATCGACCTCCCTGCGCCAGAGCGCATCGACCGCGTGGCCTACGGCCGATTCCGCAACGTCTACCTCTACATCACCGAAGCCTGCCAACTGCGCTGCGAGCACTGCTACATGGGCGAGCGGCTGGAGCGGGCGCTCAAGATGCCGCTGCCGAAGATCGCCGAGACGCTGACCACCTGGCGCAAGTTGGGCGGCAGCAAGCTCACCCTCCTCGGCGGCGAACCGACGCTGCATCCGTACTACTGCGAAGCCGTGCGGCTCAGTCGCCAGCTCGGCTACGAGCATGTCATCACCACGACGAATGCTCAGAAGCCCGCGCTCAAGAAGTTCCGGCAACTGGCGCCGGACGACTTCGCGTACGTGCAGGTCAGCTTGGACGGTGGCAGCCGGGAGACACACGACGCCGTGCGCGGCACCGGCACTTTCGATGACGCGATGGAGACCACGCGCGAGCTGGCCGAGCGCGGTTTCGATACCCGGATCATCTGCACGGTGAACAAGGCAAACGAACGAGATGTATTGCAGCTGCTCGACATCGCGGACGTGCTGGGCGTCAGCTTGGTGAAGTTTCACGTCTTCTCGACCATCGGCACCGGCCACGGCAACGCCGAGATGGCTATGACGCCGCCGGAATGGGTGAAGTTCTGCGACAACCTCAATCAGGTTGCGCCGGAGTACAGAACACGGGTCTGGTATCAACCGACCTACGCCCGGCGTGACCAGATGGAGCGCTACGCGGCCGAGGGCTACCAGGGCTGCATCGGCCGAACCTTGGACCGGATCTCGATCTTCCCGGATGGCCGCTGCTACGTCTGCTCGTATCTGTTCGACACCGACCTGTACTTCGCCCAGATGGTCGACGGGCACGTCCAGCTCAACCACAACACCAACGAGTTCGACCTGTTCACCAGCGCACTGGCCGAAAGCTCCTGCGGCGGCTGCAAAGCCGGCGCGTGCATGGGCGGCTGCCCCGCCGAGGAGCTGGTGATGGGCAAAGCCTCCTGCGAGGCATACGACGACATCGTGCCGGTCTGCCGCCTCTGGAAGTCCAGCGCCAAGCCCGAAGAATGAGGATACCGATGGACGACATGGACCGGATCGCCGAAAATCTGTGCTGGATCGACTGGAACGACATCGACGACGTTGAACTCAATTGCCGTGAAGCCCTGAACGAAATTGCGGCCGAGCCCCGCATCGTGCGCACGCGGCTGGAGCAGCTGCCCGACCGACCGGAACTGCTTGGTCTGTGCGAGCACTACGACATCCTCGACAAGATCGTGCTGCACACCGATGACGATCACGGCGTGCGTATCCGGCTGCACGTCTTCCTGCCCGGCTACTTCGACCGGCCGCACAACCACCGCTGGTCCTATGCCAGCCGTATCCTGCGCGGCCGGTATCGGCACTATTTGTTCGGGAATGCCGAGGTAGACGAGCACATCGAGCCTATGAAACTGCCAGTGTTGCAAGCGCGGGAGGAGCCGGTGGGCACGACCTACGCCCTGCACCACACGATGGTTCACGCTGTCGTGGCAGAGCCGTACACGGTGTCGCTGGTGGTCCGCGGCCCGGCGGTCAAGGACAAGTTCCTCGTGATGGACCGCAAGACGGGCGAGGCGTGGTGGCAGTACGGCGCGACGCAGGAATCGGCAGAAGATGCGCTCCGCAAGCGGATGACGCCTGCCAGGCTGCAAGGACTCATCGGCTGCCTGGACGAGTGGCAGTTGTTCTAGCTGGCGACGGACTGCGAGCGCGAGGCGATGAACGCTTGCGGCTCGGCCAAGGTCGGCAGCGGGGCACTCTGGTGTCGTGCACACCGAAGCGCCCCGCTGGCCGTTCCAAGCAGCATGCCACGATGCATCGGCTATCCGGCCCGCAGGCCGTAGAGCAAACCCGCCGAGAAAGCTGCCCCTGCAGGCATGGACACCGTTTCCGACCTGCTGACGGCGACCGCGC
This sequence comes from Nocardia sp. NPDC005745, assembly GCF_040630775.1. NCBI lineage: Bacteria > Bacillati > Actinomycetota > Actinomycetes > Mycobacteriales > Nocardiaceae > Nocardia > Nocardia sp. NPDC005745. The sequence goes on from NZ_JBEXYF010000011.1 coordinate 212,524, forward strand.
AGCACCCTCCGGCCGTCACAACCACCCAGGCAGCGCCGGTCCGAATACTTCGGATTCCCCCGGGGTTCGCCACCGGAAACGGGCAGGTTCCACAGCTCCGCCAGCTTCCACAGCTCCGCCAGCTCCAGGTAGCTGACGCACCGGGGTTGGACTGGAGGTCATAGCGCTACCAGCCGTAGACGGAGAACGGTGTGCCATCGGCGATGTGCCGCATCGCGGTGCGGCAGTAGTCGATCATGCGATCCGGCGGAGCGCCGAGCGCGAACCAGTCGAGCGCGCTGCACTTATCGGGCTCACAGTTCGTCGGCTCGCCCTGCCAGTTCGTCACGGTGAAGAAGATCGCCATACGGCCACCGGACGACGAGTTGTGCATGATGTGGCTGAACTGCACATCCTCCGGCCTGATCGTCACGCCGATCTCCTCGGCGGCTTCGCGGGTCAGAGCGGTGACGACGGATTCGCCAGCCTCCAGGTGGCCGGCGGGCAAGTGCCATGCGCCGTCCTCGAACCCGGTGTTGTAGCGCTGCCCGTAGAGCACGGTGTCGCCACGGCGCAACACCAGGTGAACGTCGCTAGTCACCCTGTGCCGCTGCGCCTTTGCATGTTGGATCGTCTCGGTTGCCGTACTACTCATGGATGCTTCCTTTCGTTCAGATGTTGTCGTTGATGCCGCGCACGGCGGCTGAAGCGCGTGAAGCGCCCCGAGCCTAATCCGCGGCCGGCTTGCCGAATATGTGCCGGACGCATACCCGCAGGGCAACCGCCGGTATAGAACCGTTCGGACACCCGGACCAGGCTCGACCCTGGGACCGCCGTGTAGCGGCCCGGTCGCCAACGGGAGGAACCGGGAGATGACGAAAGACCTGCGGCACATCCACATCGGGTCCGGTGCGCTGCGGCTGGACTATCAAGCCAGCGCCACACACGTCAGAAACGTGGCCGATGAACTGGCGCAGTGCTGTCCGGGACTCACGGTGACTGTCGATGACAACGTGCGGGAAGGTCTGCCACCCCTGCCCTGCGCGGCGCTCTGGGATTGATGCCTGATGACTACGCCAGAACCTCTGAACCACAGAACCTTTGTCCAAGCGGACGGCATGCTGGCCGAATTCATGTGCCAGGTGCAGTTGCTTGATCTCACTGTGAAACGCGCCAGGGAACTGCGGTATATCCACCGCCATCACCATCCGGACGAATGCATCGTGCATCTGGAAGCGGCGTACATACTGTTGATCGAAGACGGGGACTGAGCGATGTCGCCAGAATTCCGATCGGGTCAGGATAGTGCGTTCGGCCCCGGAGAAGATGGCGGCTTAGACCGTGTCTTACGTGGTTGTGATTCGGTTTCGCTGCGTCGGATCCGGTTGTGCTGCATGATGTTCGGTTTATGACCGACGTGTTGTCGAAACGACTTGTGCCGGATGAGCTGTGGGCTCTGGCCGAGCCGTTGCTGCCGGAATTCACGCCGCGCCCGCAAGGTGGTGGCACCGCGCCGACCGACGAGCGGGCGGTGTTCACGGCGGTGGTGTTCGTGCTGACCAGCGGTTGCGCCTGGCGGATGCTGCCGCCGTCGTTCGGCGTCACCGTCCCGACCGCACACCGCCGGTTCAGCGTGTGGACCGAGGCCTGAGGTTCACCCCGAATGGTGGACAGTTGGTTACGCGGCGTTCGCCGCGTCTGTCGATATTGACTGTTCGTAGCGGAGGGGACTGATCCCGCCGATCGAGGAGTGTCGCCGGGAAGTGTTGTATCGGTGAATCCATTTGTCAACCGCGGCAACGAGTTCGGTCTTGTGGGTGAAGGTGTGGCGGTAGTAGAACTCGTGTTTGAAGGTGGACCACAGCGATTCGGCGGGACTGTTGTCCCAGCAGATGCCGGTGGCGCCCATGGAGCGGCGCAGCCCGTGGCGGGCGCAGGT
>NZ_JBEXYF010000012.1:0-93907 GCF_040630775.1 Nocardia sp. NPDC005745
GTGGCCCCGGCCAGCCGCATCATCACGGTGGTCGCGGCATCGGACTCGATCACCAGATCGGCCAGCACATTGCGCATCGCGGGCTGGTCGATCAGCGCGGCCCCGAACGCCTTGCGGTGCCTGGCGTGGTGCACCGCGTAGACGGCGCCCGCGCGCATGCCGGTGGCCGAGCCGATCACGCAGTCCAGCCTGGTCATGTTCACCATCTCGATGATGGTCTTGACGCCCGCGCCCTCCGCGCCGACCAGCAGGCCGACGGCGTTCTCGTATTCGATCTCCGACGAGGCGTTGGACTTGTTGCCCAGCTTGTCCTTGAGCCGCTGGATGCGGATGGGGTTGCGGGCGCCGTCCGGCAGCACCCGGGGCAGCAGGAAGCAGGACAGGCCGCCGGGAGCCTGCGCCAGGGTGAGGAACATGTCCGACATCGGCGCGGAGGTGAACCATTTGTGCCCGACGATCCGGTAGGTGCCGTCCGGCTGCGGGGTCGCGGTGGTGGTGTTGGCGCGGACGTCCGAGCCGCCCTGCTTCTCGGTCATCGACATGCCCGCGATGAGCCCGGCCTTGGCGGACGGTTCACGCAGCCCGAAGTCGTAGACGCGGGAGCCGAGCAGCGGTTCGAATCGCGCCGAGAGTTCCGGGTTGTGCCGCAAGGCGGGGACCACCGCGTAGGTCATGGAGATCGGGCACATGTGGCCCGCGTCGGCGACGCCCCAGGTGTAGAACTTCGCCGCACGCGCCGTGTGCGCGCCCGGGCGGTCGTCCAGCCACGGCGCGCCGTGCAGACCGTGCTCGACGGCGACGCGCATCAGGTCGTGCCAGTGCGGGTGGAACTCGACCTCGTCGACGCGGTTGCCGTAGCGGTCGTGGGTGCGCAGCACCGGCGGGTATTCGTTGGCCAGCCTGCCCCACTCCTGCGCCTGCGCCCCACCCGCGAGCGCGCCCAGTTCCCGCACCTCCGCTTCGGCCCAGCCCGCGCCTTCCCGGTGCAGGCCCTCGAGCAGCGCCGGATTGCGCGAGGCGTCGAAGGGCACGATGTCGGGCACCTGGTTGAAGACTTCATGCGTCTGCATCTGACACTCCTGATTCCAGCCGGGCGGCGAGCGCGCCCGGGTCGTCGCGCACGCCGAGCGCGCGGATCGCGAAAGCGGTGAGTTCGGGAACGACGGATTCGCCGTGCGGCGCGTCGGCGAGCGGGCCCACCAGCACCTCGCCGATCGCGCCGACCAACGCGGCCGCGCTGATCCTCGGGTCCTGCGGGGGCAGTTCACCTCGCGAGATACCTTCGGCCACCGCCGATTCGAAGGTCTCGGCGAAGGCGCGCCGGAAGCGCAGGCGTTCGCTGTCCACGGCGGCGTCGACCGGCTCGGCGAGCAGCACGTAGGCCAGGTTCGGGTTCTTCAGCGCGCGGCCCGCGAAGGTCTCCACCGCCGCGCTCACCCGCTCGACGGCCGTTCCGCGCGCACCCGCCTCGGCCACGGCGGCGACCTCGCGGGCGACCACTTTCCGGAACACCGCCCGCACCAAGGCGGACTTGCCGTCGAAGTTCTTGTAAACGGTGCCGGTGGCCACGCCCGCCTCGGCAGCGACCGCCGCCATGGACAGCGCGGCATAGCCGCCACGGGAGAGCACCTTGGTGGCGGCGTGCACGATCAGCCCCGCCTGGGCGTCCAGGCGGGCCTGCACGGCGGGGGTTCTGCGGTAGGCCACCCAAGAAGTGAAGCACGGATTCATTTCTTCACGCAAGGGTGCTTTTACGGCGTATGGTCGAGCGCGTGACCGTACTCGTCGAACGCAACGGCCCCGTGACCACCGTGATCCTGCACCGGCCCGAAGCGCGCAACGCGGTGGACGGGCCGACCGCCGCGGCGCTGGCCGACGCCTTCCGGGAATTCGACGCCGACCCCGAGGCGGCGGTAGCGGTGCTGTGGGGCGACGGCGGCACGTTCTGCGCGGGCGCCGACCTCAAGGCGCTCGGCACCGAGCGCTCCAACCGCGCCGCCGAGGACGGTGACGGTCCGATGGGCCCGACCCGGATGCGACTGTCCAAGCCGGTGATCGCTGCGGTCTCCGGCTTCGCGGTGGCCGGTGGCCTGGAACTCGCTCTGTGGTGCGACCTGCGGGTCGCCGAGCAGGACAGCACCTTCGGCGTCTTCTGCCGCCGCTGGGGCGTCCCGCTGATCGACGGCGGCACCGTCCGTTTGCCGCGGATCGTGGGCGCGGGCCGCGCCATGGATCTGGTGCTCACCGGACGCGCGGTCGACGCCGACGAGGCGCTGCGGATCGGATTGGTCAACCGGGTGGTGCCCACCGGCGAAGCCCGCCGCGCAGCGGAGGCCTTGGCCGCGGAACTGGCCGCGCTGCCGCAGACCTGCCTGCGCTCGGACCGGATGTCGCTGCTCGAGCAGGAGGGGATGACCGAGGAGTCGGCCCTGCGCAACGAGTTCCGCCACGGCCTGACGGCACTGGCCGGCGGCGCCTTGGACGGGGCAGCGCGGTTCGCGTCGGGCGCGGGCCGGCACGGCGCTCGCGCTTGAGCCCGATGGGCCGCCTGAGCGTCGTCGACGAGATCTTCCTGCGTAGCCACCGCGGGCTCGGCACGCCGATCGCGCTGCAAGGGCTGTGGCGGACGGCCGACCGAGTGGACCCGGCGCTGCTGGAACGGGTGCACGCGGCCCTGCGCTCGGGACCGTTGGGCCGCAGGGTGATCGGCTCGCGCGTGCCGGGCGCTCGCCGAGCATGGCGCCCGAACGTGCGCGCGTACCCGATCGACCGCGCCGAGGACGTTCTCCCGGTCGCGCGACTGCTCGACTGGGCGGACACGCAGGGCGGCGGCCTCGATCCGGAATATGGCCCCGGATGGCGGCTTTCGACCGCGACTCTGGACGACGGCGGTTCGGTCGTCTCTCTCACCTGTTCGCACGCACTGGCCGACGGGCGCGCGCTGGTGCTCGCGGTGGACGACGCGCTGGGCGGCGCTCGGGTGCGTCCGGCGGATCTGTCCGCGCGGGAATCGGATTGGGCCGACGCCCGGCGCCAGTGGTCGATCGTCCTGCGCGGCACCGCGGCTGCGCTGCGGCACGGGGTACCGCGGCAACCCGCCGTGCCGCGCCGGGACGAGCAGCCGCGCCGGGCGGGCAACGCGACGCACAGCGCGATCCTGCAATGTCCGGCCGCCGAGTGGGACCGCGTGGCGGCGCGCGACGGCGGCACGGCGAACAGTCTGTTCATCCACCTCGTCGCGACCGTGCTCCGGGACAGCGGATTTCCCGGCGACACGATCGAAGCCAGCCTGCCCGTCGACACCCGCGACGAACTCCGGGTCGACAACGACCTCGCCATGACGCGCATCGCGATCACCCGCGCCGACACCCCCGCGACGATCCGCGCACTGGCCCGTTCCGCCTACGCCCACCGCATGTCCGCACCGAGCGGCATGCCCGAAGAACTCCTCCAGGTGATTCCGGACCGCTGGGCCTACGCACTGTCCGAGGGCGCGGGCGAACGGGACATCCTGTGCTCCAACATCGGAACGCTCCCCGGCTCGCTGCTCCGACTCGGCCCGCACCGCTGCACCGGCGTCGCTGCCCGCGCCATCCATCCCGGCCTGGCCGCCGCGCGACTGCCCCGCACCCGCCTCTCGGGCTACCTCTGCCGAATCGGCGACGACTATGTGCTGAGCCTGGTCGGCCTGGACCCGGCGCGGATCGCGTCGGCCGGCGCGCTGCGTGAGCTGGCGCTGCGCGCGGCGAACCGCGCGGGCTTGCACGCCGACGCGTGGTGATTCCCGCGGGCCGACGTGCCGAGCCGCGGTCATCGCGCGGGCGCGGCCGCCGAGCCGCAGGCATATCCACGGGCGCACCCGGCTCGCGGGTCTCCTCGGCGAATTCGACGACACGCGCGATATTTCGGCGAACACCGGCGAGTTCCGGCGACCTGGTATGAAATCGGATGGTTTCGCTCGCCGGTCACCGGCGGTTCCCGCGAATGCCGACGACGACCGCGATCGGTCGGGTCGGCCGACTCGCCGTGTCGGTGTGATCACCGCCGTCGGCCACACCGCCCGATAAAGTCTGCGGCGTAGGCCGACCGGGGGCCGCGACGACCCATTTGCCGGGCAGTCCTTTTCGCGCATGAAGTTCCGATTCCATCGATACTCGACTGGAGCATGATGAACCGAAAGCATTCGCGTACTCTCGCCGCGATCGTAGCGGTGGTTGTGGCCGCCACCGGCGCTTTCGCTGTTTCCGATTCCGTGGCGGGCGCCGCGCCAGGAGAGATCAATGCCGGTGGCCTGCATCTGATCGCGTCGGCGAACGCCAACCATGTCGGGCCCGTAGGCGGTGATATCGCGCCGGGAGTTCCGTTCGTGCACGCGGTGAAGGTGTCAGGAGACTTCTCGGTATTTCTCGACGGCCCCTCGGCGCTGCGCGAGGGGGAAATCGTCGTCGGATATCTGGTGGGCTGCGCGGTCGACATCTCCAACGGCATCTCGATCGGTATCTCGCCGAGCGTCGCTGTCGACTTCGGGATCGCGCCCTCCTTCGGCCTGGAGGGCTCCCTCACCTGGGATGCGCCCTCCGTTGAGATGAACATGCCCGATCAGAAGATGATGATGCCCTCTCTGCAACTGATGGCGCCGCCGAGCGTGAGCGTCGGCGCCGCCGTCGGCATCCAGCCCAGCTTCGACATCGAGGCGGGAGTCGCCGTCGAACTCGCGGTGAATCTGGCCCCCGGTTCGGTCACGGCGGCGGTGATCGGCGCGGCGGAAATCGACGGGGAGTCCGAATTCCCTTACACCTTCGCACATACCAATACCCCGTTGAATATCAGCGGCTGCCTTTCACCGGCCTCGGCCATGCCGTTTGTCACCGTACGGGCCGATTCGAAAAAGGCAACAGCGCAAACGACAGGTTACGGCGCGGCGTTCTGGTTCTGACCGGCGCACCACACCGATCCGCCCAGCAGCGCAGTCCCAGTCGATCTGCGTGTCCGCTATCCACTGCGTCGGCATGGCGGCACTCGCCCGGGTGCGCGGCCGATGGTCACCGTCGACTGTGTCGAACGCGCCGCGTGCCCGGCGATCCGCTCGGATTCCGGCGCAGGCGAGGTCTTCCCGCGTTCGCTTGTGACGGATGCGAAAACGCGAGTGGTCGTGCGAGCTACGCGCCGGATCAGCCGGCCGCGCGCTCCAGGACATCCGAGGGAACCCGAACGCCGGGGTCGAGGTCCGCGGAGTCGACCGGGGTGTCCCAGGTCTGGCGCAGCGGGAGTACACCTGCCCACACGCCCCCGTTGTCGATGTCCGACGGGTCGTCCTTCGGGCCGCCGGCACGGATTTTCACCGAGGCCTCGGTGAGGTCTAAGGCGAGCACTTTCGTGGCGGCGAGTTCCTTCTTGCTCGGCGGCCGCACGCGAGACCACGCGCCGGGCGCCGCGTGTTCGACGATCACGCGCAGCCCGTGCAGGCGCTCGTCGTGATCGGTCACCTCGCGAGCCCGTCCGAGCACGACCGCGGAACGGTAGTTCATCGAGAAATGCATGGCCGAACGCGCGTAGACCACGCCGTCGACCAGGGTCACCGCTACCGAGATGTCGCCGGCGACGGCGGCGCGCATGTTTCCCGCGCCGGTCGAGCCGTGCAGGTAGAGCGTGTCGCCGTCGCGGCCGTAGGCGGTCGGCAGCACGACCGGCGTGCCGCCGAGCAGCACGCCGAGGTGGCAGATCAGCCCGGCGTCGAGCACCGCGTCCAAGTCGGCGCGATCGGTCCTGGCGCGGTCGGTCAACCGGGTCGGCGTGCTGCGCGGCGTGGGCGAGAGCGGCGTGCGCGGGGCGGCTGTTTCGGTCATGGACTCAGCATCGGGCCGCGAATGGCATCATTGAAGTGCCAATTCGAATGATTTTCAGCAGTCCACTTCGAGGAGCAGAACGGTGCTGGAGGACCTTCCCCTCGATCTCGACCGCGACCTGGCGCAGCCGCTGTCGGTGCAGATCGCCGAACAACTGCGCCGCGCCGCGACCGGCGGACCGCTGCGCGGCGGCGATCGGCTGCCGTCCACCCGCGCGCTGGCCGGGCGGCTCGGCGTCAGCCGGACCGTGGTCGCCGCCGCCTACGACCAATTGCATGCCGAAGGCTGGATCAGCGGCAGGCGCGGCTCCGGCACCTACCTGACGACCGCACCGGCCGCCGCGCCCGCGCGCACCGATTCCGTCCACGACCCGGACGCCGCGCCGCGGCTGTTCGATCTCGCCCCGGGAGCGCCGTGCGTCGACGCCATCGACCCGGCCGCGTGGCGACGGGCCTGGCGCGCCGCCGCGGATCACGACCCGCTCGTGCGCAAGGACCGCGCGGGCGAGCCGGAGTTCCGCACGGCGGTCACCGAGCATCTGCTGCGCCACCGCGGGATCGGCGCGGGCAGCGACACCGTACTGCTCGCCACCGCCGGGACCAGCTCCGCCGTGAGCGAATTGGCCGCGGCGCTGCTGCGACCGGGCGATGCCGTCGCCATGGAGGATCCGGGCTATCAGCGCGCCGCGGGGGCCTTCGCGGCGGCAGGCCTCGAGGTCGTCCCGGTCCCCGTGGACGCGCACGGCTTGCGCGTCGACCTGCTGCCCGCCCGGATCAAGGCGGTGTATTGCACTCCCGCGCACCAATTTCCGCTCGGTGCGCGGATGCCCGCGGCGCGGCGGGTCGAGCTCGTCGAGCACGCGCGCGCGGCCGGGATCCTCGTCATCGAAGACGATTACGACGGCGAATTGCGTTACGACACCGCGCCGCTGCCGCTGCTGGCGACCATGGCTCCCGACGTGGTCGTCCACTTGGGCACGACGAGCAAGATCCTGTCCCCCAGCCTCGGTGTCGGCTGGCTGCTCGCCACTCCGGAGATCGCCGGGGCGGTGCTCGCCCACCGGGAGCGCACCGGCACCGGTCCGAGCCCGGCGGGGCAGCGCGTACTGGTCGCCTTCGCCGCGCACGGCGATCTGGCCAGGCACCTGCGCAGGCTGCGCCGCGCGCTGCCACCGCGCCGGGCGCTGGTGGTGACCGCGTTGCGCCGCCGCGGCGTCGGCGTGCTCGGCGACGACGCGGGCTCACACGTCGTCGTGCCGGTGGAGTCGGCCGAGGCCGAGCGGCGCGTGATCGCCGAGGGGCAGGCGCGCGGCGTCGCGCTCGACGGTCTGTCCAGGTATCATCTCGGTGCCCGCCGTGATCACTTCGGCGTCGCGCTCGGTTACACGGCGCTGCCCTTGCCCCAGCTCGCCGCGGCCGTACCGATCGCCGCGGAATGCCTCACCCGGCCGTAGCATGGTCCGCATGAGCGAACAGGACATCTTGGGGCGTATCAAGGAACTGGTCGACCAGGAGCACCAGCTGCGCTCGCAGGCCACTCGCGGCGAATTGGACCCGAAGACCGAGCGCCAGCGCTTGGCCGAACTCGAAGTGATGCTCGATCAGGCCTGGGACCTGCTCCGCCATCGCCGGGCGCGGATCGAGCAGGGCGAGTCTCCCGACGGGGTCCGGCCCAATACGGTCTCGCAGGTCGAAGGCTACCTGCAGTAGGCGCGGCGATGTCGAGCACAGCGACCGACTACGACGTCATCGTGATCGGTGGCGGGCCCGCGGGTGAGAACGCCGCCGCCTACGCCGTCGCGGGCAGCGACCGCACGGCCGCCATCGTGGAGCGGGAACTCGTCGGCGGCGAATGCTCCTACTGGGCCTGCGTCCCGAGTAAAGCGCTGTTGCGGCCGGGCCATGTCCTGGCGGCCGCGCGAGCGATGCCGGGCGTCTCGGCCACCGGCCTGGACGTCGAGGCGGTGCTGCGGCGGCGCGACGCCTTCGTGCACGACCATGACGATTCCACCCAGGTCGACTGGGCCCGGAGCAACCGCATCGACGTCGTGCGCGGCACCGGCCGCCTGACCGGCGCGCGCACGGTCGAGGTCGCCGGGCGGCAGTTGCGCGCCCGGCATGCCGTGGTGCTGGCCACCGGCACCACCGCGAACGTCCCCGACGTGCCCGGCCTGCGCGCCGCGCTGCCGTGGACCTCCCGCGATGTCACCAACTTGCACGAGGTGCCGCGCCGGGTCGCCGTCGTCGGCGGTGGCGTGGTGGCCGCCGAGGCGGCCACCTGGCTGGCCGCGCTCGGCGCCGAGGTCACCCTGCTGGTGCGCGGCTCGGCGCTGCTGGCCGCGGCCGAGCCGTTCGCGCGCGATCTGGTCGCGGGGGCGCTGTCCGAGGCCGGGGTGCGGGTGCGGTTCGGCACCTCTCCCGCCGCGGTCGAGCGCCCGGCCTCGAAGGACACCGGTGAAGGGTGGATCCACGGCGGTCCTGCCACGGTCCGGTTGCGCGGTCCCGAAGGAGAGTCGGCGCTCGAGGTGGACGAGATCGTGGTTGCTGCCGGACGCGCACCCGCCACCGAGGGCCTGGGCCTGGATGCGGTGGGGCTGCCCGATGGATACGTCGCGGTGGACGACCATCTCACCGCCCGCGAGGTCGACGGCGAGTGGCTGTATGTGGTGGGCGACCTCAACCACCGCGCCGCGCTCACGCATATGGGCAAATACCAGGGTCGGGTGTGCGGCGACGTGATCGCGGCACGAGCGGAGGGCAGGCCGCTGGACGACCCGCGATTCGTCGCGAGCTCCGATCACGGCAAGGTGCCGCAGGTGGTGTTCACCGCGCCGGAGGTCGCCTCCGTCGGCTTGACCGAAGCCGCGGCCCGCGACGCCGGGCACGCGGTCGAGACCGTCGAACTGGACATCGCGGTGGCCGGATCGGCGCTGTCGCGCGACGACTACGCCGGTCACGCCAAGCTGGTGATCGACGGCGCCACCGACACGCTGCTCGGGGCCACCTTCGTCGGCCCCGAGGTGGGCGAACAACTGCACGCGGCGACGATCGCGGTGGTCGGCCGGGTGCCGCTGTCCACCCTCTGGCACGCCGTGCCCGCCTTCCCCGCGGTGAGCGAGTTCTGGTTGCGCCTGTTGGAGGCGCGGCGCCCGTAGCTACCATTTGCAGATGGTGGCAACAACGGATATCGCGACCGCCGACGGAATCGTCCGCGGCCGCCGGGGCCGCCGCGTACTGCGCTGGCGGTCCATTCCCTACGCGGCTCCTCCGATCGGGGACCTGCGATTTCGCGCTCCGCAGCCGGTCGAACCGTGGTCCGGCGTCCGGGCGGCGACGGAATTCACCTCCGCGGCGATGCAGCACCGTTCCGGGGCGCGGATCGGGCCGCGCGCCTACCAGGTGACCAGTGAGGACGCGCTGACACTGAATGTCACCGCGCCCGCGACGCGGGCGTCGAGCCCGCGTCCGGTGCTGGTCTTCATCCACGGCGGCGGCTACCTCATCGGGACCTCCGCACTCGGGCTGTATTCCGGCGCGCGGCTGGCGCTGCGCGGCGACGTGGTGGTGGTCTCGCTGAACTACCGGTTGGGCGCGTTCGGTTATGTCGACTTCAGCGAATTCGGCACCGCGGAGCATCCCTTCGACTCGAACCTCGGATTGCGTGATCAGCTCGCCGCGCTGGAGTGGGTGCGCACCAACATCGCGGCCTTCGGCGGCGACCCCGGCAACGTGACGATCTTCGGCGAATCGGCCGGCGCGCACGCCGTGCTCGGTCTGCTGGCCACCCCGGCGGCCAAGGGATTGTTCCATCGGGCCATTTCGCAGAGCCCGCCCGCCGACTGGGCGATCACTCCCGAGGAGTCCCGCGGCTTCGCGCGCCGCTGTGTCGCCGCGCTGGGCGCCACGCCGGACACCGCGCACACCATGCTGCGCACCGCGAGCGCCAACGACATCCGCCGCGCCGTCGATCGCACCATCGGTGCGGTGGTGCGGGAACAACCGGGCGCCTTTCCGGTGTGTCCGGTGGTGGACGGCGAGTTCCTGCCGCTGTCCCCGGTCGACGCGATCGCCGAGGGCTCCGCGCACCAGGTGCCGCTGATCATCGGCACGAACCGGGACGAGGGCACGCTCTTCGCGCGGTTCGCCGACGAACTGCCCACCACCGCCGACCGGCTGCGCACCGCCCTCGGGCGCGACGACGAGGCCGAATCCCGGATCGCTACGGCGTATCCCGGATATCCCCAGCCGAAAGCCGCGATCCAGGCGGGCGGCGACTACACCTTCTGGCGTCCTTCGCTGACCGTCATGGAAGGGCACAGCAGGCACGCGCCGACCTATGCCTACCGCTACGACTTCGCCCCGCGCGCCCTGCACCTGGCCGGGCTCGGCGCCACACACGCGACCGACCTCATCGCGGTCTTCGGCATCGGCGACACTCCGGTCGGCCGGGCCTTCACCGCCGCGGGCGGGCGGCGCGGACTGCGGGCGGTCACCGATCAGTTCCAGGACAACTGGCTGGCTTTCGCCCGCACCGGAGCTCCGCTGCCGTCCTGGCCCGCGTACACGGAGGCCCGCAGGTCCACGTTGATCATCGACTACCCCACGCGTGTGGAACACGACCCGGACCGGGCGAAACGACTCGCTTGGCAGGGCGTGCGGGTCCCCACGCTGACCTGAGCAGGGCCGCTACTTCAGCAGGCGCGACATCCGCCGGTCCGCGAGGATCTTGCCGCCGGTCTGGCAGGTGGGGCAGTACTGGAAGGACCGCTCGGCGTAGGAGACCTCGCGGACGGTGTCGCCGCAGACCGGGCATGGCTGCCCGGTCCTGGCGTGCACCCGCATGCCGGAACGCTTCTCGCCTTTGAGGCGGGCGGCGTCCTGGCCGACCGAGCGCCGCACCGCGTCGGTGAGCACCGCGCGCATGGCGGTGTAGAGCTCGGCCACCTTGTCGGCGGGCAGGGTCTTCGTGTTCGCGAAGGGCGAGATCCGCGCGGCGTGCAGGATCTCGTCGGAGTAGGCGTTGCCGACGCCGGCCAGCAGCGCCTGGTCCACGATCGCGGTCTTGATCCGCTGCGAGGTGCCGTGCAGGATGTCGGCGAACTGGGCCTCGGTCACCTCCAGCGCGTCGGGGCCGAGCCGGGCGATGCCGGGCACCGCCTTCGGGTCCGCCACGACGTACGCCGCGAGCCGCTTCTTCGTGCCCGCTTCGGTCAGGTCGAAGGCGGGCGTCGCTCCTTCGGGGGTGAAGAAATGTACCCGCAGCGCCAGCGGACTCTTGCCGCCCGGCTTGGGCGGCGTCGGGCTCGGTTCGTCGATCCACCGCAGCCATCCACCGCGCGACAGGTGCGTGACGAGCCACAGCCCGTCACACTCCATCCCGAGGAATTTGCCCCAGCGCCCCGCGCCGGTGACGTCGCGACCGGACAGCGCGGTGATCGGCGGCTCGAATGTCTTGACGGCGCTGAGGGCGGCCACGTCGACGCGGCCGATCACGGCGCCGACCGCATGCTCCCGGAGGAACTGAGCCAACGCCTCCACTTCCGGTAGCTCTGGCACGCGGTCCAGACTACCGAGCCCCACCGACAATCCGCCGGTTCTCGCGCGGGCGGCTCACCCGCCACGACGCAGCAGGTAGATGTCCATGATCCAGCCCTTGCGCTCGCGCAGCTCGGCGCGGCGGCGGACGATCTCGTCCCGCACCGCGGGCAGCGGTCCCTCGATCAGGGTCTCGTCCGGCATACCGAGGTAGGCGCCCCACCAGATGTGCACGTCCGCGTCCGGAATCGCGGTGAACGAGCAGTCGCCGTCCAGCATCACCAGCGCGTTCTCGGCGCCGAGGCCCTCCTCGCGCAGGCGGCGGCCGGTGGTGATGCGCACCGGTTCGCCGATGCCGTGCAGCACGACACGATGCCGCGCGGCGAGCGCCTGCGCGCTGGTGATACCGGGAATCACCTCGTAGTCGAAGCGCACCACGCCGCGGGCGAGCACCCGCTCGACCATCCGCAGCGTGCTGTCGTACAGCGCGGGATCACCCCAGACCAGGATGCCGCCGACGCCGTCGGACGCGGCGAACGCCGATTCCAGCAGCGCCGACCGGCGATCGTGCCAGTCGTCGACCACGTCCAGGTAGTCGGCGGGCGTCCGGTCGCGCGGCGGGTCGGCGATCGGGACGATCCGGTAGGTCCGGTCGGTGTGCGCGTGCAGGATCGCCGTCCGCACGTCGACCAGTTCCCGCTTCGCCTCGCCCTTACCGATCACGAAGAACGTCTCGACCTGCCGCATCGCCTTGATCGCCTGCACGGTGACCTGGTCGGGATCGCCGGCACCGATGCCGATCACGTAGAGCTTGCGCATGGGCTCGAGCTTGCCAGGCGGGCGGAGAACCCCGGTCGCCAGGCGCGGCCGAGGACGCGCCCGATCGGCTCGCCGCACGCGCGACGGCGAAGACTAGAGTTGCCGAACGTGGCTCACGACGCGCTCGATCCGGCTTCCGCCCCCGACACCCAGTACGAGGACCTGCTGCGGCTGGTACTGGCGTCCGGCTCGAAGAAGGCCGACCGCACCGGCACCGGAACGCGCAGCATCTTCGGCCACCAGTTGCGCTACGACCTCGCGGCGGGCTTCCCGCTGGTCACCACGAAGAAGGTGCACCTGAAGTCGATCGTCTACGAGTTGCTGTGGTTCCTGCGCGGCGACTCCAATGTCGGCTGGCTGCGCGACCACGGCGTCTCCATCTGGGACGAATGGGCCGACGCCGACGGCGAGCTCGGCCCGGTCTACGGCGTGCAGTGGCGGTCGTGGCCGACCCCCGACGGCACCCACATCGACCAGATCGCCCAGGTGCTGCAAACCCTGCGCACCGACCCGGACTCCCGGCGCATCATCGTCTCGGCGTGGAACGTCGCCGACCTGGGCAAGATGGCGCTGGCGCCCTGCCACGCGTTCTTCCAGTTCCACGTGGCCGACGGCAAACTGTCCTGCCAGCTCTACCAGCGCAGCGCCGACCTGTTCCTCGGCGTGCCGTTCAACATCGCCAGCTACGCGCTGCTCACCCACATGGTCGCCCAGCAGACCGAGCTGGCTCCCGGTGACTTCATCTGGACCGGCGGGGACTGCCACATCTACGACAACCACCTCGACCAGGTCACCGAGCAGCTCAGCCGTGACCCGCGCCCGTTCCCCACGCTGCGGCTGCATCCCGCCCCGACGCTGTTCGACTACCGCTACGAGGACGTGGAAGTAGTCGGCTACGACCCTCATCCGGCCATCAAGGCCCCGGTGGCGGTGTGAGCGAAAGCCGCACGATCGGGCTCATCTGGGCGCAGACCCTGGACGGGGTGATCGGGTTCCGCAACACCATTCCCTGGCGGCTGCCCGAGGACATGGCGCACTTCAAGGACGTGACCTGGGGGCATCCCGTGGTGATGGGCCGCCGGACCTGGGACTCGCTGCCACCGCGGTTCCGGCCGCTGGCCGGTCGGCGCAACATCGTGGTGACCAGGCAGCCCGACTGGTCGGCCGAAGGCGCCGAGCGCATGTCGTCGGTGCCCGAGGCGCTGGCCGCCTGCGCCCCGGACGCGGTGTGGGTCGCGGGCGGCGGTGAGATCTACCGCGCCGCGTTGGAGTTCGCGACCGACCTGCGCGTCACGGAGATCGACACCACGGTCGAGGGCGACGCTTTCGCGCCGTCCATCGGACCGGAGTGGCGGCCCGACGTCCCGGAGCCATGGCGCACCTCGGCCACCGGGCTGCGCTTCCGCATCCGGCACTACACACGGCGGCCCGCCTAGCGGAGAACCCGGCGGACGCCACGCCGCGTGCGGCCCTGAACGCCGACGTCAGGACCGGGGCCGGTGAAACCCGGCCCGCTCCGCGGCCGACTCGGGCATACTCCTCGATATGCGGCGGCCGGACGCGCGTCCGGCCGAACGCCTCGAGCCGTTGCCACCAGCCCGGCATCGGCTGTGGTGATCTGCGAAAGGCGGTCCATGGAAAAGAAATCGCTGACTGCGGTAGCGCGCCAGCAACTGAAGCTGGCGACCATCGCCACGAGCGGGCGCAGTTCCCAGACACTCTATGGCGGCCATACGCATTCCCTGCGGCAGACGGTGGTCGGCCTGAAGGCCGGGCACAGCTTGGCCGAGCACGACAATACGGGCGAAGCCACCTTGCTGGTGCTCAGCGGCACCCTGGTTCTGCTCAGCGGCGCCAACGAATGGAAAGGCTCGGAAGGCGATCTGATCGTGGTGCCCAAGGCGCGCCACAGCGTCAAGGCGATCGATGACGTCGCGTTCCTGCTGACCGTAGCGATGTAGCCACCCGTGCGGGTCCGCACCGTGGCCGGACCGGCCGGGCATTAGGGTGTCGATCATGGGTGAGCCGCAGCCGATCCTCGAACCGCTCACGCCGTCCGCGATCTTCCTGGTCGCCACGATCGACGAGGGCGGCGAAGCGGCGGTCCGCGACCTGCTCGCCGACATCACCGGCTTGCGCCGCTCGGTGGGCTTCCGCCTGCCGGGCGCGAACCTGACCTGCGTCACGTCGATCGGCTCCGACGCGTGGGACCGCCTCTTCGCCGGGCCGAAACCCGCTGAGCTGCATCCGTTCCCCGGCTACGTCGGCGCACGGCACACCGCGCCCGCGACACCGGGCGACCTGCTGTTCCACATCAAGTCCGAAGTGCAGGACGCCTGTTTCGAACTGGCCATGGCCATCGGCGACCGGCTGGCGGGCGCGGGCACGATCGTGGACGAGACCGTCGGCTTCCGCTATTTCGAGCAGCGTGACCTGCTCGGTTTCGTGGACGGCACCGAGAACCCGGAGGGCCGCGCGGCCACCGCGGCCGCGCTGGTGGGCGACGAGGACCCGCGATTCGCCGGCGGCAGCTACGTGATCGTGCAGAAGTACACCCACCCGCTGGCCGACTGGCGCGCGCTGTCGGTCGAAGAGCAGGAGCGCGTGATCGGCCGCACCAAGCTGGACGACTTCGAACTCCCCGACGAGATCAAGCCGGCCGACTCGCACGTCGAGATGAACACGCTGATCGATCCGGACGGCACCGAACGCCAGATCCTGCGCGGCAACATGCCCTTCGGCAGCGTGCGCGAGGGGGTATTCGGCACCTACTACATCGCGTACGCGGCCACGCCGAGCGTCACCGAGCACATGCTCACCCGCATGTTCCTCGGCACCGGCGAGGCCGCCTACGACCGCATCCTGGATTTCTCCGTCGCCCTCACCGGCACCTCGTTCTTCGCACCCACCGTCGATTTCCTCGACGATCTGCCACCGGCGCCACGGGAGACGGCGGAAACCGCGGCGCCGGTGGACACAGCCGGTTCGGCAGAACTGTCCGGCACCGCCGTGCCCTCGGGCGACGGCGCCCTCGGTATCGGCTCGTTGAAAAGGAGCACCCGGTCATGAACAACCTCCATCGCGAACTAGCGCCGATCACCGCCGAGGCGTGGGCGGCCATCGAGGAGGAGGCGACGCGTACCTTCAAGCGGCACATCGCGGGCCGTCGCGTCGTCGACCTTTCCGGCCCGCACGGCATCGACTACTCCGCGGTGGGCACCGGGCACACCACACCGATCGACTCACCCGGCTCCGGAGTGTTCGCCCGCCAGCGGGTGGTCGCGCCGCTGGTCGAACTGCGCGTGCCGTTCACGCTGTCGCGCGAGGAACTCGACAACGTGGAGCGCGGCGCCCAGGACGCCGACCTGGATCCGGTGAAGGACGCCGCGAAGAAGATCGCGTTCGCCGAGGACCGGGCGATCTTCGAAGGATATCCGGCCGCGCACATCACCGGCATCCGCGCGAGTGCGTCCAACGAGCCGATCACGCTGCCCAGCGACACCCGGCTGGTCCCCGAGGCGATCGCGCAAGCCTTGAGCGCGCTGCGGCTGGCGGGCGTCGACGGACCGTACTCGGTGCTGCTCAGCGCCGAGTTGTTCACGGCGGTGAGCGAGACCTCCGATCACGGCCACATGATCCGCACGCACATCGAGCGCCTGATCCCGGAAGGCGAGATCATCTGGGCGCCCGCCATCGACGGCGCGATCGTGCTCACCACCCGCGGCGGCGATTTCGATCTGCGCGTCGGGCAGGACCTGTCCGTCGGCTACTTGTCGCACGACAGCACCTCGGTCCAGCTGTACTTCCAGCAGAGCCTGACGTTCCTGGTGTACACCGCGGAGGCCGCGGTCCCGCTCACCGTCTGAGCACCGCCCGCGCATCGGCCACATCTGGGAAACCGCCAGGTGTGCGCCGGTGCGCGACGCGGTAGCGTGAGCCGGAAATGCGCCCGAGGCAGGTAGGTGAGATGACAACGGTGCGGGCAGGTGTGGTCCCGACCCAGCGCGCCGCGCTCTACAGCGTGTTCGGCATCCTGGCGACCGTCACGATCTGCGGCTCGTTCGTCGCCGCGTTCGGGGTGAACCGAGTGTTCACCGGACTGCTGGCCGGAGCCGTCGTCGGTATCGCGGTGCTGGCCGCGTTGTTCACCAGGGACGCCATCGTGCTCACCGACCACGCCATCTACCGGCGCAAGCCGTGGACGGTCTCCAGCATCTCGTGGGACCGGGTGGTGGCCGGGCGCTTCACCCTCGACGAGCGCTCCCGCTGGTCGCTGGCGTTGGATCTGTCCGGTGGCGACGAGCCGCACGGCGAGCTGGTGCTGCTGTCCATCCCTCCGGTGGTCCGCCCCGTCGCGGGCGCTTACGACCTGCGCAAACGCGATCAGGTCACGGAGATCAGGGCGATTCTGCGGCGCAAGCGCATTCCGGTGACCGTGCTCCCGCAGATCGCGGGCGCGCTCCAGGAGCACTGGCAGATCGCGCCGCCGACCCATTGAGACGCGACGGCCGAGCGCGCGTGCGGTGCGGCCGAACCGCCGACGCCCGATCGCCGAGCCCGCGGTTGCGGGATCCCGAGCGGACGGGAGATGCGATGGCACAGCGCAGACGCGGACGCCGTACCGCCGACCCGGAGAAGCGATAGCCCAGTGCAGACGCGGACGCAGTACGGCCGACCAACCAGCTCGAGCGCGACGGCCGAGCAGCGGAGCGCGCCGATGCGGGACGCCGTGCGCGGGTTTCGGTTACGTTGACAGGCGTGTCCATGCCGAAGGGCGCCAACGTGCCCGTGCCGAGTTCCGCCGTCCGGATCGAAGTGGGCTGGGCGGCCGGGGCGGACGCCGACGCCTCCGCACTGCTCGTGGTATCCGGAAAGGTGCGATCCGACCGCGATTTCGTCTTCTACAACCAGCCCACGCACCCTTCCGGGGCCGTACGCCACGAGGGCAAGCGGTCGGGATCGATCGTGCTGGACGTGCTGGCCGCGGACTTGGCGCGGGTCGAGCCGCAGGTCGACGGCATCGTGATCGCGGCATCTACCGACGGCGACGCCGTCGGGCAGCTCGAGGGACTGTTCGTGCGGGTCGTGGACGCGGACAGCGAAGCGGAGCTGGCCCGCTTCGACAGCATCGGCGCGACGAGCGAGACCGCGGTGGTACTCGGTGAGCTGTACCGGCGCGACGGGGGCTGGAAGTTCCGCGCGGTGGGCCAGGGGTACATCTCCGGTCTGGCCGGACTCGCCGCCGACTACGGGATCTCCGTGGACGAGGCGCCCGCCCCGCCGCACGAATACACGCCTCCGCCACCGCCATCCGCGCCGTCACACGAGTTCACGCCGCCACCGCCACCGTCCGGGGCGGTACCGCCGGAGCCTGGTCGGCTCGTGGCGCATCCGCCCGGATCCGGCTCTACCGAACCGAATCAGGTCACGCCGCCCGCGCCGAACCCGTCGACTCCGCCCTCGGTGCCGCGACCGAGTGAACCGGTCGTGCCGGACCCGGGGGCGGCCGGACTCA
The DNA here is from genome assembly GCF_040630775.1 of Nocardia sp. NPDC005745. Lineage (NCBI taxonomy): Bacteria > Bacillati > Actinomycetota > Actinomycetes > Mycobacteriales > Nocardiaceae > Nocardia > Nocardia sp. NPDC005745. The sequence continues at coordinate 17,715 of NZ_JBEXYF010000012.1, forward strand.
GCCGATTCGCCGAGCCGCCTTCCGCGCCGATGCCCTTCGAAGCCGGTCATTCCGGCGCGTCGACCTGGCGAAGCCCTACCGCACCGCCGCCCGGTCAGCACATCACGCCGGGTGGGCACCCGGCTCCCTCCGACCAGCCTGCACCTCTGCGGTACCCCACACAGCCGAGCGACTACACGTCGCCGGGCGACCCGACGCCACCGCCGGACGGGTACCCGCCCTACGGCCGGAACCCGACCGCAGCAACTCATTTCAACCGGTATCCGGCCTCGGGACGCCATACGTCGCCGCCCGGGCACTACCCACCGGGCCGGTACGCCCCGGCACCAGCCGGGCAGTCGGGGCACAGCGCTCCTGCATGGGCCTCAGGGGGACAGTCTTTCGGCAAGCTCTCGCTGACGAAGGACTTTCCCTCTGTGTCGCTGACCGCGCACGGCGCGACCGCGGGCATCATGCGGGTCAACCTGAATTGGGCCTCGCCGCAGGGCGCGAGCGGCGCGGTGGATCTGGATCTGTGCTGCTTCTGGGAACTGGTCGATGGGCGCAAGGGCGACATCCGTTCGGTCGGCGATTCGGGGTCGCTGGAGCGGCCGCCGTTCATCCGGTTGGACGCGGACGACCGGTCCGGGGCGAGCGCGGCCGGGGAGAACCTGGAGATCGATCTCGGTCGCGGAGCCGAGTTCCGTCGAATCCTGCTCTTCGCCACCCTTTACGACGGCGCGGCCGACTTCCGCGGTATCGGGGCTACCGCGACGCTGTACCCGGCGGCCGCGCCGCCGATCGAGTTGAGCGTCGATGGTTGCACGGACGGCTCCCGGGACGTGGTGCTGGCGCTCATCGAGAACACCGGCACGGAGCTGGTGGTGCGCAGGGAGGGCCGCTTCGTTCCGCCGCCGCCGAACCGTCCGCGCTGGGGTGTGACCGAGGTCGACAAGGCGTACGCCTGGGGACTGGACTGGGTGCGGGGCACCGGGAAGTCCTGAGAATCAGTCAGCGGGCGCCGCGAGCCGGTCCAGCAGCACGACCGCCTTGGCCCGTATCGCGTCGAGATCGCCGGACCAGCCGAGTGTGCGCAGCACCGCCCCCGGGATGGTCCGCTCCGCGTACCTGGGCGCGGCGCCCTCGTCGGAGCGCATGCCGATCACCGTCTCCACCAACCGGAACGGCAGCGACTCGGTGCCCGGCGCGCTCGGCGCAGCGCACTCGGACAGCACCTGACCGGCGAAAGCCTCATAGTGGCCGCGCAATTCGTCGCGGCGCAGGCGGAACGCGGCGAAGCGCTCGGTGCGCAACTCCGGAAGCAGGTACAGCGCACCCAGGTTCCAGCGCGAGGCGCACAGTTGCCGCACATCGAACAGCGCCAGCGCGTACAGCCGGACCGGCACCGGCTCTGGCGCCGCGCGCAGCCGCTCGGCCAATTCGATCGGCGCCGCGACGGTTGCGGCGAGCAACGCGTCGAGGATGTCGTCCTTGGCCGCGAAATGGTGGTACAGCGAAGCCTGGCGGATGCCGACCGCGTCGGCGATCGCGCGGGTGGAGGTGTTGGCATAACCGTTGGTGGTGAACAGTTCGCCTGCGGCGTCGAGGATCTCGGCGCGCGGCGTCGATCCGCGTCGGCGCCGCTGTTCGACGCGCGGACGTCCGGGACCGAGGTTTGCCACCGGCCCATTCTGGCAGGTCGGCGCGGGGACGCTCCGGTGCGGGCCGGGGTACGCACGAGCCGGGAACAGCGCCCGGTGCGTTTTCTGTCACTTGATAGAAATAACGGCAACCCAGAAGTTACCGGGGGTCGCCGAAGCGATACACACAGGTCACCGAAAGCGCGATCGCGGCCGCAAAACTGTCGTCTGATAGTTATTGGCCGCTCGCCGAAGGACCGCCCATGGCCACCACGCTCGCCCCGCCCCCACCCCCCGATCTCACCGGTGACGGCGCCGACCTCGCCCGGTTCGGCTACCAGCCCGTCCTGCACCGCAAACTCGGGCGCTACGCCTCGTTCGCGGCAGGTTTCTCCTTCGTCTCGATCCTGACTACGATCTTCCAGTTCTTCGGCTTCGGCTATTCGTTCGGCGGAGCCGCCTTCTTCTGGACCTGGCCGATCGTGTTCGCCGGACAGTTCCTCGTCGCGCTCAACTTCGCCGAACTGGCCGCGCGCTACCCGATCTCGGGGTGTATCTACCAATGGTCCCGACGGCTCGGCGGCGAACTCGTCGGCTGGTTCGCGGGCTGGATGATGATCATCGCGCAGATCGTCACCGCCGCGGCGGCGGCGATCGCCCTACAGGTGGTGCTGCCATCGATCTGGAGCGGATTCCAGCTCGTCGGCACCGACACCGCGCTCACCTCGCCGTCCGGCGCGACCAATGCCGTACTGCTGGGCAGCATCCTGCTCGTGGTGACCACGCTGATCAACGTTCTCGGCATCGACCTGATGGCCCGGATCAATTCGATCGGCGTCACCGTCGAGATCGTCGGCGTCCTCGCGATCATCGCGCTGTTCTTCACCACCGCCGAGCGCGGACCGGGTGTGGTGCTGCACACCGATCAAGCCGCGCCGGGTCCCTACTGGGCTGCCTTCCTGGTGTCCGGGCTCATGGCGGCTTATGTCATGGTCGGGTTCGATTCCGCGGGAGAGCTCTCCGAGGAGACCAAGAACCCGCGCCGGGTCGCGCCGCGCACCATCCTTACCGCGCTGTCGGTCTCGGCGCTGGGCGGCGGGCTGATGCTGCTGGGCGCGCTGATGGCCGCACCGAGCCTGTCCGACGGCGCGCTGTCCTCCGAGGGCCTTGCCTATGTGCTCACCGCCAAGCTGGACAGCCCGGCGGGCAAGGTGCTGCTGGGCTGCGTGGCGGTCGCGATCACCGTGTGCACCCTGGCGATTCAGACCGCGGGCTCGCGGCTGATGTTCTCCATGGCGCGGGACGGGAAGCTGCCGTTCGCCACGAAGCTCGCCGCGGTGCACCCGCGGTACGGCACGCCGGTGCTGCCCGCCGTCGTGATCGGCGCGCTCGGCATCGGCCTGCTGGCGCTCAATCTCGGCAACGCCGCGATCTTCGCGACGCTGGCGAGCGTCTGCATCGTCACGCTGTATCTGGCCTACCTGCTGGTGACGGTGCCGTTGCTGATCCGCCGGTGGACCGGGCTGCCCGACGCGGGTACCGACGCTCGACTGTTCGGCCTGGGCCGGTTCGGTATTCCGATCAACGCGCTCGCGGTGGTCTGGGGCATCGCGATGGTCGTGAATCTCGCCTGGCCTCGCGCGGAGGTCTACGCCCCGGACGGCGGCGGCTGGTGGATGCTCTGGGCCGCACCGCTTTTCGTGCTGCTGGTGCTCGCCGTCGGCGTGTTGACGCATCGCTTCGTGGTCGGTTGGTCGCGCGGTCTCGCGAGCGCCGAGCCCGCGCCGCAACCGGCCTGAACGCCCCGATGCGGCGGTGCACTGCCGGGCACCGCCGCAACCCGGTCGCCGTTTCGAACAACCGATCTCCGAGAGGAATTCATCGTGACAACCACTGCGGACACCTCCGGCGCGCGAGCGCACGCACGGGCGCAGGCCGCGGCGGCGACGATCGCGAAGCCCGCGCTGCCCGCGGGCGTCTCCGCCGACGAACTCACCTTCGCGCAGCGAATTCCGCCGGGCGGCTACACGAACATCGCCCTCGGGCGTGGCACCCGCGTGCGCCTGTCCGATCCGGACGGCGCGGCCTGCGCGCACCTGCTGCTGGTGCGCACCGACGCGCCGTGGGAGCGCCTGAACGTCGCCGACACGGTCAAGGTGCCGTGGCAGGCGTATCTGGGCGGCGGTCACCCGCTGCTGTCGGACCAGGGCCGCGTGCTGGCGACCGTGCTCGACGACACCTCCGGCCACCACGACGCACTCTGCGGGCCGACCGCGGAAGCGCGCCATCTGCTGCGACTCGCGGGCGCCAAACACGGGCTGGCGCCCCGCGACATCGGGCCGACGGTCACGTTCTTCCGCGGCGTGCGGGTGGAGCACGACGGCGCGCTCACCGCCACCGGCAGTGCGGGCGCGGGCTCCTCCGTCGATCTGCTCACGCACCTGCCGGTCACCGTGCTGGTGGCCAACTCCGCGCACCCGCTGGACGACCGGCCCGCGACGGACCTCGACTTCGTCGCCTGGGCCGCGCCGGAAGACCTCGCCACACCCGTCAACGACGACCCGGAATACCGACGGGCGGTGCAGAACACCGAACAAGCCTGGACGGCCGGCCTGACCCTGGAGGCAACCGCATGACCACGGCCCGCGTCATCGTGCTCGACGAGACCGTCCCCGCCCGCGCGCCGTGGTCGGCCGTGGTCCACGCGGGCGAGCACCTGGAGATCATCGATCTGCACGGCAACCAGGCGGTGGACTGCTTGCTGTACTCGGCGGCCGATCACGCCGACCGCTACAGCGCGCAGGCCACGGTCGCCGCCCAGCGCAATATCTTCCTCACCACCGGCAGCGCACTGCGCACCGACGCGGGCACCACGCTGATGACCGTCGTGGCCGACGACGTCGGCAACCACGACACCATCGCGGGCGCCTGCTCACAGGAATCGAACACGCTGCGCTACGGCAGGCACACCCGCCACCAGCACGCTTGCGTGGAGAACTTCCTCACCGAGGCCTTGCGCTGGGGGCTGGGCAAACGCGACCTGGTGTCGAACATCAACTGGTTCATGAACGTTCCGGTCGAGGCGGACGGCACGCTGGGCATCGTGGACGGACTGTCCGCGCCGGGCAAGCGGGTCACGCTGCGCGCCGAGATCGACACGCTGGTGCTGGTGTCGAATTGCCCGCAGATCAACAACCCCTGCAACGGGTTCGACCCGACTCCGGTGCGCATGGTGGTGTCGCGATGACCCTCACCGAGCTACCGGTGGCCGGGTCGGCGCAGGCAGAGACGCCGCGACCCGGCATGGACGTGGTTCGCCCCGGCATGCTCACCACCGTGCAGGACTGGCCGGGCCGGATCGGGTACTGGCACGTCGGCGTGCCGCCGTCGGGGCCGATGGACGATCTGTCCTTCCGGCTGGGGAACCGAGCACTCGGTAACGACGAGGGCACCGCCGGACTGGAATGCACCCTCGGCGGCCCCGCGCTGCGGTTCGGCGCACCGGCCTGGGTCTGCGTCACCGGCGCCCCGGCGGAGGTGACCGTGGACGGCGTCGCCGTGCCGCAGTGGCGGACGGTACGGGTGCCCGCGGGCGGCGTACTGGACGTCGGCGCGGTGCGTGGGCCGGGCATGCGCTGCTACGTGCTGATCGCGGGAGGCATCGACGTGCCCGAATACCTCGGCAGCGCGGCCACGTTCACGCTCGGCCGCTTCGGCGGCGGCACCGGCGGCGCGTTGCGCGCCGGTGACTCGCTGCCACTGGGCGCGCACCACGGCCGGGTCACGGCGGGCGTGGCGATGGACGAACAACCCGTGCTCACCCGGCGCTGGGAACTCGCGGTCACCGAGGGCCCGCACGGTGCGCCGGAGTTCTTCACCCGTACGGACTTCGAGACCGTCGTCGGCACCGACTACGAAGTGCACTTCAACTCCGACCGCACCGGCGTCCGGCTGCTCGGGCCGAAGCCGGAATGGGCCCGCACCGACGGCGGCGAGGCGGGACTGCATCCGTCGAACATCCACGACACCCCGTATTCGGTCGGCGCGCTGGACTTCACGGGCGACACTCCCATCCTGTTGGGTCCGGACGGTCCGAGTCTCGGCGGTTTCGTCTGCCCGGTCACCGTCGTGGCGGCCGACCGCTGGAAGCTGGGTCAGCTGTCGCCCGGCGACAGCGTGCGGTTCGTGCCGGTGCGCGGTGACCACGCCGCCCCCATCCGTGAACTCGGGCGCGCGCGCCGGGCCGCGTGGCCCACCGTGCTGTCGGCGGGCGGCGACGGCGACGACGGGGTGTTGCGCCGCGCCGAGGTCGACGACGAGACCGCGGTGACCTACCGCCGCGCGGGTGACGACGGCGTGCTCGTCGAATACGGCGCCATGGCCTTGGATCTCGGCCTGCGCGCCCGCGTGCACGCCCTGCACCAGCACCTGCTCGCCGCCGGGGTGCGCGGCGTGACCGAGTTGACCCCCGGCATCCGCTCGTTGCAGATCCGGGTCGATCCACACGTCCTGTCCGTGCCCGCGCTGCTCGGCCTGCTCGCCGAGACAGAAGCGCGCCTGCCCGCCGCCGACCAGCTGGTCGTGCCGAGCCGGGTCGTCCATCTGCCGCTGTCCTGGGACGATCCGTCCACGCGCGAGGCGATCACCCGCTACATGCACGGCGTGCGCTCCGACGCGCCCTGGTGTCCGTGGAACATCGAGTTCATTCGCCGCATGAACGGCCTTGCTTCCGTCTCCGACGTCTACGACACCGTGTTCGGGGCCGAGTACCTGGTGCTCGGCCTCGGCGACGTCTACCTCGGCGCACCGGTCGCCACACCCACCGATCCCCGGCACCGGCTGATCACCACGAAATACAATCCCGCCCGTACCTGGACGCCGGAGAACGCGGTCGGCATCGGCGGCGCCTACCTGTGCGTCTACGGAATGGAGGGGCCGGGCGGCTATCAGTTCGTCGGACGCACCACGCAGGTGTGGAATCACCGGTCCGGCGCGGCGCCCGCGGTTTCCCCTGGCGCGGACCGCACCGCGTCAGGAGACGAAACTCCCTGGCTGTTGCACTATTTCGATCGCATTCGCTGGTATCCGGTCGAAGCGGAAGAACTCCTCGATCTGCGCGCCGATTTCGCCGCGGGCAATGCGCGGGTGCGCGCCGAGGACGGCGAGTTCCGTCTCGCGGACTACCGGGCGTTCCTGGCCGGGAACGCAGCGTCCATCGAGGAATTCCGCGCGAAGCAGGCGGAAGCCTTCACCGCCGAACGGACCTCCTGGCGCTCGACGGGAGAGTTGACGGATTCAGGACAGAAGCTGCCCTAGCTGTGGGGCAGACTTCTCCCCATGTTGGAAACGTCGGCCCGCCTGCTGCGTCTGCTGTCGCTGCTGCAATCCCCCCGCGACTGGACCGGCGCCGAACTGGCCGAACGACTCGACGTGGACGTGCGCACCGTCCGCCGGGATATCGACAAGCTCCGCACACTGGGCTACCCGGTGGACGCGACGCCCGGGGTGGCGGGTTACCGGCTCGGCGCGGGCGCGAAGCTGCCGCCGCTGCTGCTGGACGACGACGAGGCGGTGGCCGTGGCACTCGGCCTGCGCACCGCGGCGGGCGGCACCATCGCGGGCATCGAGGACAGTTCGCTGCGCGCCCTCGCCAAGCTCGAGCAGGTGCTGCCCGCACGGCTGCGCTACCGCGTGAGCATGCTCCAAGCGGCGACGGTCACCGTGCCCGCGGGCGGCCCGACGGTCGACCCGGATGTTCTCACCGCCGTCGCGGCCGCCATCCGCGACAACCACCGCCTGCGCTTCGACTACCGCACCCACGACGGCGCCACGTCCGTGCGCGCCACCGAGCCGCATCGCCTGGTCCACACGGGCAGGCGGTGGTATCTCGTCGGCTGGGACGTCGATCGCGCGGATTGGCGCACCTACCGCGTGGACCGCCTGCTCCCCCGCATTCCGACCGGCCCCCGCTTCATCCCGCGCGAGGCGCCCGACGCCGACCTGACCGGTTACCTCTCCCGTGGCGTCACGACCGCGCCGTACCGCTACGCCGCCCGCATCACCCTGCGGGTCGCGGCGGAAGTGGCCGCCGAGCGAATCGCCCCGACGGTGGGAGTGATCGAGGCGGTGGACGCCGAAAGCTGCGTGCTCCGCACCGGGTCCGATTCGCTGGACGAACTCGCGATCTACGTCGCGGGCTTCGGCTTTCCCTTCCGGGTGCACGAACCGCCGGAACTCGTCACCCACCTGCGCGAACTCGCCGCCCGCCTCGGCGCGGCGGCCGGCTGACGCGGTTCAGGCCGGGACGGCTTCGATCTCGCAGACCGCGCCTGGCACCGCGAAGCCCGCGACCTGCGCGACGGTGATCGCGGCGAATTCGGGCGGCCGCCGCCGCTGGTGCTCGATGGACCGCTGCGGCAACCTCAGCAAAGTCCGCCGCGACCGCCAGGGGGGGTGATCCGGGCCACCGGTGTCACAATTCGCGCCCGCGCGTCGTCGTCTCGGTGAAGCGATGGGAACGCCCCATCGGCACGGACGAGATCGGAGACAGTCATGACCGCGAAGATCCTGGTCACCGGCGGCACCGGAACCCTGGGCCGCGAGGTGCTGCCGCTGCTGCGCGAGCGCGGCGCCGACGTGCGCGTGCTGAGCCGCACCGATCATCGCCCGGACGGCGGCGTGCGCTTCGTCACCGGAGATCTGCTGCGCGACAGGGGCATCGAGGCCGCGGTGGCTGGCGTCGACACCATCCTGCACCTGGCGGGCGACGCCAAGAGCGACGAGGTGGCCACCGCGAACCTGTTGCGGGCCGCTGCCGCCGCGGGCGTCGGGCACATCGTCTACATCTCGGTGACCGCCGCCGAACTGCTTCCGCTGACCTACTTCCGCGCGAAGTTCGCCGCCGAACAGGCTGTCGCCGAGTCGGGTATCCCGTGGACCACTCTGCGCGCCGCTCAGTTCCACGATTTCGTGCCCCAACTGGTGGACACGATGCTGAAATCGCCGGTGCTGCCGGTCCTGGGCGGGGTGCGCCTCCAGCCGGTGCACGTGCGTGAGGTGGCGGCCCGGCTGGCGGAGCTGACGGTCGGCGCGCCCGCCGGCCGGGTGCCGGATCTGGTCGGACCCGAAGTACTCGGTATGCGCGAGCTGGTCCGCGACTACCTGGCGGTGCTCGGCAAGCGGCGTGCGCTGCTGACCATCCCGTTGCCGGGTAAAGCGGGCCGGGTTTATCGCGCGGGCGAGAACCTGGTCACCGATGGCGCCGACGTCGGCGAGCTGACCTGGTCGGACTACCTCACCGAGCGCCGGGACGCGGTCCTGGCCGGGTGACCCGGCCGCTGGATCACTTCGCACTCGCCCAGTTGGTGATCGACGGAAAGCACTCCGGCATAGCCGATTTCGGCTTCGGCGCGGAACTGATCCTGGACGGCCTCGAACGGCTGCTCGCCGCGAACGCGCGGTGATGCTCAGTCCATCCGGAACGTGGCCTCGGGATTCGAGACGTCCCGGATGACGCGCAGCGCCTCGGATAACGCCGCCAGCTGCGCGGGTGTCAGCAACCCGACGAACCAGCGGTCGACGGCGGCGAGATAGTCCGGCAGCACCTGTGCCAGCCGCGCCGCGCCCGCCTCGGTCAGCACCGCGTACGCACTGCGCCGATCCCCCGGATCCAGCTCCCGCTCCACCAGCTCGCCGCGCGCCAGGCGATCGACAAGCCGGGTGACACCACTGGTGGACAGCGCGGTCTGCACCGCCAGTTCCGACATGCGCAGCCTGCGCCCCGGCGAACGGCTCAGCCGCATCAAGGCGTTCAGATCCAGTCCGGACAAGCCGTGCGCGTTCCATACCTGCTCCAGCTTGCCGACCACGCCGCTGTGCGCCTCGAACAGCAGACCCATCGCTGTCAGGCGCGGGTCGTCGAACAGCTCGTTCACGTCCATAGGCGAAACCTACCCGATGGTTTCTTCGCGGATAGTTGACGCGAGGAATAGGTATCTGTAGAAATATGCATACGCAATATTCCTCACAGCAACTAGTGGAGGTTCCCATGTCGTCCACCGCTTGGATCGCCGGATTCCGCGCCGCCGTGATCGACCCGGACGAGCCGATCAAGTTCGCGGACTCGTACGCGTTCACCGACCAGACGGTGCGCCAAGTACTGCACCTGGCGGGCGGCGGAGCGCGGGTGCGGGTCGGGTTGACCAACCGTTACGGGAAGACGCCGCTGACGATCGGCGCGGCGCGAGTCGCCCTGCGCAAGACGGGCAGCGAGATCGTCGCCGAGACCGACACCGCGCTGCGGTTCGGCGGCGCCGAGCAAGTAGTGGTGCCGGCGGGCGGCGAAGTGTTCAGCGATCCGGTGGACCTCGCCGTCTCGGCGGGCACGGATCTGGCATTGAGCCTGTACCTGCCCGGGCCCACCGGCCTGGCGACCTTCTCGCACCAACCAGGGGAGACCGCCTACATCGCGGACGGCAACGCCGTCTCCGAGAGTGCGCTCGCGACCGCCGAGGAGTTTCCCGGACGGTTCTACGTGGTCGGCGTCGACGTGCTCGCGCCCGCGGAAACGCCGGTGGCCGTGGCGTTCGGCGATTCCTGGTTCGAAGGCGTCGGCACCACACCGGGCGCCGATCGCCGATCGGTGGACGTCCTCAACACGCGCCTGAACCGAGGTTGGGTGGTCAACCAGGGCATCGCCGGAAACCGGCTGCTGCTCGACCGGGTGGGCGAGGCGGGCCTGGCGCGCTTCGACCGCGACGCGCTCGGCGTGCCCGGCGTGACCAGCGTGCTGATCAACTTCGGCATCAACGACCTCGGTCTCGGCGGCATGACCGGGCAACCCCCCGCGACCGCGGACGAACTGATCGCGGGCTTCACCGCCCTGGCGCGGCGTGCGCACGCGGCGGGGCTCACCGTCCACGCCGCCACGATCGGCCCCTACGCAGGCGTCGTCTACGAAGGCCTGCACGTGGCCGAGGCGCAGCCGGCCCGCAGGCGCGTGAACGAATGGCTGCGCGGCACCGATGTCTTCGATTCGGTGTTCGACGTGGCGCGCGCGGTCGAGGATCCGGCACGGCCCGACTTCATCCGCCCCGAATTCGACAGCGGCGACGGCATGCACCTCAATGACGCCGGGGCGCGGGCGATGGCCGAAACCGTGGACTTGGCAGCCCTTTTCGGCTGAGGCGGCGCACCCCCGCTAAGGCTCCAGGCCGCGCAGCACGATCTCGACGCCGCCTCGGAATTCGTCGTCGGCCGACATGCCCTTGGCCTGGCCCGCGGTCTGCGCCAGATGCGGATAGTCCGCGGCGGGGAGTTCGGCCATCACGATCGTCCCCTGCCCCGGCAGCGGCGCGTAGTGCTTGTTCTGGAGGTAGCCGATCAGGAAGGCGACCAGCGTGCGCTGGGCGATGACGCGGGCGCGTCCGGTGAATCCGCCCTCGGTGAGCACCGCCAGCATCGCTTCCATCACGCGCAGCGATTCCACCGACGACTGCCGATGCCGCAGCACGATCGGCACGGCGGCCGGATGGGCCGAGAACCCGTCACGGATATGTTCGAGTAGCACCGTCACCCGCTCTTTCCAGCCGCTTCCGGCGGGGAGCGACGTGTCGATCGACGCGAAGACGTGGTCGGCCACCAGCACCTCGAGCGCATCGCGGTCGCGCACATAGCGGTACAGGGCCATGGTGGCCATGCCCAGTTCCCGGGCCACCGCGCGCATGGTCAGTGCGGACAGCCCGTCGCGATCGAGCACGGCGAGGGCCGCCGCCGCGAGATCGGCGGTGGTCAGCGAGCGAGGACGGGGCACGGATTGACAGCGTACAAGCTACGCGCATACTGGTCGTAGGCGTACGAAGTACACCTACGAGAGGAGCCCTCATGTCGCTGCCGACCACCGTCTCCGGTCGCACCCTGGTCACCATCTCCGGTGCTCGAGTCGGGATACCGGATCCCGATGACCTGATCCACCTTCAGTTCCGCCGCTTCGCCGGATGCCCGGTGTGCAACCTGCACCTGCGTTCGATCGTCAACCGCCGGGACGAGATCGCGGCCGCCGGCATCCGCGAAGTGGTCGTCTTCCATTCCGGCGCGGAGGAACTGCGCAAGTACACCGCCGAATTGCCGCTCGACGTGATCGCCGACCCGGACCGCGAGCTCTACCGCGAATTCGGCGTCGAGACCTCACCCCGCGCGCTGCTCGACCCGCGCGGCTGGCCCGCCATCCTGCGCGGCGTCGCCCACGACGCTTACGCGACACTGCGCCGCAGGCAGGTCGCCCCGCCCACCACACCGGAGGGCGGCAGTCTCGGCCTGCCCGCCGATTTCCTGATCTCACCCGACGGTCGCGTGCTCGCCGCGAAGCACGGCACGCACGTCTACGACCAATGGTCGGTGGACGAACTGCTGGCGCTCGTCCCGGCGGAGCGTCACGCGTGAGGATTGCCGAAAGACCGTTGCTTGCCCGGGTGTTCGCGTTGATTCCCGCTGGACTGCTCGCCGGAGCGTTCGGTTACGGGGCCGTCAATGTCGTGTACGCGTTCCGCCGAGTCCCTTTGGATGTGCGCTTCACCTTCCACACCACCCTGATGAGCGTGAACGGCGTCGTCATGCAATCGCTGATGGGCCTGACCATCCTGAGCACCCTGGTACTCGCCGCCCGCTCCACCGGTCGCGCACGCCTGCTCGCAGGCGGCGCGAGCGTGCTCGCGTTCGCGGCCTTCCTCATCACCCGCCTCGGCAACGTCCCGATCAACCAGAAGATCAAGGTATGGCCGTCACCGGCCCGCCCGCCGACTACGCCGAAATCCTCGGCCGCTGGGAAGCATTCCACTTCACCCGCACGGCCTGCGCGCTACTAGCTTTCCTCCTCGTCGTCCTGACCACCGTGCTCCCACCACGGCCCTCTCCGACAATTCACTGACCGCGGCGAGCGGCGCATGGTGGAAGGGCTTCTCGCACTTCGCCGCGGCCATGTGCCACTCACGACCGAAGGGACGGGTCGTCAGGGCTGTTCGAGTACATCGAATGGGATGGTCGCTTCGACCGGGTCGTCGAGTAGCAATACACGTCGATGGACCGTGTGGGCGAGATAGCGGCGGCCGGACCAGTCGAGACGGTATTCCTCGATCTCTTCGATACGTTCTTCCTTTTGGTCCAGCCGGACGATCAGGTACCGAGGAATACCTGCGGCCGCGTATTGGATTCGTTTGTCGTTGATATCGGCATCGATAGTCGATTCGGAAGTGACCTCGACCACCAGCAAAATGTGTTCACGCACGGTGTTGACGTCGTAGGGTTCGCAGTCCCGGATCCAGATGTCGGGATAGCGGATGTTCAACCGCCTATCCGCCGCCGCGGATTCGGCGTCAGCGAATCGTGCGGCAACGTCGGAGTCCACGATCATGCACGGGCCGCCGTCGCGCCGGGCCGCCTCCAGCATCCCGGCCAGCCGCCGGACCACCCGACTGTGCACGGGGCTCTGGGCCATCAGCCGAACCACGCGCCCGTCGACGATCTCGATGTCACCGAGCTCAGCGGTCGCCCCTTCGGCGAACTGCTCGGCCGTCACACGCAGCACCTTTTGCTCGTCGGGAGCGCTCATAGCGGACATCATTGCAGTCCGGACCGGAACCCGGACCACGGACTCGACTGATGATCACTCCAGGGACCGGGAAACTGTCCTGGCTCGGCGATTCCCGCGGTACAGATCTTCCGCTTAGCGCAGTGGCCCCCTCTCAATTCCGGGAGGGGGCCACTGCTTCCGTCGAGAAGCTGAACGGCGCGTTCTACTCCGCGATCACGACGGTGATCTCGTCACCGGCCGCGTCGGTCGATTCGTCCGGGCCCGCGAACCAGTGGGTGACCTCGCCGTCGGTGAGGTCGGTTTCGAGGTCGCCGGTCGGGACGACGGACAGGGCGCCCGCGGTGGCGGAGGTCAGGAACTCCAGGACAGCGGGGCGGCCGGAGGCGGCGGTGGTGTACGTGGTCGACTCGAAGTCGATCTCGTGTTCCTCGCGCAACCGTTCGGCTTCGTCGAGCGCGTCGGACTGGGTGATCGAGACCGCCCCGTCCGCCGTGGCGACGACGAAGGCCGGGTGTTCCTCGCCGAGCGGGCGGACCCGGTCGGCGTAGGAGACCGGATGCGCGGCCGCCTCGGCGATGTCCTGGCGCACCTGGGCGTCGGCGAGCGCTACCCAGCGGATGTCGCTGTCGGCCATCGGTTCCGCGGTGAGTCCGAATCCGGCGCCCGCCGCGGTGAGCTGCTCGGCGGTGAGATCGCCCGCGAACAGGCATGCCGCACCGGCCTTCTGGACCGCCCAGGCGGCGACCACCGCGTCCACCGAACGCGGCAGCGTCACCGCGACGACGTCGCCCGGTCCCGCACCGCGATCGATGAGCACCCGGGCCAACTGGGAGGAGCGCCGATCCAGCACGTGGTAGGCGACCTCGTCGTCACCGGCCAGCAGCGCGGGCGCTTCGGGGTCCTCTTCCACGACCTCGGCGAGCACCTTGGCCACCGTGCGCGCCCCGACCCGGCCGACCGGCTCCGGCGTGGACGCCGTCGCGGTGATGCCGGATTCGGCCAGCAGCCGCGCCCGTTCGCCTTCGTCGAGGATGTCGATGTCGCCGACCAGCGCGTCCGGATCGCCGAGCAGCGCCTCCAGCACCCGCACCAGCCGCTCGGCGAGGGTCTCGACCTCTTCGGCGGTGAACCGGCTGCCCAGGTACTTCAGCGTCAGCTCGATGGTGGACTCCGCGATCACCAGCAGCGTCATCGGGTAGTGCGTGGCGTCGTTGACGCCGACACCGGTCACCGACATGCCGTCGATCGAGCTGGCGGCCGAGATCGCCTCCTTGTCCATCGGATACGACTCGAACACCAGCAGTGTGTCGAACAGCGACCCGGTGCCCGCCACCCGCTGGATGTCGGTGAGGCCCACGTAGTGGTGCTCGAGCAGACCGGCCTGGTCCCCCTGTAGCCGGGCCAGCAGTTCGCCGATGCTCTGGCGGTCGTCGATGCGCAGCCGCACCGGCAGCGTGTTGATGAACAGACCCACCATCGACTCGACACCGGGCAGATCGGCAGGGCGGCCGGACACCGTCGCGCCGAACACCACGTCGCCGCGTCCGGTGAGACGTCCGAGCAGAATGCCCCAGGCGGCCTGCACCAGCGTGTTCACCGTGACGCCGAGTTCGGCGGCGTGCTTGGTGATTCGGCGGGTGCGGTCGGCGTCGAGTTCGGTGACCACCTTGCCGATCTCGTAGTTCTCCGCCGCACGCGGCTGCGGAGCGAGCTGGGTGGGTTCGTTGACGCCCTCCAGCGCCGCCGACCAGGCGCGCAGCGAGGCGTCCCGGTCACGCCCGGCCAGCCAGCCGAGGAAGTTGCGGTAGGAGGCCACCCGCGGCAACGCGGTCTGGTCGCCGCGCACCGCGTACAGCACCAGCAGGTCCCGCATCAGCAGCGGCATCGACCAGCCGTCCAGCAGGATGTGGTGGGTGGTGATGGCCAGGTGCCATTGCGCGGAGTCGCTGCGCAGCAGCGTGAACCGGATCAGCGGCGGGACGGCCATGTCGAAGTGCGTCGCCTGCTCGGCCGCGACCTGCCTGCGCAGCTCCGCGGTCCGCTCGTCGGCGGGCAGATCGGTGAGATCCACTTCGCGCCACGGCGCCTCGACCCGGTCCAGCACCACCTGCACGGCCTGTCCGTCGTTGTCGGTGACGAACGCGGTGCGCAGGTTCGGGTACCGGTCGACGATGCCCTGAGCCGCCGCCCGCAGCCGTGCCACGTCCAGCGCGCCGCCCAGGTCCACCACGGCCTGCATGGTGTACACGTCCACGGTGGACTGGGTCATCATCGCGTGGAACAGCAGACCCGACTGCAGCGGCGAGAGCGGCCACACCTCGGTCAGCGCCGGGTAGGTCCGTTCCCACTGCTCGATGTCCTGCTGACCCACCCGCACCAGCGGCATGTCCGACGGCGTGTAGCCACCCGCGTCCGGCCGGCGCGCGTGCGTGGCCAGCGCGGTGAGCGCCTCGACCCACAACTGCGCGAACTCCTGCACCCGTTCCCGGGGCAGCAGGCCGGTCGGGAAGGCGAACGACGCGCCCAGGCTGGGCCCCTCGTCGGAGTCGGTGACGATCGCGTTGATATCGATCGTCGCGTTGGCCGGCATGTCGAGGTCCATGTCGACATCCAGCTGACCCAGGTCGGCCACCGGCACCCAGCCGATCTCGGCGAGCTGCTCGGGGATCTCCCCGGCCGACATCCGGCCCAGGTAGTTGAAGCTGATCTGCCCGGACGATCCCAGACCCGCCGCGGTCTCCGGATTCAGCTGCCGCAGCAGGCCGTAGCCGAGGCCCTTGTCGGGCACCGCGAGCAACTGCTCCTTGATCGACTTCACGATCTCGCCGAGCGCGGCGCCACCGGCGAACGCGTCGGTGAGGTCGGCGCCGGCCAGATCGAGCCGGACCGGGTAGGCCGAGGTGAACCAGCCGACGGTGCGCGACAGGTCCGCGCCCGGCACGACGTCCTCTTCACGACCGTGGCCTTCGAGCTTGATCAGCGCCGCGTCCGAACCGTCGCTGCGCCAGCGGGCGACGGCCATGGCGAGCGCCGAGAGCAGCCCGTCGTTCACACCGCCCCGGTACAGGCCCGGGATCGCGGTGAGCACCGCGTCGGTGACCTCGGCGGGCACGGTGACCTCGACCCGCTCGACGGTGGCGAACGTGTCCACCGCCGGGTCGAACGGACGCTCGCCCAGCAGCGGGTCCGGGGTGGCCGAGACCTGCTGCCAGAACGGCAGCTCCGCGACCCGCTCCGGCGAGCTCGCTGCCTGCACCAGGCTGTGCGCCCAGCGCCGCATCGAGGTGCCGTTGGCGGGCAGCGTCACCGGCTGACCGGCGACCAGCTGCGACCAGGCGACCGCCAGATCCGGGATGAGGATGCGCCAGGACACGCCGTCGACCACGAAGTGGTGCGCGACGATGAGCAGCACATCGCGCCGCTCCCCTTCGAAGGCGAACCAGACGAACTGCGCCATCGCGGCATTCGCCGGATCGAGCCCGCCCATCGCCCCGTCGAGCGCCTCGGTGGCGACCCGGGCCAGCTCGGCCTCGTCGGTGTCGGCCGCCAGGTCCACGCGGCGCACCAGGGCGTCGACGTCCACCGCGCCGTGCGGCAGCGCCTCGAACGTCCAGTCCGTGCCGGTCCGGCGCAGCCGAGACCGGAGCACGTCGTGGTGGTCGAACACCGCCGCGATGGTGGCGACCAGGGTCTCCCGGTCGATGCCGTCGGGCAGCCGCAGCGCCATGGTCTGCGAGAACCGCTGGTACGACGAGCCGCTCGCGAGGATCTGCCGCATGATCGGGGTCAGCGGGATCTCGCCGACACCACCGCCGGGCAGCTCCTCCAGCTTCACCTGCTCGGCGCCCGCGCCGAGCGCGGCGATCTCGGCCAGCGAGGCCACGCTGCGCCGCTCGAACACGTCACGCGGGGTGAACTGCACACCGCGCGCCTTGGCCCGGGAGACCAGCTGGATGGACAGGATGCTGTCGCCGCCCAGAGCGAAGAACGAGTCGTCCAAGCCGATCTGCTCGACGCCGAGCACCTCGGCGAACACCTCGGCGATGACGGCCTCGACCTCGCTGGCGGGCGCCCGGAATTCGCGCGGGGCCAGCTCCGGCTCGGGCAGCGCCTTGCGGTCCAGCTTGCCGACCGGGGTCAGCGGGATCTCGTCGATCACCACGATCGCCGTCGGCACCATGTGCGGCGGCAGGATGCGCGAGGCGTACTCGCTCAACCGGGCCGTATCGATCTCGCGACCGGGCGCGGCCAGCACGTAGGACACCAGAATCGTCGCGCCCGCCTCGGTCTTGCGGCCGATCGTGATCGCGTACTCGACGTCCTCGTTGCTCGCCAGCACGGTGTCGATCTCGCCGAGCTCGATGCGGAAGCCGCGGATCTTCACCTGGAAGTCCGAGCGGCCCACGTAGTCCAGCTCCCAGCGCACCGACGGCAGCGCGGCGTTGCCCGCCCGCTCACCGGGTTCGGCGAACCAGCGCACCACGTCACCGGTGCGGTACATCCGCGCGCCCTCGTCGCTCCACGGGTTGGCGACGAACCGTTCCGCGGTGAGGTCGGGGCGGTTGTGGTAGCCGCGCGCCAGCGCGCCACCGGCCAGGTACAGCTCGCCCGCGACGCCTGGGGGCACCGGGTTGAGCCGGTTGTCCAGCACCAGTGCGGACATACCGCGCACCGGACGGCCGATGGTGATGTGCCTGCCCGGGGTGAGCTGGGCGTAGGACGAGATGATCGTCGTCTCGGTCGGGCCGTAGGCGTTGAAGTACTTGCGGCCCGGCCACCACTTGGCCAGCAGTTCCGGCGTGGTGACGTCACCGCCGACGGAGGCCACCTCGAGCGCCTCCATGCCTTCCGGATCGACCGTGCCGAGCACCGCCGGGGTGATGATCGTGTGGCTCACCCGCTCGGTGCGCAGCAGCTCCGCCAGATCGGGGCCGCCGATGACGGTCGAGGGCACGACCACCAGCGTCGCGCCGGTGTAGGCGGCGCACAGCCATTCGAGCACCGACGGGTCGAAGCTCGGCGAGCAGATGTGCAGGAACCGGTGGTGCGATTCCAGCTGGTACAGATCCGCCGCGACGCCGACCAGTCCGCCCATGCCCGCGTGGGTCACGGTGACGCCCTTGGGCATACCGGTCGAACCGGAGGTGTAGATGACGTACGCCGGGTGGCGCATGGCCAGCGAGGAGATCCGGTCTGCGTCGGTGACCTGCTCGGCGGACTGGTTCTCGATCAGCTCACCGAGAGCCGGGTCGTCGATCCGCAGCCACTCCACGTCGCGCGGCAGCCGGTCGACGTACTCGCTCGCGGTGATGCCGATGACGGCGCCGGAGTCGTTGACCATGTGCCGCATGCGGTCTTCGGGGTAGGTCGGGTCCACCGGCACGTGCGCGCCGCCGGCCTTCGCCACCGCCCAGAACGCGGCGACCATCTCGTAGGAGCGCGGGAACGACAGCGCCACGATGCGCTCCGGTCCCACACCGCGCGAGATGAGCACCCGCGCCAGGCGCGAGGAGTACTCGTCCAGTTCGCGGTAGGTGATCGAGCGGCCCTGGTAGCGCACCGCGATCTGCTCCGGGTCCAGCCGCGCGCCGTACTGCAGCAGGTCCGGCAGCAGGCCGGTGGCCATGACGTCCTCGCCGTGCACGTGCGTGAGCAGGTGGAACTCGGCCGTGTCCAGCAGCGGCAGATCACCGATCGGGGTCTCGCGATCGGTGGTGATCGCGGTGAGCAGCCTGGTGAAGCGCTCGGCGAACACCCGCACCGTCTCGTCGTCGAACAGGTCGCGCGCGAAGGAGAACTCCGCGTACATGCCCGCGTCGTCGGGGTTCTCCCCTGCCTCGCGGATGGTCAGCGACAGGTCGAACTTGGCGGTGTCGACGTCGAAATCGACCGCGCCCACGTGCAGTCCGGGCAGCTCGAAGCTGCTCTCGGGCAGGTTCTCGAACGACAGCGCCACCTGGAACAGCGGGTGCCGGGCGGTGGAGCGCTCGGGGTTGAGCAGTTCCACCAGCCGCTCGAAGGGCAGGTCCGCGTGCGCGAACGCCTGGAGATCGGCGTCCTTGGTGCGGGTCAGGAACTGGTCGAAGGTGAGATCGCCGTCCACGTGCGAGCGCAGCACCAGGGTGTTGACGAACATGCCGATCACGTCGTCGAGCTCGGCTTCGCCACGGCCCGCGATGGGCGTGCCGACGGCGATGTCGTCGGTTCCGGACATCCGCGCGAGGAACAGCGCGAGCGCGGCGTGCACGACCATGAACAGCGTCGCGTTCTGCTGTCTGGCGATCTCGGTGAGCATGCGGTGCAGCTCGCCGGAGATCGGGAACACCACGCGTCCACCGGCGAACGACTGCGTCGTCGGACGCGGCCGGTCGGCGGGCAGGTTGAGCTCGTCGGGCAGCCCGGCCAGCGCGGTGCGCCAGTATTCGGCCTGCTGCGAGATCAGGCTCTCGGGGTCGGTCTCGGAGCCGAGCACGTCGCGCTGCCACAGGCTGAAGTCGGCGTACTGCACCGGCAGCGGCGCCCAGCCCGGTTCCACCCCGGCCGAGCGGGCCGCGTAGGCCAGCATCACGTCGCGGGTCAGCGGGCCCATCGACCAGCCGTCCGCGCTGATGTGGTGCGCGACGAACACGAGCACGTACGACGTCTCGGATTCCGCGTCCGTCACGCGGAACAGCTTGGCCCGCAACGGAACCTCGGTGGTCACGTCGAATCCGGCGGAGATCACCTCGATGATCCGGTGCCGGATGTCCCCGGGCGAGACCGCTTCCGGCGTCAGGTTCGGCACGGCCCGTTCGGCGGGCACGATCACCTGATGCGCGGTGCCGTCCTGTTCGGGGTAGACGGTGCGCAGCGTCTCGTGCCTGCTCACCACATCCCCGACCGCCAGTTGCAGCGCTTCGACGTCCAGTTCGCCGGTGAGCCGCACGGCCACCGGGATGTTGTTCACCGCCGAGGCGGTGTCGAACTGGTTGAGGAACCACATGCGCTGCTGTGCCAGCGACAGCGGAATCCGCTCCGGACGCGGCCCGGCCACCAGCTCGCGACGGCCACCGGCGCCCGCGTGCTGCTCGGCCTTGGCGGCGAGTCCGGCCACGGTGGAGGCCTCGAACAGCACACGCACCGGGACGCGGGCGTCCAACGCCGCGCCGATACGCGCCGCGACCTGCGTCGCCAGCAAAGAGTTACCGCCCAGTGCGAAGAAATCGTCATCCGCACCGACACGCTCGACACCGAGCACCTCGGCATACACCGACGCCACGATCTCCTCGATCGGAGTCGACGGCGCACGGAAGGCCTGAACCTCGAACTCCGGCTCCGGCAACGCCTTACGATCCAACTTGCCGTTGACGTTCAACGGCAAAGCGTCCATGACCACGAACGCCGATGGCACCATGTACGACGGCAACCCGGCGGTGAGCTCGGACTTCACCCGCGCCACATCAATACCGGCTTCGGCATCGCCGCCCACGAGGTAGGCCACCAAACGGTCACCGGTCTTCGGATCGGACTTCGCGATCACCGCCGTCTGGGCGACCTCCGGCAGGGCGAGCAGCGCGGCCTCGATCTCACCCAACTCGATACGGAAACCACGGATCTTCACCTGGAAGTCCGTACGACCCCGGTACTCGAGCTCACCGCGACCGTTCCAGGCGACCAGGTCACCCGTGCGATACATCCGAGCACCCGACTCGAACGGATTCGCCACGAACCGATCCGCCGTCAAATCCGCACGACCGAAATAACCACGCGCCAACTGCGCGCCAGCGAGGTACAACTCACCGGAGACGCCGTCCGGCACGGGCCGCAAGCGGCCGTCGAGGACGTAGACCCGGCTGTTCCATTCGGGCGCACCGATCGACACGGAGGTCTCGTCGGCGAGGGTGACGCGGTGGCTGGTGATGGACACCGCCGCCTCGGTCGGACCGTAGAGGTTGAACAGTTCCGTGCGCGGGTTCTCCCGCAGGAACCGCTGCGCCACCGAACCCGGCAGAGCCTCACCGATCGCCAGCACCCGCCACAGCGAGTTCGGCATACCGGCCGTCAGCAGCGCGTCCAGCATCGACGGCACCACATGCAACGTGGTGACCCACTCGCGCGCCATCAACTCGTTCAGATACGCCGGATCACGATGACCATCCGGGGAGGCGATGACCAGACGGCCACCACACACCGCCGCCGACCAGAACTCCCACACCGACAAGTCGAACGTCGCCGCCGTCTTCAACAAAATCGCATCAGCCGCATCGAGACCGAACTCGACACTCTTCCACTGCAATTGGTTGGCGATCGCACCGTGCGGAACGGCGACACCCTTCGGACGGCCCGTCGACCCGGAGGTGAAGATGACGTACGCGGTGTTCTCCGGACGCAACGGCTGTACGCGATCGGCATCGGTCACCGTGGTGGCGTCGACACCGGACAGGTCCAATTCGTCGATCCGCACCACCGGCGCGACATCGGTCTCGAACTCCGCCTCCGCGTTCGACAACACGCACACCGGTGCCGCCGTCTCGAGGATGTAGCTGGTGCGCTCCGCGGCCTGGTCCGGATCCACCGGCACATACGCACCACCGGCCTTCGCCACCGCGTACATCGCCACGATCAGATCCACCGACCGACGCAACGCCAGGGCAACCCGCGACTCCGGACCCACACCCAACGAGATCAGATGCCGCGCAACGCGGTTCACCCTGGCGTCGAGCGCGCCGTAGGTGATCGACTCGCCGTCCTCGGTGACGAGCGCGACTTCCTTCGGGCCGGCCGCCACCGTGGCGTCCAGCAGGGACACCAGCGTGGCCGAGTTGTCCACCGTCTGCTCGGTCGCGTTGCGCGCGGTGAGCAGCTGGGTCCGCTCGGTGATGTCGAGCAGTTCGAGGTCGCCGACCGGAGTGCGCGGGGCGGCGACGATCTCGCCGAGCAGGCGCGCGAACCGGTCCACGAAGCCCTGCACCGTCGCGCGATCGAACATGTCGGTCGCGTAGGTGAAGAACCCGGTGATGCCCTCGGGAGCACCCGCGTCGTCGTAGCGGTCGGTCGCGATGAGGTGCAGGTCGAACTGGGACAGCTCGGTGTCGATGTCCAGACCGGACACGCTCAGGCCGGGCAGTTCCAGCGCGGACTGCGCCAGGTTCTGGAACGACAGACCCACCTGGAACAGCGGGTGCCGGGCGGTCGAACGCACCGGGTTGAGCACCTCGACCAGGCGCTCGAACGGCACGTCGGCGTTGGCGAACGCCTGGATGTCGGTCTCGCGCTGACGGGCCAGCAGGTCGGTGAACGCCTCGCCCGCCTCGACCCGGGTGCGGAACACCAGGGTGTTGACGAACATGCCGATCAGGTCGTCGAGCGCGGCTTCGCCACGGCCCGCCATCGGCGTGCCGATCGCGATGTCGTCGGTGCCCGACAGTCGGGCCAGCAGCACGGCCAGCGCGGTGTGCACGACCATGAACAGCGTCGCGCCCTCCGTACGGGCCAGCTCGATGAGCGCCTGGTGGGTCTGCGCGTCCACCCGCAGCTCGACCTTGCCGCCTGCGAAGGACTGCACCGCCGGACGCGGCCGGTCCGAGGGCAGGTCCAGCTGATCGGGCAGCTCGGCCAGCGCCTGGCGCCAGTAGGCGACCTGCTTGGCGGCCAGCGATTCCGGATCGTCCTCGTCACCGAGCAGTTCACGCTGCCAGATGCTGTAGTCCGCGTACTGGACCTGCAGCGGCGCCCAGTTCGGCGCCTCGCCCGCCGCGCGCGCGGCGTAGGCGATCATCAGGTCCCTGGTCAGCGGGCCGACCGAGGAGCCGTCACCGGAGATGTGGTGCACCACCATGGCCAGCACGTAGTCCACCGACCCGTCCGGCCCGGCCTGCGTGCCCTCTCCGGCGATCTGGAACAGCGCGACCTTCATCGGCACCTCGGTGGTGACGTCGAAGATCGTCGAGGTCAGCGCCACCACGGCGGACTCGATCTGCGACGGCGCGACCACCCGCACCTCGAGGCGCGGCACGGCCTGGGCGGGCGGCAGGATGACCTGCACCGGGCCCGCCTCGGTCTGCGGGTAGACCGTCCGCAGGATCTCGTGGCGGCTCACCAGGTCCGCAATGGCGGCACGCAGCGCGGCCACGTCCAGCGCGCCCGACAGCCGCACCGCGATCGGCACGTTGTAGGCCGCCGAGGCGGTGTCGAACCGGTTGAGGAACCACATGCGCTGCTGCGCCAGCGACAGCGGAATGTGCTCCGGCCGCGGGCCCGCCGTCAGCGCGCGGCGACCGCCCATATCGGCGTGCTGCTCCACCCGCACCGCCAGCGCGGCCACGGTGGACGCCTCGAACAGCAGGCGCACCGGCACCCGGGTGTTGAGCGCCTCGCCCAGCCGGGCGGCGACCTGCGTGGCCAGCAGCGAGTTGCCGCCCCAGGCGAAGAAGTCGTCGTCCAGGCCGAGCCGCTTGGAATCACCGTCGCGATCGGAGATCCGCAGCACTTCGGCGAAGGTGTTCGCCACGATCTGCTCGATCGGCGTGACCGGAGCGCGGAACACCGCCTTCTCGAAGGTGGGCCGCGGCAGCGCCTTGCGGTCCAGTTTGCCGTTGGCGTTGAGCGGCAACGCGTCCAGCTCGATCAGCATCGACGGCACCATGTACGACGGCAGCTCGGCCGACAGCGCGGATTGCAGCGCGCGCTTGTCGAGCGCGCCCGTCCGGGGCACCACATAGGCGACCAGCCGGTCGCCGATGCTCGGATCGTTGTGCGCGACGACGGCCGCCGCGCTCACCGCGTCCTGCCGCAGCAGCGCGGCCTCGATTTCGCCGAGTTCGATGCGGAAACCGCGGATCTTCACCTGGAAGTCGGTGCGGCCCCGGTAGTCCAGCTCGCCGGTGGCGTTCCAGGCCACCAGGTCGCCGGTGCGATACATCCGGTCGCCCGACGCCCCGAACGGGTCGGCGACGAACCGGTCGGCGGTCAGATCGGGACGGCCGAAGTAGCCGCGCGCCAGCTGCGCACCGGCCAGATACAGCTCACCCGAGACGCCCACCGGCACCGGCCGCAGGCGGGAGTCGAGCACGTAGACCCGGCTGTTCCACTCCGGCGCGCCGATCGACACCGACGCCTCGTCGGCATCGGTGACCAGGTGGCTGGTGATCGACACCGCCGCCTCGGTCGGGCCGTAGAGGTTGTGCAGTTCGGCGGCGTTGTGCCTGCGCAACCGCTGGGCGGTGGCGGCGGGCAGCGCCTCACCGATGGCCAGCACCCGGCGCAGCGAGTCCGACAGGCGGCCACCGGATTCGGTGAGCAACGCGTCCAGCATGGACGGCACCACATGCAGGGTGGTGACGCCGGTGGCGCGCATCAGTTCGTTCAGATAGGCCGGATCGCGGTGCCCGTCGGCGGCCGAGATCACCAGGCGGCCACCGGAAACCGCGGCCGACCAGAACTCCCAGACCGAGAGGTCGAAGGTCGCCGCCGTCTTCAGCAGCACCGCGTCCTCGGCGCCCAGCTCGAAGACGGAGGTCTCCCACTGCAACTGGTTGACGATCGCGGCGTGCGGGACCGCGACGCCCTTCGGCTGGCCGGTCGAACCCGAGGTGAAGATCACGTACGCGGTGTTCGCCGGGGTCAGCGCACCGGTGCGCTCGTCGGCGGTCACCGGAGCGGCCGTGTACTCGGTGAGGTCGAGCGCGTCGATCGGCACGACGTCGGCCGCGGCGGTGTGGAAGCCGTCCCGGCCGGTGGTCAGCACGCACACCGGCGCGGCGGTGCCGAGGATGTAATCGGTCCGCTCCGCAGGCTGGTCCGGATCGATCGGCACGTACGCGGCACCGGCCTTCGCGACCGCGTACATCGCGACCACGAGATCGGTGGAGCGGCGGATCGCCAGCGCGACGCGGTCCTCCGGGCCGACGCCGCGGCCGATCAGGTACCGGGCCAGGCGGTTGACCCGCGCGTCCAGCCCGGCGTAGGTCAGCTCCCTGCGGCCGGTCGGCTCGTCTGCGACCAGCGCCACGGCCGCGGGCGTCGCCGCCACCGTGGCGTCCAGCAGCGAGACCAGCGTCGCGGTGCGCGTGGAGCCCGCGGAACGCGCGGCGAGCAGAGCGTCGAGATCGTATTCGGTGGCGTTCCAGGCCGTGAGGATGCGTTCGCTCTCCTCGGACGCGAGCAGATCGATCTCGCCAACCCGCACGGTGGCGTCGGTCAGCACGGCGTCGAGCACCCGCAGGAACCGGTCGGCGAAGCCCTGCACCGTGTTCTCGTCGAACAGGTCGGTGGCGTAACCGAATTCGGTGATGATCTCGGCGGGCGTGCCGTCGTCGGCGTACCGGTCGTAGAGCGTGACGTGCAGGTCGGTCTTGGCCAGCTGCGAGTCGAAGTTGACCGCGCTCACGGTGAGCCCGGGCAGCTCGAAGGTGGTCTCGGCCAGGTTCTGGAACGACAGGCCCACCTGGAACAGCGGGTTGCGCGCGGTGGAGCGCACCGGGTTGAGCACCTCGACGAGACGCTCGAACGGCACGTCGGCGTTGGCGAACGCCTCCAGGTCGCGTTCCTTCACGTCGCCGAGCAGATCGGCGAAACGCTCGGCGGGCCGCACCCTGGTGCGGAACACCAGGGTGTTGACGAACATGCCGATCAGGTCGTCGAGTTCGCGTTCGCCACGACCGGCGATCGGGGTGCCCACGGCGATGTCGTCGGTGCCCGACAGCCGCGACAGCAGCACCGCCAGCGCCGCGTGCACCACCATGAACAGCGACGCGTTGTGCGCGCGCGCCAACTCGTGCAGGCGGGCGTGCCGCTGCGGGTCGATCTCGAAGCGGATCGCCTTGCCCTGGAACGACTGCGCGGGCGGGCGCGGCCGGTCGGCGGGCAGCTCCAGCTGATCGGGCAGGTCGGCCAATGCCGTGGTCCAGTACGCCACCTGACGGGCGGCCAGCGATTCCGGATCGTCCTCGGATCCGAGCACCGCGCGCTGCCACAGCGCGTAGTCGGCGTACTGCACCGGAAGCGGCTGCCACTGCGGCGCCTCGCCCTGCACGCGGGCCACGTAGGCGGCCATCACGTCACGGGCCAGCGGGCCCATCGACGAACCGTCGGCCGCGACGTGGTGCACGGTGAACGCGAGCACGTGCTCGGCTGTGTCCGATCCCGCCCTGCTCCCGCCCGCGTCCGATCCCGCCCTACTCCCACCCGCGCTGATCCGGAACAGCGCCACCGCCAACGGCACCTCGACGGTGACGTCGAAGGTGGTCAGCGCGAAGCCGATGACCGCGCCGAGCAGATCCTCCTCGGCCACGTCGATCGGGGTGAGCGCCGCCGCCGACCGGTCCGCCGGACGGATCACCTGGTGCGGACCGTCCGCCGAGCGCGGGTAGGTGGTGCGCAGCACCTCGTGGCGGGCGAACACGTCGCCGATGGCCTGCTCGAGCGCGGCCACGTCGAGCGTGCCGGACAGCCGGACGGCCAGCGGGATGTTGTCCACCGCCGAGGTGGCCGTGTCGAACTGGTTGAGGAACCAGTACCGCTGCTGAGCGGGCGACAGCGGGATGCGCGCCGGGCGCTCCCCCGCCTCCAGGCGCGGCCGGTCCCGGCCGGACCCGGCGTTGTGCTCCACCCGGGTGGCCAGCGCCTGCACGGTGGACGCCTCGAACAGGTCGCGTACCGCGAGCTTGGTGTCCAGCGCGGCGCCCAGCCGCGCGGTCACCTGGGTGGCCAGCAGCGAGTTGCCGCCGAGTTCGAAGAAGTCGTCGTCCAGGCCGACCCGCGCGACGCCGAGCACGTCGCCGAAGGTGCCCGCCACGATCTCCTCGATCGGGGTGGACGGGGCCCGGAACACCTTGGCCTCGAACACCGGCGCGGGCAGCGCCTTGCGGTCCAGCTTGCCGGAGGCGTTCAGCGGGAACTCATCCAGCACGACGAACGCCGAGGGCACCATGTAGGCGGGCAGCTCGCCGCCGAGTTCCGCGCGCACGCCCTCGATGTCCACCGAACGACCGGCGGTCGCGATGACGTAGGCGACCAGCTGGTCGCCGAGCCGATCGTCCGAGCGCACCACGACCACGGCCTGGGCGATCGATTCCAAGGCCGTGAGCGCCGACTCGATCTCGCCGAGTTCGATGCGCAGACCGCGCAGCTTCACCTGGAAGTCGGTGCGGCCCAGATACTCCAGCTCGCCCTTGTCCGTCCAGGTCACCAGGTCGCCGGTGCGGTACATCCGCTCGCCGTCGCCGAACGGGTCGGCCACGAACCGGTCGGAGGTCAGATCCGGACGCGCGACATAGCCGCGGGCCAGTTGCACGCCCGCGAGGTACAGCTCACCCGCGACGCCCACCGGCACCGGGTGCAGCCGCGAATCCAGCACGTACACCTGGGTGTTGAACACCGGGGCGCCGATCGGCACCGACACCGTGTCGTCCTCGGTCACCTCGTGGAAGGTGACATCGACCGCGGCCTCGGTCGGGCCGTACAGGTTGTGCAGCCGGGCGCCGGTGAGTTCCTGCATCCGCTGCGCGGTGGCGGCGGGCAGCGCCTCACCGGAGGCGAAGACATTGCGCAGGCTGGTGCATTCGTCGGCGCGTTCCTCTGCCACGAACACCGACAGCATGGACGGCACGAAGTGCGCCGTGGTGACCTGCTCGCCGGTGATGACCTGCACGAGGTAGGCCGGGTCGCGATGACCGTCGGGCTTGGCCACCACGAGGCGGGCGCCGACCTGCAAGGGCCAGAAGAACTCCCACACCGACACGTCGAAGGTGGCCGGGGTCTTCTGCAACACCACGTCGGTGTCGTCCAGGCCGTACTCGTCCTGCATCCACACCAGGCGGTTGACGATCGCGGCGTGCGAGACCGCCACACCCTTCGGGCGGCCGGTCGAACCGGAGGTGAAGATCACGTAGGCGGTGTTCGACGGACGCAACGGCGCGCGGCGATCGGCGTCGGTCAGCGGCTCGTCGGAGTAGCCGGCCAGCGAGACGACATCGATCTCGACAGCCGGGGTCGTGCCCGCGTCGAAACCGTCGCGCGAGGTGGTGAGCACGCACACCGGCCGCGCGGTCTCGAGCACGTAGCGGGTGCGGTCGGCCGGGTGGTCCGGGTCCAGCGGCACGTACGCGCCACCGGCGACGCTCACCGCGTACATGCCGACCACCAGGTCGATCGAGCGGCGCATGCCCAGCGCGACCATCGAATCCGGGCCGACACCCGACGAGATCAAGTGCCGCGCCAAGCGGTTCACCCGGCCGGCGAACTCGGCGTAGGACAGAGTCGTCCCCTCGAACGTCACCGCGGGCGCGTCCGGGGTCCGCGCCAGCTGCGCGGCGAACATCGACACCAGCGTGGCCGCCGGGTCCACCGGATGCGCCGTGTCGTTCCACCGCTCCAGCACTTCGGTGCGCTCGACGCTGTCGAGCAGCTCGACGTCGCCGATGGTCACGGACGCGTCCGCGGCGATCGCGGTCAGCATCCGCACCAGTCGCGACGCGACACCGGCGATGGTGTCGGCGTCGAACATGTCGGTCGCGTACGCGAATTCGGCGGTCATACCGTCGGCGGCGCCCCCGGCGTCGAACCGGTCGGCCAGGTTGAGGTGCAGGTCGAACTTCGCGGTCACCACGTCCAGCGGAACACCGGCCACTTCCAGGCCGGGCAGCTCGAAGGTGGCCTCCCCGGTGTTCTGGAACGACAGCATCACCTGGAACAGCGGGTGGCGTGCCTGCGAACGCGCCGGGTTCAGGATCTCCACCAGCCGCTCGAACGGCAGGTCCGCGTGCGCGAACGCCGCGAGGTCGGTGTCCTTGGTGCTCGCCAGCAGTTCGGTGAACGGTTTCGCGGGATCGACCGCGCTGCGCAGCACCAGAGTGTTGACGAACATGCCG
Source organism: Nocardia sp. NPDC005745 (assembly GCF_040630775.1). NCBI lineage: Bacteria > Bacillati > Actinomycetota > Actinomycetes > Mycobacteriales > Nocardiaceae > Nocardia > Nocardia sp. NPDC005745. Next base: position 46,769 of record NZ_JBEXYF010000012.1, read on the forward strand.
ATCGCGTCGTCGAGCACCGCTTCACCGCGGCCCGCGACCGCGGTGCCGATGGCGATGTCGTCGCTGCCGGACAACCGGGCCAGCAGGGCGGCGAACGCCGCGTGCACCACCATGAACAGGCTGGCGCCGTTCGCGCGGGCCAGCGCGTTCAGCTCGCGCAACAGCTGCGCGTCGAGCGAGAACTCGTACACGCCACCGCGGTTGGACGCCACCGCGGGACGCGAGCGGTCCGACGGCAGGTCCAGCTGATCCGGCAGTCCGGCCAGGGAGTCGGACCAGAACGCGACCTGCTGGGCGATCAGCGACGCGGGATCGCCTTCGGCGCCCAGCGTCTCGCGCTGCCACAGCGCGTAGTCGGCGTACTGCACCGGCAACGGAGCCCAGGCGGGCGCCTCGCCGCGCGAACGCGCGGAGTAGGCCACCATCACGTCGCGCGCCAGCGGACGCACCGACCAGCCGTCACCGGAGATGTGGTGCACCACGAACACCAGCACGTGGGTGTCGGGCTGCGAGCCGTCCATCGAGCCCGCGATGCGGAACAGCGCGGCACGCACCGGGACCTCGGCGGTGACGTCGAAGCCGGTCAGCACCAGTTCGCTGATCCGGTCGGAGATCTCGGCCTCGGACACCTCGATCGGGGCGAGATCGATGGCGTTGTGCCCGGCGGGCAGCACCACCTGCACGCCCTGGCCGTCGGCGGTCTCCGGGTAGACGGTGCGCAGCACCTCGTGCCGGTCGACCACGTCGGCGACGGCCTGGCGCAGCGCCTCGGTGTCCAGCGTTCCGGTGAGCCGGACCGCGAGCGGGATGTTGTTCACCGCGGTCTGGTTGTCGAAACGGTTCAGGAACCACATGCGCTGCTGAGCCAGCGACAGCGGGATCTTGGACGGGCGCGGGCCCGCGACGAGCTCGCGACGGCGGCCGGTGCCCTGGTGGGTCTCCACCCGGGCCGCCAGCGCGGCCACGGTCGGCGCCTCGAACAAAGTGCGGACCGGGATGCGGGTGTCCAGCGCGGCGCCGAGCCTGGCCACCACCTGGGTGGCGATCAGCGAGTTGCCGCCCAGGTCGAAGAAGTCGTCGTCCAGGCCGACCGCGCGTTCGGCGGCCTGCGCCAGGCCGAGCACTTCGGCGAAGACATCGGCGACGATCTCCTCCACCGGAGTCGACGGTGCGCGGAATTCCCGTGCCTCGAAGACGGGCTCGGGCAGCGCGCGCCGATCCAGCTTGCCGTTCGGGTTCAGCGGCATGGCGTCGAGCACGACGATCGCGGCGGGCACCATGTACGACGGCAGGTGCGCGGACAGATGCGCCCGCAACGCCTCGACATCCACCGTGGCGCCGTTCGCGGGCACCACGTAACCCACCAGTTGGTCGCCGGTGTGCGCGTCGGAGCGCACCAGCGCGACCGACTGCGCGACCGATTCGTGGGCGGTCAGCGCGGTCTCGATCTCGCCGAGCTCGATGCGCAGACCGCGCAGCTTCACCTGGAAGTCGGTGCGGCCCAGGTACTCGATGGCCCCGGTGGCGTCCCGGGTGACCAGGTCGCCGGTGCGGTACATCCGCGCGCCGGGCTCCCCGTACGGGTCGGCCACGAACCGGTCGGCGGTCAGATCCGCGCGACCGAAGTAACCGCGCGCCAGCTGATCACCCGCGAGGTACAGCTCGCCCGCGACGTTCGGCGGCACCGGGTGCAGGCGCGCGTCCAGCACGTACGCCTGCGCGTTCCACACCGGAAGGCCGATCGGCACAGCGCCGTCCACCTCGTCGGCTACGGGTGCGTGGGTGGCGTGCACCGTGAACTCGGTGGGGCCGTACAGGTTGTACAGCGCGGCGTCGCTCACCCGCCGGATGGCGACGACCGCGTCGGCTGTGAACGCCTCACCGGCGACGAACAGCGTCCGCAGCGAGGCGAGCGCGTCGGCGTCGGCCGGGTCGATGGCGCCCGCGAAGACGCTCAGCATGGACGGCACGAACGAGGTCATGGTGACCCGCTCGGCCGCGATCACCTCGGCGAGGTACTGCGGGTCGCGGTGCCCGTCCGGGCTCGCCACCACGATGCGCCCGCCGGTGCTCAACGGGCCGAACAGCTCCCACACCGACACGTCGAAGGTGGCGGGGGTCTTGAACAGCACCACGTCGCCCGAGCCGATGCCGTATTCGCCGGTGATCCAGCGGATCTGGTTGACGACCGCCGAATGCGGCACAGCGACGCCCTTCGGACGTCCGGTCGAACCCGAGGTGAAGATCACGTACGCCGGGTGCTGCGGGCGCAGCGGCGCGATGCGCTCGGCGTCGGTGACGGGTGCGTCCGGGTAACCGGACAGGTCCAGCTCGTCGATGTCCAGCGTCGCGCGGCCCGCGCCGTCGAACGCGTCGCGCGCGGTGGTCAGCACGCAGACCGGGTCGGCCGAGTCGAGCACGTAGTGCACGCGGTCGGCGGGCTGGTCCAGGTCCAGCGGCACATAGCCGCCGCCCGCGGCGTGCACCGCGTAGGCGGCCACGACCAGGTCCACCGAGCGGCGCATGCCCAGGGCGACCAGCGTCTCCGGGCCGACGCCCGCCTCGATGAGGCGGCGTGCGAGCCGCCGCACCCGGGCGGCGAATTCGGCGTAGGTCAGAACCGTTCCGGTGGCCGGGTCGACCACGGCGACCGCGTCCGGCGTGGCCGCGGCCTGCGCGGCGAACTCATCGACCAGCGTGGTCGCCGGGCCGAGGTCGCGGGCGGTGTCGTTCCAGCCGCGCAGCGCCTGCGCGGTCTCCTGCTCGTCCAGCAGCGCAATGTCGCCGATCGGCCGGTCCGGTTCGGCAGCGACGGCCTTCAGCAACCGGCCGAAGCGGCGGCCGAACTCGGCCATGGTGGCCGGGTCGAACAGGTCGGTGGCGTAGATCAGTTCGGCGGCGATGCCCGCGCCGTTGCCGCTCGAGGTTTCGGCGTCGCGTTCGGACAGCACCAATTGCAGGTCGAACTTGGCGACGTCGATCGGCAGGTCGACACCGCTCACCGTCAGACCGGGCAGCTCCAGGCTGTTCTGGCCCATGTTCTGGAACGACAGCATCACCTGGAACAGCGGGTGGCGCGCCTGCGAACGCGCCGGGTTCAGGATCTCCACCAGCCGCTCGAACGGCAGGTCGGCGTGCCCGAACGCGGCGATGTCGGTGGCGCGCACCGAACGCAGCAGCTCGGTGAACGTCGCACCGGACTCGATCGGGGTCCGCAGCACCAGGGTGTTGACGAACATGCCGATCAAATCGTCGAGCGCGCGCTCGCCACGACCGGCGACCGGCGTGCCGATCGCGATGTCGTCCTCGCCGGACAACCGCGACAGCAGCACGGCCAGCGCGGTGTGCGCGACCATGAACAGCGTCGCGCCCCTGGTACGGGCCAGTTCGGTGAGCTGAGCGTGGGTCTGGGCGTCGATCTCGAAGACGTGCGTGGCGCCACGACCGGAGGCGATCGCGGGGCGCGGCCGGTCGGCGGGCAGATCCAGCTGCTCGGGCAGCCCGCGCAGGGTGTCCGACCAGAACGAGATCTGCTCGGAGATCACCGAACTCGGGTCGTCCTCGGCGCCGAGCACCTGGCGCTGCCACAGCGCGAAGTCGGCGTACTGCACCTCCAGCGGACGCCAGGCGGGCTCGCCGCCGTCGACGCGGGCGCCGTAGGCGGTCATCACGTCGCGGGTCAGCGGGCCCATGGAGAAACCGTCGGCCGAGATGTGGTGCACCACCAAGGCGAGCACGTGCTCGGTGGGGCTGATCTCGAACAGCCGGGCGCGGAACGGCACCTCGGCGGTGACGTCGAAGGCCGTGCCGATCAGCCGCGCGAGCTGCTCGGGCAGTTCGGCTTCGGTGACGTCGACCGGCGTGAGGTCGGGGATGACCTTCGCGGTGGCCACGGTCTGCTGATGCGCCGCGCCGTCCACCTCGGGGTAGAACGTGCGCAGCGACTCGTGGCGGGCCAGCACGTCGGCGACGGCGATCTGCAGCGCCTGCCGGTCGAGCAGGCCGGACAGCCGTACCGCGGCCGGGATGTTGTCCACCGCCGAGTCGGGGTCGAAGCGGTTGAGGAACCACATGCGCTGCTGAGCCAGCGACAGCGGAACGAGCTCCGGTCGCTGCTGCGGCGCCAGCGGCGCACGGCCGCCGACGCCCGCCTTGGTCTCCGCGCGCGCCGCCAGCGCGACCACGGTGGACGCCTCGAACAGTTCGCGCACACCGAGGTCGGTGTCCAGCGCGGCCGACAGCCGCGCGGCGACCTGGGTAGCCGACAGCGAGTTGCCGCCGAGGGCGAAGAAGTCGTCGTCCAGGCCGACCCGCTCCAAGCCGAGCACGTCGGCGAAGGTCGCGGCGACGATCTCCTCGACCGGCGTGGTGGGGGCGCGGAACACCGCGGCCTCGAACACCGGCGCGGGCAACGCCTTGCGGTCCAGCTTGCCGGAGGCGTTGAGCGGGAACTCGTCGAGCACGATCACGACCGACGGCACCATGTACGCGGGCAACTGCCGTCCCAGGTCCTCGCGGACCAGGTCGGTGTCCAGCGCGGCGTCCGGCGCCGGGATGACGTACGCGACGAGCTGATCACCGGCGTGCGCATCGGAGCGCACGACCACGACCGACTGCGCGACCTCCTCCAGGCCGGTCAGCGCCTGCTCGATCTCACCGAGTTCGATACGCAGACCACGCAACTTCACCTGGAAATCGGTGCGGCCCAAGTACTCCAGTTCACCGTGCTCGGTCCACGCCACCAAGTCACCCGTGCGATACATCCGCGCACCGGGCTCCCCGTAGGGGTTGGCCACGAACCGGTCACTCGTCAGGTCCGGACGCGCGACATAACCCCGCGCGAGCTGCACACCCGCGAGATACAACTCACCCGCCACACCCACCGGCACCGGACGCAGGCGCGCATCCAACACGAACACCTGCGTGTTGAACACCGGAGCACCGATCGGCACCGACTCGGTATCAGCATCCACGACCTCGTGGAAAGTGACGTCGACCGCCGCCTCGGTCGGACCGTAGAGGTTGTGCAACGCCGCACCGGTCAACTCACGCAAACGATGCGCAGGCTTGGGCGGCAACGCCTCACCCGAAGCGAACACCAACCGCAACGAATCACACCGTGCGGCAGCAGCATCCGCCACGAACACCGCCAACATCGACGGCACGAAGTGGGTGACGGTCACCTTCTCGGCGCTGATGACCTCGGCCAGGTAGGCCGGATCGCGGTGGCCGTCTGGCTTCGCCACGACCAAACGCGCACCGATCTGCAACGGCCAGAAGAACTCCCACACCGACACATCGAACGTCGCAGGCGTCTTCTGCAACACCACATCAGCGCCGGTCAACTGGTAGGCGGTCTGCATCCACACCAGGCGGTTGACGATCGCGGCGTGTGAGACGGCGACGCCCTTCGGACGACCCGTCGAACCCGACGTGAAGATGACATACGCGGTGTTCGAAGGACGCAGCGGCGCACGACGATCCGCGTCGGTGACCGGAGCCTCCGACAGCCCCTTCAGGTCGAGCAGATCGATGCGCACCTGCGCGGTGTCGATGTCCAGATCGCTGCCGGAGGTCAGCACGCACACCGGATCGGCCGTGCCGAGGATGTATTCGGTGCGCTCGGCCGGGTGATCCGGGTCCAGCGGCACGTACGAGCCACCGGCCACGGCGACGGCGTACATGCCGACCACCAGATCGATCGAGCGCCGCATACCAAGCGCCACATACGATTCCGCGCCGACACCGCGAGCGATCAGCCAGCGCGCCAGCTGATTCACCCGCCAGGAGAACTCGGCGTAGGACAGACTTGTCCCCTCGAACGTGATCGCGGTCGCGTCGGGGGTGCGTTCGACCTGGTCGTAGAACATCGAGACCAGGGTCGCGTCGACGGTGGAGCTCGCGGAGCGACCCGACAACGCCGCGGCCACATCGAATTCGGTGTCGTTCCAGCCGCGCAGCACGAGTTCGCGCTCGGCGGTGTCGAGCAGCTCGATGTCGCCGACCACCGCGTCGGGCGCGGCGGTGATCGCGGTGAGCACCCGGATCAGGCGGTCGGCGATGCGGCGCACCGTCTGCTCGTCGAACAGGTCGCGCAGGTAGCCCGCGCGCACCCGCAGCCGCGAATCCAGCTGCGCGATCAGGGTCAGCGGGTAGTGCGTGGCGTCGGCCGCGTCCAGGCCGACCACGGCCATGCCGTCGATGTCCGCGGCCTGCGCCTGTAGGCCCGCGGCGTCCACCGGGTAGGACTCGAACACCACGAGCGTGTCGAACAGTCCGCCGATGCCCGCGACCGCCTGGATGTCGGCCAGGCCCACATAGTGGTGGTCGAGCAGGTCGGCCTGCTCGCCCTGGGTGCGGACCAGCAGATCGCGCACGGACTCCGACGAATCGAAGCGCACCCGCACCGGCACGGTGTTGATGAACAGACCGACCATCGCCTCCACGCCGGACAGCTGGGCGGGACGCCCGGAGACGGTGGTGCCGAACAGCACGTCGTCGCGGCTGGTCATCCGGCCGACGAGCATGCCCCACGCCGTCTGCAGCACGGTGTTCGGGGTGACGCCGAGCGAGCCGGCCAGCGCGGTCAGCCGCGCGGTGGTCGCCTCGTCCAGCTCGAAGAAGTACTCGCCGGACAGCGAGGTGATCTCGCGACCGGCGTCCGGCCGCGCCAGCAGGGTCGGCTCGCCGACACCGCGCAGCGCGTGCGCCCACGCGGCCAGCGACGCCGCGTGGTCCTGCTGCCGGGTCCAGTCCAGGAAGTGGCGGTAGGAGCGCACGGCGGGCAGCGCGGCGGTATCCGCGTGCACGGCGTAGAGCATCAGCAGATCCCGCATGAGCAGCGGCATCGACCAGCCGTCGAGCAGGATGTGGTGGTTGGACACCACGAACTGCCAGCGGTCGGGCGCGACCTGGATCAGCGTGAAGCGGATCAGCGGCGGTGCGGCCAGGTCGAACCGCCGCATGCGGTCGGCCTCGATCAGGTCGTCGGCCGAACCCGATTCGATCCGGTCGTGCTCGGCCCACGCCACCCGGACGCTGTCCAGCACGATCTGCACCGGGTTGCCGTCGTGGTCGCTGACGAACGCGGTGCGCAGGTTCTCGTAGCGGTCCACCAAAGCCTGTGCGGCCGCGCGCAACCGGGCGGCGTCCACCCGGCCGGTGAGCGTCAGCACCGCCTGGGCGGTGTACACGTCCACCGAGCTCGCCGCGAGGCGGGCGTGGAACAGCAGACCGGCCTGCAGCGCCGACAGCGGCCAGACGTCGGCCAGCGCCGGGAAGCGCCGCTCCCAGCTGTCGATGTCGCGCTGTGTGCTTCGTACCAGCGCGAAGTCCGACGGAGTGTGCCCGCCCGCGCCCGCCGAATTGGCATGGCGCGCCACCGCTTCCAGCGCGGCGGTCCACAGCTCGCCGAACTCGCGCACGTCGGCGGCCGACAGCAGGGTCGCCGGGTAGCCGATGTTGGCGGTCAGCTTGTCGCCGACCACGATCGCGTTGACGTCCAGCGGCGCCATCGCGGGCATGTCCGCGTCGTAGGCTCCGCCCAGCGCGCCGAGTTCCGGCGCGGGGATCCAGCCGAAGCCGCGCAGCGACTCCGGCACGTCACCCTCGGAGATCCGGCCGAGGTAGTTGAAGCTCACCTGGCCGGGCAGTTCGCGCGGCAACTCGGCGGCGGTCTCGGCGTTCAGGTAGCGCAGCAAGCCATAGCCGATGCCCTTGTCCGGCACCGAGAGCAACTGCTCCTTGACCGCCTTGACGGCCGCGCCCAGCGCGGGTCCGCCGGTGAACGCGGCGTCGACGTCGATGCCGGCCAGGTCGAACCGGACGGGGTAGATCGCGGTGAACCAGCCGACGGTGCGCGACAGATCGGCGCCCGCCACCACGTCTTCCTCGCGGCCGTGGCCCTCCAGGCGGATCAGCAGCGAGTCCTCGCCCCTGGCAGCCACCCGCCGCGCCCGCCACTTCGCGGTGGCCAGCGCCAGCGCGGTGAGCAGACCGTCGTTCACGCTGCCGTGGAACAGCGCCGGAACCGTGGTGAGCAGGGCCTTGGTGACCTCGGCGGACACCTCGACCGGCAGTTTCTCGATGACGCCGGAAGTGTCGATGGCCGGGTCCATCGGACGTTCGGTCAGCAGCGGATCGGCCGCGGCGACCACCGAACGCCAGTAGTCCAGCTCGGCCACTCGCTCGGGGCCGGCGGCCTCGCGTTCCAGCGCATGCGCCCATGCGCGCATCGAGGTGGCCGGAGCGACCAGCTCGGGCGTCTGCCCCGCGGTGCGCTGACCCCATGCCGTCACGAAGTCCGGCACCAGGATGCGCCAGGAGACACCGTCCACCACCAAGTGGTGCGCGACGACGATCAGGCGTCCGGCGCGTTCGGCGGAATCGGGTTCCAGCCACACGAACCGGATGACCACGCCCGCGGCGGGATCGAGGCGATCCAGCGACTCGTCCAGCGCGGCCGAGGCGATCGCGAACAACTCGGCATCGGTGGCGTTCGCGGCGAACTCGGTGCGGTCGATCAGCGCGTCCACCTCGACGGTGCCGGGCGCGGCGGTCTCGACGACCCAGTCGTCGCCGTCGCGGCGCAGGCTCGCGCGCAGCATGTCGTGCCGATCGATGACCGCGCCGACGGTCGCGGCGATGCCCGCCCGGTCGATGCCGACCGGCAGTTCCAGCGCCAGCGTCTGATTGAACCGCCCGAACGAGCCGCGCCGCTCCGCCATGAACCGCACCACCGGCGTCAACGGCATGGCGCCGATGCCGCCGCCGGGCGGCTCGGCCAGGGTGGTGGCCGACGCCTCGGCCGCCTCGGTGGTCTCGGCGACGGACGCCAGCCCGGCCACGGTGCGCTGCTCGAAGACGTGCCGCGGGGTGAACACCACGCCGCGCGCCTTGGCCCGCGAGACCAGCTGGATGGAGACGATGCTGTCGCCGCCGAGCGCGAAGAACGAGTCGTCCACGCCGACCCGCTCCACGCCGAGCACCTCGGCGAACACCTCGGCGATGGTCTGCTCGACCGGGGTGCGGGCCGCGCGGAACACGACCTCGGTGGCGAACACCGGTTCCGGCAGCGCCTTGCGGTCCAGTTTGCCCACCGGGGTGAGCGGCACGTGGTCGATCACCATGATCGACGAGGGCACCATGTAGGCGGGCAGGCGATCCTCGACGTGCGCGGTCAGCGCCGCCACGTCGATCGAGTGTCCCTGCGCGGCGACGACGTACGACACCAGCGACACCGCGCCCGCGGCGCTCCTGTGGCCGACGGTGACCGCGAAGTCGACGGTCTGGTGCGAGGCCAGCGCGGCGTCGATCTCGCCGAGCTCGATGCGGAAACCGCGCACCTTCACCTGGAAGTCGGAGCGCCCGACATATTCCACCTCGCCGGTGCGGGTCCAGCGGACCACGTCACCGGTGCGGTACATCCGTGCGCCGGGCACCGACGGGTTGGCGACGAACCGCTCCGCCGACAGGCCCGGCCGCGCGTGGTAGCCACGCGCCAGCTGGACGCCCGACAGATACAGCTCACCCGCGACACCCACCGGAACGGGCCGCAACTGGGCGTCCAGGATCAGCGACTGCATGCCGCGGGTCGGGCCACCGATGGTGACCCGGTCGCCCGGCGCGAGCGCGTCGCTGATGTTGGTCATGATCGTGGTCTCGGTCGGGCCGTAGCCGTTGTGGAAGCGGCGGCCCGAACCGTCGGGCGCGCCACCCCATTTGGCGACCAGATCGGCGGGCACGGCTTCACCACCGGCCACGATCACCCGCATGCCGGCCAGCGCGGCCGAATCCAGCGAGGCGAGCACCGACGGGGTGATGAACGCGTGGGTGACCCGCTCGGCGCGGATCAGCTCGGACAGCTCCTCGCCGCCGTAGACGCCGGGCGGGCAGACCACCAGGGCGCCGCCGCGGCCGATCGCGAGCAGGAATTCCAGGATCGAGGCGTCGAAGCTGGGCGAGGCGAAATGCAGTGCGCGCGTGTCGGAATCGACGTCGTAGCGGGCGTTCTGCTCGTCGCGGAAGTTGGCGAGACCGGCGTGGGTGACCACGACGCCCTTGGGCACACCGGTGGAGCCGGAGGTGTAGATGACGTACGCGGGGTGCTCCGGCCGCACCGGGCGCGCCCGGTCGGCGTCGGTGACCGCGGCGTCGTCGAATCCGTCGAGATCCAGTTCGTCGAGCACCAGCCATTCGACCGACTCGGGCAGCTCGGCGCGTACCGACGCCACGGTGAGACCGATCGGGGAGCCCGAATCGGTGACCATGTGCGCGATGCGGTCGGCCGGGTAGGTGGGGTCGATCGGCACGAACGCGCCGCCGGACTTGGACACCGCCCATTCGGCGAAGTACGACTCGTCCGAGCGCGGCACGGCGACCGCCACCAGGTCCTCGGTGCCGATGCCACGTTCGATCAGCAAGCGGGCCAGGCGGTTGGACCGCGCGTCCAGCTCGCCGTAGGACACACTTCTCCCCTGGAACACCACGGCGGGCGCCTCGGGATCGATGGCGGCGGCCTCGGCGATCAGGTCCGGCAGCGTCCGCGCGGGCGTGGCGGGCGCGCCGGTGCGCGCGACCAGGTCGGCCCGCTCGGCGGCGTCGAGCACGTCGATCGCGCCGACGGGGACCGACGCGTCGGCCGCCACCGCCGCGAGCACGCGTTCCCAGCGGTCCACGATGGCCGCCGCGGTCGCCTCGTCGAACAGCTCGGTGGCGTAGGTCAGCGCCAACGCCATGGCGCCGGAACCGGTGTCACCGCGCTCGGCGAGGGTGAATTGCAGGTCGAAGCGCGCGACGTTCTCTTCCAGGTCCAGCGCGGACACCGAGAGACCGGGCAGCTCCAGGGTGGTGCGCTCCAGGTTCTGGAACGCCAGCATCACCTGGAACAGCGGGTTGCGGGCCTGTGAGCGCTCCGGCGCGAGCAGTTCCACCAGCCGCTCGAACGGCACGTCGGCGTTGCCGTAGGCGTCCAGGTCGGTGCGGCGCACGCGGCCGAGCAGGTCGGCGAACGACTCGCCGGGCTCGATGCCGGTCCGCAGCACCAGGGTGTTGACGAACATGCCGACCAGGTCGTCGAGCGCGGCCTCGCCGCGGCCCGCGATCGGGGTGCCGACGGCGACGTCGTCGCTGCCGGACAGGCGCGACAGCAGCACCGCCAGCGCACCGTGCATCACCATGAACAGCGACGCGCCGCGCTGCCGCGCGACCTCCTCCAGCGCGGCGACCAGGTCGCCGGACAACTCGCGGTGCAGCGTCGCGCCGCGGTGCGAGGCGACGGCCGGACGCGGGCGGTCGGTCGGCAGGGCCAGCTCGTCGGGGACGTCGTCGAGCGCGCGCCGCCAGTACGCGACCTGCTTCGCCAGCAGCGAGTCCGGATCCTCCTCGGAACCGAGGATCTCGCGCTGCCACACCGCGAAGTCGGCGTACTGCACCGCCAGCGGAGCCCAGCCGGGTGCGCTGCCGGTGCTGCGCGCGGTGTAGGCGGCCATCACATCGCGGGTCAGCGGGCCCATCGAGAAGCCGTCGGCGGCGATGTGGTGCACCACCACGACGAGCACGTGCTCATCCGGCCCGGCCGCGTACAGCCGGGTGCGCAGCGGAACCTCTTCGGCCACGTCGAATCCGGTGGTGACGAACTCGGTCACCGTCTCGATCAGCCGCTCCTGCCGCACCGGCACGGGGTGCAGATCCAGGACGATGTCCTCGGCGGGCACGATCACCTGGACCGGGGTGCCGCCGTGCTCGGGGTAGCGGGTCCGCAGCGATTCGTGCCTGCGCACCACGTCGGCGACCGCCAGGTGCAGTGCGTCGACGTCCAGCGCGCCGGTGAGCCGGATGGCGATCGGCAAGTTGTAGGCCGCCGAGGCGGTGTCGTACTTGTTCAGGAACCACATGCGCTGCTGCGCGAACGACAGCGGCACCAGTTCGCCTGCCGCGCGCTCGCGCGCGACCAGCCGCTTCCTGGCGGCGCCGTCGGCGTGCGATTCCACCCGCGCGGCAAGCGCTTCCACGGTGGAGGCCTCGAACAGCGTGCGCACGGCGACGGTCGCGCCGAGCGCGGCGCCGATGCGCGCGACCACCCTGGTCGCGATCAGCGAGTTGCCGCCCAGATCGAAGAAGTCGTCGTCCACGCCGACCCGCTCCAAGCCGAGCACGTCGGCGAACACCGCGGCCACGGTTTCCTGCACCGGGGTGACCGGCGCGCGGAAGGCGCGCGAGGTCGCCGTCGGGGCGGGCAGCGCACGGCGGTCCAGCTTGCCGTTGACGGTCAGCGGGATCCACTCCAGCCGCACCACGGCCGAGGGCACCATGTAGGCGGGCAGCTGCTCGGCCGCGCCGTCGCGCACCGCGTCGAGCACGGGCTCGGCGCCGGGCTCGGACACCACGTACGCGACGATCCGCTGATCGCCGGGCTGGTCCTCGCGCACGATGACCGCGGCCTGCGCGATACCGGGCTGGGCCAGGATCGCCGATTCGATCTCGCCGAGCTCGATGCGGAAGCCGCGCACCTTCACCTGGTCGTCGGCGCGGCCCAGGTACTCCAGCTCACCGAACCGGTTCCAGCGCGCCAGGTCGCCGGAGCGGTACAGTCGCCCGCCCGGCGTGTCGCCCATCGGGTCGGCGACGAAGCGGGTGGCCGACAGGTCGGGACGGCCGAGGTAGCCGCGAGCCAGCTGCGGGCCCGCCACGTACATCTCGCCCGCGACGCCGACCGGCACCGGACGCAGCCGGTTGTCGAGCACGTACACCCGCAGGCCTGCGATCGCGCGGCCGACCACGCTGCCGGAGGCGGCGGCGATGGTCGCGGCGTCCAGCGCGCGGTAGGACACGTGCACCGTGGTCTCGGTGATGCCGTACATGTTGACCAGCAGCGGCCCGGCAACGGACGCACCGGTGCCGTCGCCGTGGCGCGCCACCCAGTCCGACAGCCTGCGCAGTTCCAGCGCCTCGCCGCCGAACACCACATACCGCAGCGCCAGCGGCGCGGCGTCGGGCGCGGCGTTCCGGTCGGCCTCGGCCAGCTGGTAGAACGCGGACGGGGTCTGGTTGAGCACCGTGACGCGTTCGGCGCGCAGCAGTTCCAGGAACTGCTCCGGCGAGCGCGAGGTGTAGTAGTCGACCACCACGAGGGTGCCGCCGAACAGCAGCGGACCCCACAGCTCCCACACCGAGAAGTCGAACGCGTAGCTGTGGAACAGCGTCCAGGTGTCCTCGGGCCCGAAACCGAAGTCGCGGTCGGTGTTCGCGAACAAACGCACCACATTGCGGTGCGCCACCGCGACGCCCTTCGGGCGGCCGGTCGAGCCGGAGGTGTAGATCACGTACGCGACGTTGTCCGGGGTGAGCGCCGCGTTGCGGTCGGCGTCGGTGATCGGCGCGTCGTCGGCGTCCTCGATGTTGCCGGTCTCCACCGCGAACCCGTCCAGTACGACGGCGGGCAGCCCGGCGGGCACCTCGACCTGCACCGTGGAGTCGAGCACCACGCTGGTGGGCCGGGAATCGGCGAGCACGTAGGCGATGCGCTCGGCCGGGTAGGTCGGGTCGACCGGCACGTAACCCGCGCCGGTCTTCACCACGGCCAGCAGCGCGACCACGAGGTCCAGCGACCGCGGCAGGATCACCGCGACCAGGGTCTCCGGTCCCGCGCCGTCGCTGATCAGCCTGCGCGCCAGCACATTCGCGCGCCGGTCCAGCTCGGCGTAGGTCAGCGTCTCCACGCCGAAGCGGGCCGCGATCCGGTTCGGATGCGCGGCGACGGCCGCGTCGAACAAACCGACCAGCGTGATGTGCGGATCGGCGAACGCGCCCGCGACGCTCTGGGCGCCGGAGGACACCCAGCGCTGCGACACGTCCAGCCGCTCGCCCTCGCCGAGCAGATCGATATCGCCGATGGCGACCCGCGGATCCTCGGCGACACCACGCAGGATGCGCACGAAGCGGTCGGCGAACGCGGCCACCGTCTCCGGGTCGAACAGTTCGGTGGCGTAGTTCCACGACAGCGTCAGCCCGCCATCGACGGACTCGCCCACGGTGAGCTGCACGTCGAATTTCGCTGTGCCCGGGTCGAACTCGACGGCGGCGACGTCGAGGCCGCCGGGCAGCGCGACGGTGCCGAGATCGGCCGCCGAGGCGGCCTCGAAGGTCAGCGCGACCTGGAACAGCGGGTGGTGCGCCTGCGAGCGCACCGGGCTGAGCACATCGACCAGCCGCTCGAACGGCACATCGGCGTTGGCGAAGGCGGCCAGATCGGTGCGGCGCACCTGGTCGAGCAGTTCGTCGAAGCGAGCGCCCGGATCGACTTCGCTGCGCAGCACGAGCGTGTTGACGAACATGCCGACGACGTCGTCGAGCGCGCGTTCGCCGCGGCCCGCGATCGGGGTGCCGATCGCGACATCGGTGCCGCCCGACAACCGGCCCGCCCACACCGCCAGCGCCGCGTGCACCACCATGAACAGCGTCACGCCACGGGCGCGCGCCAGCTCCGACAGCGCTTCGTGCACCTGCGCGTCGACCGAGAAATCGTGCGTGCCACCGGCATTGGAGGCGCTCTCCGGCCTCGGCCGGTCGGCGGGCAGTTCGATCTGGTCGGGCAGGTCACGCAGCTGTTCGGTCCAGTAGGCGATCTGCCGGGCCGCGACGGAATCCGCGTCGTCCTCGGCGCCGAGCACCTCACGCTGCCACAGCGCGTAGTCGGCGTACTGCACCTCGAGCGGGGCCCAGGACGGCACCTCGCCGCGGGCGCGCTCGGTGTAGGCCAGCACGACATCGCGCAGCAGCGGCCGCAGCGAGAAGCCGTCCGCGCTGATGTGGTGCATGACCAGCACCGCCACGTGGTCGGTCGCCGACAGCGCGAGCAGGCTCGCGCGGAACCCGATCTCGGCGGTCACGTCGAAACCGGCGCTCGCCAGCTCGACGATCCGCGCGGGCAGCTCGTCCGCCCCGACGGGTTCGGCGACCAGGTCGAAGGCGACCTCGCTCACCGGCAGGACCCGCTGGTAGCCGGTGCCCTCCACCTCGGGGTAGATCGTCCGCAGCGCCTCGTGCCGCGCGAGCACGTCGCCGATGGCCGCGCCGAGCGCGGCGATGTCCAGCTCACCGGTCAGCCGCAGCGTGACCGGGATGTTGTTCACCGCGGTGCGGTTGTCGAACCGGTTGAGGAACCACATCCGCTGCTGGGCGAGCGAGAGCGGCACCAGCTCGGGGCGCTCCCGCGCGGCCAGCGGCGTCCGGCCGCCCTCTCCGGCGGCCGATTCCACCTTCGCCGCCAGCGCGACCACGGTCGACACCTCGAACAGCGCGCGCACCGGAACCCGGGTGTTCAGCGCCTCGCCGAGCCGCGCCGCCACCTGCGTGGCGACCAGCGAGTTGCCGCCAAGCTCGAAGAAGTCGTCGTCCAGGCCGACCCGCTCCACGCCGAGTACCTCGGCGAAGGTCTCGGCCACGATCTCCTGCACCGGCGTGGCGGGCGCGCGGAACACCTTGGCCTCGAAGACCGGATCCGGCAGCGCCTTGCGGTCCAGCTTGCCGGAGGCGTTCAGCGGGAACTCGTCGAGCACCACGTAGGCCGCGGGCACCATGTACCCGGGCAGCCGCGTGCCGAGTTCGGCCTTGACCGACTCGACGTCAACCACCCGGTCCGGGTCGGTCACCAGGTACGCGACCAGCTGGTCACCGGTCCGCTCATCGGTGCGCACCACGACCACCGCCTGCGCCACCGACTCCAGCGCCGTGAGCGCCGACTCGATCTCGCCCAGCTCGATGCGCAGACCGCGCACCTTCACCTGGAAGTCGGTGCGGCCCAAGTACTCCAGCTCACCGTCTTCGGTCCAGGCCACCAGGTCGCCGGTGCGGTACATCCGCTCGGCGTAGCCGAACGGGTTGGCCACGAAACGCTCGGTGGTCAGGTCGGGACGGCCGACATAGCCGTGCGCCAGCTGCGCGCCCGCGAGGTACAGCTCACCGGGGACACCGACCGGGACCGGACGCAGCCGCGAATCCAGCACGTACACCTGGGTGTTGAACACCGGGGCGCCGATCGGCACCGACACCGTGTCGTCCTCGGTCACCTCGTGGAAGGTGACATCGACCGCGGCCTCGGTCGGGCCGTACAGGTTGTGCAACCGCGCGCCGGTCAGCTCGCGCAACCTCTGCGCGGTCACCGCGGGCAGCGCCTCACCGGAGGCGAAGACGTTACGCAGGCTGACACATTCGGCCGCGCGTTCCTCGGCCACGAACACCGACAGCATCGACGGCACGAAGTGCACCGTGGTGACCTGCTCGTCGACGATCAGCCGCGCCAGGTACGCGGGATCGCGATGGCCGTCCGGCTTCGCCACCACCAACCGGGCGCCGACCTGCAACGGCCAGAAGAACTCCCACACCGACACGTCGAAGGTCGCGGGCGTCTTCTGTAACACCACGTCGTAGGCCGCCAACCCGTACTCGGCGTGCATCCACACCAGGCGGTTGACGATCGCGGCGTGCGAGACCGCCACACCCTTCGGGCGGCCGGTCGAGCCGGAGGTGAAGATCACGTACGCGGTGTTGGCCGGACGCAGCGGCTTGTGCCGGTCGGCGTCGGTCAGCGGGCCGTCGGCGAATTCCGACAGGTCGAGCTGATCGATGCGCACCTGCCTGGAGACGGTGGTCTCCAGGTCGGAGCCGGAGGTCAGCACGCACACCGGGCGCGCGGTCTCGAGGATGTAGTCGATGCGCTCGGCCGGATGGTCCGGATCCAGCGGCACGTACGCGCCGCCCGCGGCGTTCACCGCGTACATGCCGACCACCAGGTCGATCGAGCGGCGCATGCCGAGGGCCACATACGATTCCGGCCCGACGCCGTTGACCTTGAGCCAGCGCGCCAACCGGTGCACCCGGCGGGCGAACTCGGCGTAGGACAGACTCGTCCCCTCGAACGTGACCGCAGGACTGTCCGGGGTGCGCGCGACCTGCGCCTCGAACAGCGAGACCAGCGTCGCGGCGGCGTCGCCGACCGGCGAGGTGAGCGCGGCGTCGACCGGGAACTCGGTGGCGTTCCACCGCTCGATCACCAAGGACCGCTCGGCGTCGTCCAGCAGATCGATGTCGCCGACGGTGACCGACGGCTCGGCCGCGACCCCGCGCAGCACCCGCACGAAACGCTCGGCGAAGGCACCGGCGAACACGCCGTCGAACAGATCGGTGGCGTAGACGAGTTCGGCGTCCATCGCCGCCTCGCCGCCGGGGACCTCGCTCAGCGTGAGCTGGAGGTCGAACTTCGCCGTCGGCTGGTCGATGCCCAGCTCGGAGACGGTGAGCCCGGGCAGCTCCAGCGCGGTGCGGCCGAGGTTCTGGAACGACAGCATCACCTGGAACAGCGGGTGGCGCGCCTGCGAGCGGGCCGGGTTGAGCACCTCGACCAGCCGCTCGAACGGCACGTCGGCGTGCGCGAACGCCTGCAGGTCGCGCTCGCGGACGCGGGCGAGCAGGTCGGCGAACGACTCGGCGGTGTCCACCTGAGCGCGCAGCACGAGGGTGTTGACGAACATGCCGACCAGATCGTCGAGCGCCTGCTCACCGCGACCGGCGACCGGGATGCCGACGGCGATGTCGTCGGAGCCGCTCAACCGTGCGAGCAACGCTGCGAAGGCGCTGTGCACCACCATGAACAGCGTGCCGCCGTGCGTCTGCGCGACCCGGTTCAGGTCCTCGATGAGATCGCCCGGCACGCGGAACCGGTAGGTGCCCGCGCCGTAGGAGGCGACGGCGGGCCGCGGACGACCGGCCAGGCGCAGTTCGTCGGGCAGACCGGCCAGCGCATCGCGCCAGTAGTCGAGCTGCTCGGAGATCAGCGACGTCGGGTCGTCCTCGGAGCCCAGCGTGTCGCGCTGCCACAACGCGAAGTCCACGTACTGGACCGCCAGCGGCGGCCAGCCCGGCTGGGCCGCGGAGGTACGCGCCACGTAGGCGGTCATCAGGTCGCGCACCAGCGGCCGCATGGAGAAGCCGTCGGCCGCGATGTGGTGCACCACGACGACCAGGACGTAGTCGTCCGGACCGAGCCGGTAGGCGCGCAGGCGCACCGGCGCCTGGCTGGTCACGTCGAAGCCGCGCTCGACGAATTCGTAGAGCACGCCGAGCAACTGCCCCTCGGCCACCTCGACCACGTCCAGCTCGGGGATGGCCCTGGCGGCGTTCAGCACCCGCTGGTAGGCCACGCCGTCACGCGACGGATAGATCGTGCGCAGCGATTCGTGCCGCGCCACCACGTCGGCGATCGCGCCGCGCAGCGCGTCCAGATCCAGCGCGCCTTCCAGCCGCACCGCGGCCGGGATGTTGTTCGCGGCGGAGTCGGCGTCGAAGCGGTTGAGGAACCACATGCGCTGCTGCGCGAGCGACAGCGGCGGGTGCTCGGGACGCACCTGTGCCGTGAGCGCCTGGCGCGCACCGGTTCCGGCGTGCGACTCGACCCGGGCGGCCAGCGTGGCCACGGTCGGGGCCTCGAACAGCACGCGCACGCCGACCTCGGTGTTCAGCGCCGCGCTGAGGCGGGCGACCACCTGGGTGGCCACCAGCGAGTTGCCGCCGAGTTCGAAGAAGTCGTCGTCCACGCCGACGCGCGGCACGCCGAGCAGGTCGGCGAAGATCTCCGCGACGATCTCCTCGATCGGCGTCGACGGCGCGCGGAAGATCCTGGCCTCGAACACCGGGGCGGGCAGCGCCCTGCGATCCAGCTTGCCGGAGGCGTTGACCGGGAAGGCGTCCAGCACGACCAGCGCGGCCGGGATCATGTAGCCCGGCAGTGCCGTGGCGAGCGCGGCCTTCACCTCGTCGATGTCGACGGCCACATACGGTTCGCAAACCAGGTAGCCGACCAGCTGATCGCCGGCGTGCGCGTCGGAGCGCAGCACGACCACCGACTGCGCGATCCCGGGCTGCGCCAGCAGCGCGGCCTCGATCTCGCCCAGCTCGATGCGCAGGCCGCGCAGCTTCACCTGGAAGTCGGTGCGGCCCAGGTAATCCAGCTCACCCTTGTCCGTCCAGGCCACCAGGTCGCCGGTGCGGTACATCCGGTCGCCGGGGGCGCCGTAGGGGTTGGCCACGAACCGGTCGGCGGTCAGGTCGGAGCGACCCAGGTAGCCGAGCGCCAGCTGCTCACCCGCGAGATACAGCTCACCCGCGACACCCGGCGCGACCGGGTGCAGGCGGCTGTCGAGCACGAAGGCGCGGGTGTTCCACACCGGGCGTCCGATCGGCACCGACACCGTGTCGGCTTCGGTCGCCTCGTGGTACGTCACGTCGACGGCGGCCTCGGTCGGGCCGTACAGGTTGTGCAGCCGGGCGCCGGTGAGCTCGCGCAAACGCTGCGCGGTCTGCGCGGGCAGCGCCTCACCGGAGGCGAAGACCTGCCGCAGCCGCGGCACGGGCAGCCCGTCGCCGTTCTCGTTGCCCAGCGTGGAGACGAAGACCGAGAGCATCGACGGCACGAAATGCGCCGTGGTGATCTGCTCGTCGGCGATGATCCGGGACAGGTACACCGGGTCGCGATGCCCGTCCGGCTTCGCGACGACCAGCCTGGCCCCGGTCTGCAACGGCCAGAAGAACTCCCACACCGACACGTCGAAGGTGGCGGGCGTCTTCTGCAGCACCGCGTCCTCGCGGCCGATCGGGTACTCGTGCTGCATCCACAGCAGCCGGTTGACGATCGCGGCATGGCTGACCGCCACACCCTTCGGGCGACCGGTGGAACCGGAGGTGAAGATCACGTACGCGGTGTTCTCCGGCCGCAGCGGGCGGGTGCGTTCGGCGTCGGTGATCGGCGCGCCGCTGGTCGCGGCGAAACCGGGCACGCCCTCGATGCCCTCCACCGACAGCGCGGTGACCTCCGGCTGCGGGTCCAGGCCGAAGCCGTCCGCCGAGCGGTAGAGGATCATCCGCGGACGCGCGGTCTCGATGATGTAGTTGACCCGGTCGGCGGGCTGATCCGGGTCCAGCGGCAGGTAGGCCGCACCGGTCTGCACCACCGCGTACATCGCGACGACCAGTTCGGTGGAACGCCGCAGTGCCAGCGCCACCAGCGATTCCGGGCCGACGCCCGCGCCGATCAGCTGCCGGGCGATGCGGTTGGCCCGTTCCTGGAACTGGCGGTAGGTCAGCCGCTCGCCTTCGAAGTCCAGCGCGATCGCGTCGGGCGTTGCCGCCGCCTGCGCGTCGAACAGCGAGACCAGCGTCGCGTGCTGGTCCACCGGGTGCCCGGTGTCGTTCCAGTCGACCAGCACCCGCGCGCGTTCCTCGGACGCGAGCAGATCGATGTCGCCGATCGGCACGTCCGGGTCGGCGGTCACTGCCGCGAGGATGCGGTCCAGGCGGCGGGCGAACGCCGCGACAGTCGGCTCGTCGAAAAGGTCGAGCGCGTAGGAGAACTCGGCCGACATGCCTGCCGAGTCGCCCTGTTCGTCCTGGGTCTCCGAGAGGGTCAGCTGCAGGTCGAACTTGGCCAGCCGAGCGTCGTAGTCGATGCCGTTGACCGAGAGACCGGGCAGCTCCAGATTGGCCTGCCGGGTGTTCTGGAAGGTCAGCATCACCTGGAACAGCGGGTGACGCGCCTGCGAACGGGCCGGGTTGAGCACCTCGACCAGCCGCTCGAACGGCACGTCGGCGTGCGCGAACGCATGCAGGTCGGTCTCGCGGGCGTGGGCGAGCAGATCGGCGAAGCTCGTCGCGCCGTCCACCTCGGTGCGCAGCACGAGGGTGTTGACGAACATGCCGATCAGGTCGTCCAGCGCGGCCTCGCCGCGACCGGCGACCGGGGTGCCGATCGCGATGTCGCCGGTGCCGCTGGCCCGGGCCAGCAGCACCGCAAGCGCGCTGTGCAGCACCATGAACAACGACGCGTTGTGCCTGCGGCCCAGCTCGATCAGGGCGCGCTGGGTCTCGCCGGAGATCACGAACGGGTAGGTGCCGCCGCGGTAGGAGGCGACGGCCGGGCGCGGCCGGTCCGAAGGCAGCGTCAATTCGTCGGGCAAATCGGCCAGTTCACGCGTCCAGTAGCGGATCTGGTTGGAGATCAGCGAACTCGGGTCGTCCTCGGAACCGAGCACCTCGCGCTGCCACAGCGCGTAGTCGGCGTACTGCACCGGCAGCGCCGACCAAGCCGGCGCCTCCCACGACGTGCGGGCGGCGTAGGCCACCATGACGTCGCGGGCCAGCGGGCCCATCGACCAGCCGTCGGCCGAGATGTGGTGCACCACCATGCCGAGCACGTACTCGGTCTCGCTGATCTCGAACAGCCGGGCGTGCAACGGCACTTCGTTGGTCACGTCGAACGCCATCGAGGCCAGCTCGACCAGGTGATCGATCAGATTGTGCTCGGTCACCGGCACCGGGGTCAGGTCCGGCACGATCTGCGCGGCGTCCAGCACCACCTGCACCGGGCCGGACTTCGTCTCCGGGAACACCGTTCGCAGCGACTCGTGCCGGTCGATCACGTCGATGACCGCCACCTGCAACGCGGCGATGTCCAGATCACCGGACAGCCGGATTGCGACCGGGATGTTGTTGACCGCCGAGGAGGTGTCGAACCGGTTCAGGAACCACATGCGCTGCTGTGCCAGCGACAACGGCACCTGCTCCGGACGGTTCCTGGCGACCAGCGCCTTGCGCGCGCCGTCACCGGCGTGCGACTCCACCCGCGCGGCCAGCGCCGCGACGGTGGACGCCTCGAACAGCATGCGCACGGGCACCCTGGTGTCCAGCGCGATGCCGAGGCGGGAGGCGACCTGGGTGGCGATCAGCGAGTTGCCGCCGAGCTCGAAGAAGTCGTCGTCCACGCCGACGCGGGAGATGCCGAGCACCTCACCGAAGATCTGCGCGACGATCTCCTCGATCGGCGTGGTCGGAGCGCGGAATTCGCGCACCTCGAACACCGGGGCGGGCAGCGCCTTGCGGTCCAGCTTGCCGGAGGCGTTCAGCGGGAACGCCTCGAGCACCACGATCGCCGAGGGCACCATGTACGCGGGCAGCGTGCGGTGCAGGGCGTTCTTGATGTTGTCGATGTCGACCGGGCCACCGGTGCTGACCACATAGGCGACCAGCTGGTCGCCCGCGACGGTCTCCATCACCAGCACGACGGCCTGGTTGACGGCCGGATGGTCCAGCAGCGCTGTCTCGATCTCGCCGAGCTCGATGCGCTGGCCGCGGAATTTCACCTGGAAGTCGGTGCGGCCGATGTACTCCAGCACGCCCGCGCTGCCCACCTCGGGATCGCGCGGCTGCACCCAGCGCACCAGGTCGCCGGTGCGGTACAGGCGGGAGCCGGGCGCGCCGAACGGGTCGGCGACGAAGCGTTCGGCGGACAGGTCGGGGCGGCCGTGGTAGCCGCGGGCGGTCTGCACGCCGCCGAGATACAGCTCGCCGGGCACACCGACCGGAACGGGCGCGAGGCCCTCGTCCAGCACATAGGTCTGCGCGTTCCACACCGGGCGGCCGATCGGCACCGACGTGGGCGCGACCTCGTTGAGGTGCCAGGCGGTGGCGTGCACGGTGAACTCGGTGGGGCCGTACAGGTTGTGCACCGAGGCGGTGGAGAACTGCCGGAACGCGGTGACGGTCGCGGGCGGCAGCGCCTCACCGGCGACGAGAACCGCACGCAGCGAAGCGCATTCGGCCGTGGACGCGGCCCCGGCGAACACCGAGAGCATGGACGGCACGAACGAGGTCATGGTGACCCGGTGCCGTCCGATGATCTCCGAGAGGTAGATCGGGTCGCGGTGGCCATCGGGCGCGGCGATCAACATGCGGGCGCCGACGGCCAGCGTGCCGAACAGCTCCCACACCGACACGTCGAAGGTGACCGGCGTCTTCTGCAGGATCACGTCGGCGGGGCCGATCCGGTACTCGCCGGTGATCCAGGCGATCTGGTTGACCACCGACGCGTGACTGACCGCGACACCCTTGGGGCGTCCGGTGGAGCCGGAGGTGTACAGCACGTACGCGGTGTTGGTGGCCCGCAGCGGCGCGCGGCGCTCGGCGTCGGTGACAGGCCCGTCGCCGAATTCGCTCAGGTCCAGCGTGTCCAGCGTCAGCGCCGGGATGCCCGCGGCGCTGACGTTGTCGGCGGTGGTGGTGAGCACGCACACCGGCGAAGAGCTTTCGAGCACGTATTCGGTGCGCTCGGCCGGGTGATCGGGATCGATCGGCACGTAGCCGCCGCCCGCGGTCAGCGTGGCGTAGATCGCCACCAGCATGTCCACCGACCGGCGGATACCGACGGCGACCAGCGTTTCCGGGCCGACGCCCGCGTCGATCAGCTTGCGCGCCAAGCGGTTGACCCGCGTGGCGAACTCGGCGTAGGTCAGCTCGATCGGCAGGCCGAATTCGTCCGCGCCGCGCGAGCCGCCGTCGAACACGACGGCCGGGTCGTCGGGCCTGCCCCGCACCTGCTCCTCGAACAGCTCGAGCACGGTGGTGGCGGGCACGTCGTGACCGGTGTGGTTCCACTCGGTCAGCACCCGGGCGCGCTCGGCGTCGTCGAGGATCTGGATGTCGCGCACAGCGGTTCCCGGCGCGGCGACGGCCGCTTCCAGCACGCGCTGGTAGCGGCGGCCGAACTCGGCGACGGTCGGCGCGTCGAACAGGTCGGTGGCGAAGGAGATGACCGCGCCCATGCCCGCGGGCTCGCCGTCGGCGCCCCGCTCCTCGGTGACCGTCCACTGCAGGTCGAACTTGGCGATGTCGACCTCGAGCTCGTCGGCGGTGACCGAGAGGCCGGGCAGTTCCAGGGTCGCGTGCGACATCTCCTGGAACGACAGCATCACCTGGAACAGCGGGTGGCGCGCCTGCGAACGGGTCGGGTTGAGCACCTCGACCAGGCGCTCGAAGGGCACGTCCGCGAACGCGAACGCGGCGAGGTCGGTTTCCCTGGTGCGGCCGAGGAATTCGGCGAACGGCTCGCTGCCGTCGACTTCCGAACGCAGCACGAGGGTGTTGACGAACATGCCGATCAGGTCGTCGAGGGCCTGCTCGCCACGTCCGGCGACCGGGGTGCCGATCGCGATGTCGCTGGTGCCGGACAACCGGGCCAGCAGCACGGCCAGCGAGGCGTGCATGACCATGAACAGGCTGACGCCTTGGGCGCGGGCCAGCGCGACCAGACGCCGGTGCAGCTCGACGTCGATGTCGAAGCTCACCCGGCTGCCGTGGAAGCTCTGCACCGGCGGGCGCGGGCGGTCCGCGGGCAGGTCGAGCTGATCCGGCAGGCCCGCGAGAGCCCTGCGCCAGTAGGCGATCTCGCGCGCAGCCATGGACGCGGGGTCGGACTCCGCGCCGAGCAACTCGCGCTGCCACACGCTGAAGTCCTGGTACTGCACCGGCAGCGGCGCCCAGCTCGGCGCCTGTCCCGCGGTGCGGGACAGGTAGGCGGCGGCCACGTCGCGGGCCAGCGGGCCGAAGGAGAAGCCGTCGGCGGCGATGTGGTGCACGACGAACGCCACCGCGTAGTCGGCGACGCCGTTTCCGCGCCCGCCGGTGACCGCGAACACCCGCACCCGGATCGGCAGTTCCCGCGAGACGTCGAAGCCGCGCGCGGCGAATTCGGCCAGCGCGCCGTGCAATTCGGCCTCGTCGATCGGCTGCACCTCGATGCCGAGATCGACCTGGTCGACCGGAAGCACCTGCTGGTAGCCGCCGTCACCGGACTCGGGGAAGATCGTGCGCAGCGACTGCTGCCGCTCGACCACGTCCAGCAGCGCCGACTGCAACGCCGCCAGGTCCACCTGGCCGCGCAACCGCACCACGAACGGCAGGTTGTAGGTCGGCACGGTGGGGTCGAACTGGTTGATGAACCACATGCGCTGCTGCGCCAGCGACAGCGGCACCCGCTCGGGGAGCTGCTGGGCCACCAGCGGCGGACGCGATTCGCCTACGGGAGCGGCGTTCTCCGCACGCGCCGCGATACCGGCGACGGTCGGGCTCTCGAACAGCGCGCGCACCCCGATCTGGGCGCCGAACGCGGCGCCGATGCGCGCCACCACCTGGGTGGCGACCAGCGAGTTGCCGCCCAGCTCGAAGAAGTTGTCGTCGATGCCGACGCGCTCCTGGCTGAGCACGTCGGCGAAGATGCCCGCCACGATCTGCTCGGCCTGGGTGCGCGGGGCACGGAAATCACCGGCGTCGGCGCTGAACACCGGCTCCGGAAGGGCCTTGCGGTCCAGCTTGCCGCTGGTGTTGAGCGGGAAGGCGTCCAGCACCATGATCGACGCGGGCACCATGTAGCTGGGCAGCTTCTCGGCGGCGAACCTGGTCAGCTCCACCGGTTCCACGGTGTGGCCGGGCGCGGGAACGACGTAGGCCACCAGCTGCTGACCGGTGGCGGTGTCCACCACCAGCACCACAGCCTGGCTGACCGCGCGATGGGCGAGCAGATCGGTCTCGATCTCGCCCAGCTCGATGCGCTGGCCGCGGAACTTCACCTGGAAGTCGGTGCGGCCGATGTATTCCAGCGTGCCCGCGTCGTTCCAGCGCACCAGGTCGCCGGTGCGGTACATCCGCGCTCCGGCTTCGACCCCGGACCCGCCCCCCGCCAGCGGGTTGGCGACGAAGCGGTCCGACGTCAGGTCGGGACGGCCGCGGTAGCCGCGGGCGAGCTGGCGCCCGCCGAGGTACAGCTCACCCGGCGCGCCGATCGCCGCCGGGCGCAGCCGCGAATCCAGCACGTACACCTGGACGTTCCACTCCGGGATACCGATCGGCACGGTCACCGTGTCGGCGGCCGTCGCCTCCCAGTAGGTCACCGAGACCGCGGCCTCGGTGGGACCGTACAGGTTGTGCAGGCCCGCGTCGGTGATCGCGCGGAAGCCCGCGGCGGTCTCCGGCGGCAGCGCCTCGCCGATCACGAAAACCGCGCGCAGCGTGGCGCATTGGGCCGGGGTGGCGTGCGCGACGAACACGGTGAGCATGGACGGGACGAAGTCGGTCACGGTGACCCCGTGCCGGGAGATCATCTCCGCCACGTACAGCGGGTCGCGATGCCCGTCCGGCGACGCGATGACCAGCTTCGCGCCCACCAGCAGCGGCAGGAAGTAGCCCCACAGCGATACGTCGAACGTGGTAGCGGTCTTCTGCAGGTACACGTCCGCCGCGGTCAGCCGGTACTCGTCGAGCATCCACAGCTGCTGGTTGACGATCGCGTGGTGGGTGACCGCCACGCCCTTGGGGCGACCGGTCGAACCCGAGGTGTAGATGACGTAGGCGGTGTTGTCCGGCCGCAGCGGCGCGAGCCGGTCGGCGTCGGTGACCGGGTCCGGCGCGTACGCCGAGGTGTCCAGGGTGTCGATCTCCACCCGGCGCACCGACTCGGGCAGTTCCAGCTCGTCGGCCGAGTGCGTCAGCACGCACACCGGCGCGGCGCTGTCGAGGATGTAGGCGGTGCGCTCGGCCGGGTGATCCGGATCGATCGGCACGTACGCGCCACCGGCCTTCAGCACCGCGTGCATGCCGATCACCAGCTCCAGCGAGCGGCGCATGCCCAGCGCGACCAGCGACTCCGGGCCGACGCCGTCGGCGATCAGGAAGCGGGCCAGCCGGTTGACCCGGGCGTCGAACTCCGCGTAGGTGAGCGTCGCGCCCTCGAAGTCGAGCGCGATGTTGTCCGGGGTCAGCGGGATCTGCGCGTCCAGCAGCGCCGCGAGCGTGGTCTCCGGGACGTCCTGCTCGGAGTCGTTCCACTCCAGCAGCGTCCGCTCGCGTTCGCCCGCGGTGGCGACCGGCAGGCTCCACACCCGCTCGTCCACGCCCGCCGCGAGGAAGCGGTCGAAGAACTCGAGGAAGCGGCCGTGGTGACGGCACGCCTCGTCCTCGGTGTAGAGGTTGGGGTTGGTCTCGAAGTCGATGTGCGAGCGGGTGCCCGCGACCGACTGGTAGAAGTTGACGCCCAGATCCTCGATGCTGCCGGTGGACAGCACGTGCATCTGACCCACGACCGACCCGAGCGCGATCTCGTCGTGGAACAGCATGATGTTGACCCACGGCCCGAAGAACTCGGTGGTCACCACGCCGTCACCGGCCGCGTCGCGACGGATGTCCTCGTGCCGGTAGCGCTGGTGGCGCAGCGCGCCGGAGACCTCGACCTGGACCTGCTTGAGCAGCTCGGACACCGTGGTGCCGTGGCCGACGTGCAGCCGCAGCGGCACGATGTTCGACGACACACCGCCGGAGCGGCGCATCGCGGCGGTGGTGCGCGCGGTCACCGGCAGGCTGAGGATGACGTCCTCGACGCCGTTCCACTGCGCCAGGTACGCGGCGAAACCGGCCAGCAGCAGGCCGGCGGGCGACGAATCGTGCCGCGCGACCGCCGCTTCCAGCTGAACGTTCTGCTCGTCCGACAGCGCGGCGCTGGCGATCCCGTTGATCGCGGCCGGCGGCGCGGAACGGCCGGTCAGGCTGGTGCCTTCCTCCAGCCCGGCCACGCGCTGGGCCCAGTACTCCTTGTCGGAGGCGAAGCGGGTGCTGTCCCGGTAGGCGATCTCCTGCTCGTAGAGCGTGGGCAGATCGGTCGCCTTGGACGGCGCGGGTTCGGCGCCGGTGGCGTAGGCGGTGTACAGCTCGGCGATCCGGTTGACGTTCGTCATGGCGCCGAAGCCGTCTAGCGCGATGTGGTGCGAGCGGGAGTACCAGTACCAGTGATCGTCGGCCAGGCGCAGCGCGGCGGCCTTGATCAGACGGTCGGTGGTCAGGTCCAGCGGGCGGCTGTACTCGGCGCGCATCCAGGCCAGCGCGGCGGCTTCCGGGTCGTCCTCGTCGCGCAGGTCGACGTACTCGACCCGGTCGTAATCGGCGATCGAGTGGTCGACGAACTGCAACGGCTCGCCGTCGCGCTCGACGATGCGCAGGAAGCCGGAGCCGAGCTCATGCGAGGCATTGATGCTGGCCCGGTTGAGCAGCTCGACATCCAGCTCGCCGCGCAGGTCGACGTACTGCGCGATGTTGACCGGCACCTGCGGGTCCACGTGCTGCGCGTACCAGATGCCCAGCTGAGCAGGTGACAACGGGAAGGCGCCGGACAGGCCGGGTTCTACCCCGGAACCAGCGTGTGCCCGTTCGCCACCAGTTTCGCCGTTTCCGCCGAAATCCAGCCGGTCCAACCGTAACCTCGCTTCCGGAACACCACGCAAGCGCTCCCCGACCACACCCGGAGGGGACGCGCACCTATCCGAGCGTGGCGCCTGCGTCTCCAGGTTGAGTTCTCACATCAAATCAGGCAAAAAATGTTCATTTGAACTATCTGTCCAACGGGCCGGGCTCGTTACATGGGCTCGACCGTGCCCAGAACCCACCGACCGGCTCCGCCGGGACCTTCTTTGCGAATCACCGGATCAATCTACCGTCGCCTCCGGCACCCGACCAACCATCGCTGATAGCCGTTGGACATCACCGCAGGCAAACGCGCCGCACGGGTTTGCCAGAAGGATGTCGCGGTCCTCACAGAGGGTCACCGATGCGCCAGTCCGGCACTTTCGCGCCGTGGCGGCAGAGCACCGCAGCCACCGAAAGGAGCGCCGGGAGACCAAGATCATCGCGGCGATCACGACTGCCGACGGCATGCTGCGAGTCGGCCCGGTGGTCAGACGGCGGTGACTGCACTGGACCCGGCTGGTCCCATCCACGCACGCAGATCCAGGACGGCATCGCAATAGTCATCGGAGTCGTCGAGGACCGGTTTCCTGATTGCTCTCGCTGCGGTCGGCTATCCGCGCCGCGGACCACGGATCCGCGCCGGGTCGTAGAGGTGGGATTCGGCGCACGAGACCGTTGGTGTGAGTGCGCGGCCCACCAGGATCACCGCTGCCTGCCGCAGTCCGGCGGCCTCGACCTGGTCGGCGATGTCGGCCAGGGTGCCGCGCAATACCAGTTGCTCGGGTTGGCTGGCGCGGTAGACGACGGCGGCCGGGCAGTCCGATCCGTAGTCGGCGGCCAGTTCGACGGCCAGCGGACGGATGCGGGTGATGGCCAAGTGCAGCGCGAGCGTGGCGCCGGTCGCGGCGAAGTTCGCCAGCGCTTCGGACTCGGGCATCGCGGTGGAGCGGGCCTGGGTGCGGGTCAGCACCACCGACTGCACCAGTTCAGGCACCGTCAGCTCCGCGCCGAGCACCGCCGCCGCGGCGGCATAGGCGGGCACGCCCGGCGTGACATCCCACGGCACCCCGTGCGCGTCGAGCCTGCGGGTCTGCTCGGTCAGCGCCGAATACAGCGACGGGTCACCCGAGCACAGACGAGCCACGTCCTGACCCGCACGGTCCGCGCGCACCAGACGCTCGATGATCTGGTCGAGATCGAGGTGCTGGGTGTCGACCAGCTCGGCGTCCGGCGCGCAGTACGCCAGCACGCCGGGATCGAGATAGGTCCCGGCGTACAGGCACACCGGCGACGCGCGCAGCAACTCGACCGCGCGCACCGTCAGCAGATCGGCCGCGCCCGGCCCGGCCCCGATGAAGTGCACGGTCATGCGCGCGAGTGTATTGACCGCCGCACACCGCCCAGGGTCCGGCCGCTCAGGCGGTGGCGTCGAAGTGGGCGATCACCTTGTCGGGCCGCAGGCGGACGACGAGTTCGCCGGGGACGCCGTTGCGCTTGCCGAACTCCTCGGCGCGGTCCGCCCCCATGTAGCGGCCGCCGATCTCGGTGGCGGTGCGCAGCAGTTCGTCGGGGTCTTCCGAGAGCGTGACCGTGCCGCGCAACTGGACCGACGCGTAGGGCGGCTCCTCCAGGTCCACACACACCGAGACGCGCCCGTCCCTGGCGAACGCCTTGCCCTTCGCGGTGGACCTGCCGGTGTTGAAGACCAGCTCGTCCCCGTCGATGACGAACCACACCGGCGTCACCATCGGACTGCCGTCGGCGGCCACGAACGCCACCTTGCCGGTACGGGTGCCATGGGACAGGAAGTCGCGCACTGCGGGATCGGAGAGAGAGGCCATCCGCTCACCCTAGGTCGCGGCCGATTACCGAGCACGCGACGAATCGCCGAAACGCTCACGCATCCCAGCGCCATCCCAAGGCCGCGCTGTCAGTCGGTCCCGTCCAGCGGGCTGTAGGCGCGTAGTCCGTCATCGAGTGTCCAAATGGTAGCCGGTATCCGCGAGCGCATCTCGAAACTTTGACGCTCGGCCAGCACGCACAAATCCCCCAATCCCACTCCATTCTGAGCGTGTGTCACGCCCGGATGAGCGCGGTCTATCGCATGGCCGACGGACGGCTCACCACCGAATCCGCTCCGACCGGAACGCGGTACTCGCGCACCGACCGGGCTCCCCGCACCTGACATTCCCACCGCGGATGCCCATCGGGGCGAACCCATTGGCAATTTCGTACGCAACCGCATATCATCTGCAAATGCTTATTAACTCTTCCGATCATCAAACCGACGACCGGTCCAGCGGCACCGGCGAACAGCCGTTTTCCGCGGGGACCGTGCTGATGCCCTGGCAAGCCGGGCCGCGACACGACACTCCGGGTCCGGTGTTCGTCAGCGTGACCGACTTCCTCGCCTCCTCCGAGGAGGAGGTTCAGGAGATCTACAAAACCGGGATGCGGCTGGGCCGGACCTGGCCCGTGATGCACGGCGCGGTCGGCCTGTGGCTGTGGGGTAGGCCGTCGGAGGCGCGCGGCGGCTCGATCTCGGTGTGGAAAACCGAGCAGGACATGCGTCGATTCGTGCGCTGGCCGGTGCACACCGACATCATGCGGAAATGGCGCGGCCGGGTCCGCGTCGCAACCGACTCGTGGCAGGCCCCCGAGTTCGACGTGCAGGAGGTGTGGGCACGGGCAAGCAACACGATCGACTTGCGTCCGCATCCACAGGCCGGGTGATCCGTACGGCGTCCCCGCGCCGGATGGGCGAGGAGACCGAGCGCTCCGGAGAGATACTCCGCCGCCGGTGCCCGGATCAGGGAGACAGCACCCTGGCATCGGCGGGGATCATGCCGAGTTCTCGTATCTTCTCCAGCCGTGCCACCGCGCCATTGACGGCGTTGTCGTGGAGACCGGCGTCGCCGAGCGCCGCCCGGAAGCGGTCCATATCGACGCCCTGAACCCCGCGCAGCACATCACCCTCGAGTCGCACGCCCTTCTGTGCCATGGCGAAGTCGGAATCGATATTGATTTCCAGCGGTCGAGTAGACAGGGGAAACGATCGACCGTGATCGATCGCGACCACTTCGAGCTGCCCGTCGCGTTCGACGGTGCGATAGTTGCCGGGATGGCGATCGAGCGCACCGATCACGTAGTCGAGTACCGCGACCTGCTGTTGCTGGACTTTCGGGTAGTCGCCGACCGCCCGCGCGGGCTTGGACTCGACGAACTGCTGGACCATGCCCGGCCCGGAGGCCCTGCCGTCGGGTCCGATCACACCGTCCGTCCGAGCGGTCGGTGGCACCCTGCCGAAACCGAGTAGTTCATCGACTCGATATGCCGCGATCTCGCGACTCGTCAACGCACCGGGAGCATGAATGAAAGGCAATCCCGCGTCGTACTGCTCACCATGGATCGGTTTGTAGATGTTCACTTCGCCGTCGTCCGAACGCATCCTCCGTACCGTGGTGGAGCTTTTCGCTACGACTGCACTCATCTCGTCGTCGAACCCGACATCAGTGGTCAGCCTGCGGGCACGCATAGCGGATTCGGCCGCACCGGGCTGGTAATCCCACGTTCGCTGCCGAGCCGCCTGCGCCGGGTGCACTTGTGTCCGGGTGCGCGCTTCTTCCAGCAGATGCGACGATCGCTCGTCGGCATCCCGGAACTCGCGAGCACCGAGGTCCAGCGTGCTGCTTGTGCGCCGATAGGTTCCCGCTGCCGTCCGCGCCCCCAGATCGAGGGTTCTGGTCAGGCGTTGGGTGATGTTGCGAAGTAGAGGGGTGACAACGTCTCTCACCGCGCGGACGGCGCCGAGGCGCCATCCGAACCCGGTGCCGGGTTCGCGGACCACGGTGTGCGGCCAGGCCGCGCCGCGTCCTCCGGGCTTTCGTCTACGACGCGGTAGTAACTCGTCGGCGGCGCCTCGAGCAACGCACGCAGGAAAGGCGGGCCTTCGGTCGGCATCACCCGCGCGGGCGGGTCGAAGACCTTGACACCGCGCTCATACAACCTTTCGGCGAACAAGCATCCGTCGCGGTCGGTCACGGTGAGCGTCACGCCGCCACCGGTATCCAATCGGAATTCGGCTACTCGGCGTGGTCGCGAATCACCGACGTCGTAGATCGCCACCGAACTCGGCGTGCACTCGGCCATGAACCCTCATCTTCACCTGCGACAAGCCGCCCGGCAGCGGCACAACCTCCGACCCGAGCGGCGCCTCGGGAGCGGAGTTGACGTCTCATGGAAGCAACCTACTACCGCACGGGGAGGAATTCACGGCGAGTGGATCGCCCCCTTTCCAGATGCACCCCGGTTCCACCCGGGTGTGATGAGCGACTCCAGCGAGGGCGCCATGTCGTCGAGTGCGACATGAGCGAGCTACAGCACGGCGACATCAAAGCTACTGACCCGCTATTGCCCAGCAGTCATTCGATCTTCGGTGCGTCAATGCTGCCGAGCAAGGCAGCCCGCGGCGCGCAGTCAGGTTGCCGAGCCGGAGGAGTTCGTCGCGACTATGGCGTCGACCCCTCCGCTCACGCGTGGCCCGGGAATCCACGGTGCGGTGGCGCGGCCGGACGCCGACCGAGACCCTGCGCCGGGAGGTGCCGGGATTCGAGAGTGATCAGCGCGCACACCGCCATGATCTCGTCCGCACGGAATTCCACATGGTTCAGCGCCGGAGTGAGCACCGCGACCGCGCCGACTCGACGCACCACGGTGAGCAGCGCCGCGAGCGACGCGGGCGCGGTCGGGCCGGCGACCAGCGTGCGCGCCAGATCGAAACCCGACGCCTTCGCCAGCGCCCGGATTTCCATTTCGTGCCTGCGCGCGCGCCGCCCGGAGATGTCGCGGCGCAGATACCCGACCACTTTCGGCTTCATGTTCACCTCTCGTTCGATGGGAGCGCCCGCCGCCGGGGGCTTTCGCCACCGTTCGCGGCTCACCGCGTCCGGAGTGCCGTTCCGACACGACATCGCCCCGGCGGCGCGCGCCCCTAGAGCCTCGAGGAACGGAAAGCGCACCGCGACGCTGTCAAGCGCGCGAGGCCGAGTGTGCGATATCTGCCGTTGCCCCTCCCCACCTAGGAATCGTGCTTAAAGTTCGCTCATCACAGCGGATTTCGGGAACAGGGGGACGGAAAAGTGATCGACCACGAGATGGACGGCGTGTGGACAACGCCGCGATTCCGCAAATTGCTCGCCGAAGGGCAGCCCGGACAAGCCCTCGCCCTCGTCCGCAAAGAAATGGGACTATCCCAAGCCGACTTCGGAGCCCTCCTGCACTGGGACCGCACCCACGCCGGCCGGGTGGAACGCGGCGAAGTGGGAACCATCTTCGACATTCGCGAATTGGTCCGCGCCGCCGACGCACTGGGTATCCCCCGCTCCGCGCTGCTGCCGCTCTTGCTCGCGACACCCGATCCGGGGACCATCGACTACAGGGGCGGCGAAGGAGTCGATGAGGTGGACCGCAGACAATTCGGCCTGGCAGCGACGATTACGGCGGTGGCGGGCGTCTCCATGCCGCCGACCGGGGCGACTGAACCGATTCGAGTCGGCACCGGCCATGTCACTTATATCCGTGTGCTCACGCAACGGCTGTGGGAGCACGACAACCATCACGGGGGCGGCGGAGCATTCGACTACGCATCGCGGCAATACGCTTCCGTGCGGCCGTTACTCGACTCGAAGTCGTACGGCCACCGCACAGGTGCCGAATTGCTGAGTGCCACAGGGTGGCTGTCGAATACCGTTGCCTGGCTGGCTCGCGACAGTAATCACCCGGGAATTGCTCGGCGGCACCTGACGGAATCGGTTCTGCTGGCCGAACAATGCGGCGACAACGCCTTGTTGGCCGCCGCCCTCGGAGACCTCGCGAATCTGGCCGCCTCCTCCCCAGCCTCGTTCGCCGAGCCCGTGCGCCTTGCCCGGCGCTCGACCGAACTCGTCAGCAACATACCGTCGGCTCGCATGAACGCCCTGAAGGCCGCTGAGGAGGCAACCGCGTACGCGGCCGTCGGTGACGAACGGGAATTCGACCGCGCGATGGCGCGAGTCTGGCGCGAAGCCGACCGAGGTCTCGACAGCCCCGACGACCCGGCGTGGTTGGAGCACGTCAACGAAGCCGAACTGCGCGCCCACGAGGCGCGCGGACTCCGCATGCTCGGACACCACGCGCGAGCGGCCGAGCTGTGTCGGGACAGCGTCGCCCACGAGAGCTGTTTCCCGCGCGACGAAGCGTCGTACCGCACCTATTACGCCGCCGCCCTCGCCGGCCTCGGCGACACCACCTCCGCGATCACCGAAGCCCACACCGCCCTCACCCTCCTGGAAGGCCCGGTCAACTCACCACGCCTCCTGACCGAACTACGCCCAGTCCGCACAGCCGCCAACCACACACGCAGCGACGACGCCGAACACTTCCGCCATCGATTCGACACCCTCACCCGCATCGCATGACCCGAACGCCTCGCGCCGCCCGTTTCGGCCAGCGCCGCAGCTCACAGTGCCGATTCTGAGCGGGTTCTCGGCTCCGACCACCCAGCACCTGAAATCGAGGTGAGCGCGGCGAGCTCGTCGGCAGCTGTTCTCGACGCGGGCCGGGTTCAGGCCGGTCGTCGTTGCACGCCCACAAGCCAGAGAACGTGCCCAGGTGCCGGGAAGCTGCGCGAATGCAGACACTCTGCAGCAGTCACCCCTTGAGCCCAAGATCGTTTTACGACACCTCATTTGAGATCGGATTCCGCGACCGCCGATGTCAGGTCCAACTGTGGCCGGTGAGGTGGTCTTCGAACCTTGGTATCGAGACACCCGGTCGAGACGCGGAAACCTCTCAAATATGTGACTCGCGGCGGAAAGTGGCGCTGTTTCACGCCGTGAGTGGCGTTGGTTTGAGCCGGTGCGACCCAGTTCCTGGGTCACGTTGTCACGCGCGACGATCCAGATGCCTGCATTGCCGGAGAAAATCTCTCCGAAACCGGGAACCGATCAGCGGGGGCTGCCGTCTAAGCCTGTGACAGAACCGTTTCGAGGTTCCTCAACAACATCTCCGACATCCCCGGCAGATACGACTACCAGATCCTGGTCAACGGCAAGCCCGTCGAACAGGACTCGAAGATGAAAGACGACAACTTCCACATGACGATCCCCCGGTATCAGAGGGGACGTTACGTTTACGAGGAAGGAGACGAAATTCAGGTGATCGCCTCACACGCCGCGGGCAAGAATCTCTACGTGACCCCCATCAACCGTTGCACCATCCCCTATGCGGGAAGATAAGGGCGTGGATCAGGAGATTTCAAGAGCCGGCGCCGACCTGCTGGCGGCCGACATCGAGTCGGCTCTCGGCTTCGAGGTACACATCGATGAAACGATCCCCGAGCATCGGCGCCGGATGTCTTTTGCACCGGCCTGGTGGATCGAGTTCAGCGTCCCGGCACTGAACGTCTTCGTCGGCACCAGCCCCGGCGAGTTCACGCCCAGCGGTGTGGCATGCGAGCTTGCCTGGCATATCCACGACGACGTCCTGTCCCGCAGCGGGAAGATCTGGCCCGCCGACCCTGCGGGTGGGGACCAGCCGTTGCTGCCCACCCTTGACGGATGGTGCGGACAGGGCGGCTCGATACCGTTCGGGCAGGTCGAGGCAGCGAAGGATCCCGATCCGGACCTCGACGGTGTCGTCCGGTGGTGGCTGCCCCGCCATTCCGACGGGCTCATTGCCAGCCACTCCGGCGACGTGTGGTTCTGCCTGTGGGAGTACAAAGGCGACGAACAACTCATCACCCCGGGCATGCCGGTGACATGGTCCATCGGCGAAGGCGGACACGGAAAGTACCGCAAGGCAAGCGAAGTCCGGCCAGCTCAGCCGTAGTTTCTTCTTGCAAGCCGCGCGGCCGAGGGTGTCTCGTGAACGTACCCGCCGCAGCCGGTCTGGGTGCGCTTGGACGCGCTAGGCCTGCTTGGCCCGAATCTTGCGCCCCATCTGGGTGTCGGGGTACAGGATGGCCTCGGCGACCCCGACCGCCGGAATCCTTCACGCCGCCGGCCAAGCTGATGCCGTCGTCCTTTTCTGAGCGGGTTCTCGGCTCCGACGACCCCGGCACCGGAAATCGAGGTGAACGCGGCGAGCTTATCGGCAGCTGTCTCGACGCGGGTCGGCTCAGGCCGGTCGTCGTTGCACGGCGTCGGAGATGACTGCTGCGGCGAACTTTTCGACTGCCGATGTAGTCGGGGGGCCGGGTTCGCGGTCGGTGAACAACAGGTGGGCGCCACCGACCAGGGAGAGGGTCAGTGAGTCGATGTCCGCGTCGGCTGCGATGCGGCCCCGTTCGCGCTCGTCGGTCAGGTAAGTGGAGATCGCGGTCGTCGCCTCGGCGAGGATCGCCATGCCGCCGCCGGGCCTGGCTTGCCGCAGCCGGGCGCGCAGTTCGTCACGGAAGGTGATGAGCGGGATGATCGCCAGCGGAACGGGGCCGAACAGAATGGTCAGAGCGCTGGTCAGATTGGCGGCCACCGTGCCGGAGCCCGCGGAGGCGCGTAGCGCACCGGCCTGCGCTTCGAGCCGCGCGGCCCGATCGAGCACAAGATCGGTGAGGAATGTGTCGAAGTCGGTGAAGTGCCGGTGCAGAACGCCTTTGGCGCAGCCCGCCTCGTCGGTGACAGCCCGGCTGGTCAGCCCGTTCGGCCCGTCGCGCAGTAGCACGCGCTCGGCGGCGTCGAACAGTTGCTGCCGCGCGTCGCGAAGGTGCATCCCAGTCGGCACTCACATTCCTTTCGTGCGTCTATCCAGCGGCATTATTGCTCAGTGGGCATGCGCCCACTAAGGTGGGCATATGCCCACAATGCCTCAGGAGCAACCAGCACCGTCCCTAGCGCAGCCGGGACAGTTCCAGCAGATGGCCGTGTCGTTCGGCGTGGACACACAGCGCTACGACCAGGCCCGGCCCGCCTACCCCGACGCATTGGTGGCGCGAGTCCTCGCCGAGACTCCGGGGACGGACGTGCTCGACGTGGGTTGCGGTACCGGCATCGCCGGTCGCCAATTCCAGGCGGCAGGATGCACGGTGCTCGGCGTGGAACCCGATGCGCGGATGGCCGACTTCGCGCGAGCCCGCGGGCTACGGGTCGAGGTGGCGACCTTCGAGGCGTGGCAGCCGGGCGACCGGATGTTCGATGCGGTCGTCGCCGCTCAGTCGTGGCATTGGGTGGACCCGGTCACCGGCGCCGCGAAGGCGGCAGCCGTGCTGCGCCCAGGGGGACGGCTGACGATCTTCGGGCACGTGTACGAGCCACCCGCCGAGGTGGCGGAACCGTTCGCCGCCGCCTACCGGCGGGTCGCGCCGGACTCCCCGTTCAGCGGCCAACCGGCCCGTCGCCCCCTCGAGCTCTACCAAGCGGGATACGCGAAATTCGCCGACCAGATCCGCGAGACCGGACAATTCGGAGATCCCGAGCAGTGGCGGTTCGACTGGCAACAGTCCTATACGCGCGACCAGTGGCTCGAGTTGCTCCCCACCACAGGCAGCCTCACCCGGCTGCGTGATGATCCGCTGGCCGAGATACTGGACGCGGTCGGCGCCGCCATCGACTCTCTGGGCGGATCCTTCACGATGGACTACACCACCCTGGCGGCGACCGCCGTACGCGCAAGCACTCGCTGACGGCCGCGTTCGGCCCCGCGCGAAGCTACTTCGCGGCTCGGGCCAAGGATTGCGAGCACCACAGTGGGCGGCCCCGTCCGCGTAGCCGCCAACCGCGCACGCGGGAGACGACGCCGAGCATTTCCGATCGACTACGCACCGCGAGTCTCAGCACGGGCGGCCGAGCAGGGTGTCGCGCCGATCGGCCACCATGGCGCGGATCGCCGTGACGACGGCGGCCACTTCCGGGCGGCGGAGGGTTTCGGTGCGGGCGACGAGCCAGTAGCCGAGCGTGACGGTCACCGAATCGGCGAGGACGCGAACCAGATCCGCGTGACGGTCGGCCATGAAGCAGGGCAGCAGGCCCAGACCGGCGGAGGCGCGGGTGGCTTCCACATGCACGAAAACGTTGGTGGAGGTGACCGATTCGCGCATCGCCGGTACGAAGCTGGAGGCCAGGTCGAGATCGTCGACTTGCAGCATGGAATCGATGAAGTACACCAGCGGATACCGCGCCAGATCGTCGATGGTGGCGGGCGCGCCGTGTTCGCGCAGGTATTCGTGGGAGCCGTACAGGCCGAGGCAGTAGTCGGCCAGATGCGTGGCGGTGGCGCGGTGCACCTGCGGCTCCCCCACGACTATCTCCAAGTCCAGGCCCGAACGCTGCTGCGACGCGCGCCGGGTGGTCGCCACGATCTCGACCGAGATCTTCGGATGCCGCCGCTGCACCTCCGCGGCGGCGGGCGCGGCGATGTAGGCGCTGAAGCCGTCGGTCGCCGAGACCCGGACCACGCCCTCCAGCGCCCGGTCGCCGCCGGCGTCCGCGGCCAGCGATTTCACCGCCGACTCCACCGCCTCGGCCGCGGCAAGGGCCGCCCTGCCGAGATCCGTCAGTTCCCAGCCACCGGTCACCCTGGTTAAAACTCGGCCGCCGAGCGTCTGCTCCAGCGCGGCGATGCGCCGGGAGATGGTGGTGTGGTTGATGCCGAGTTCTTCGGCGGCCGTGACGAATCGGCCCGACCGCCCCACAGCCAGGAGTACGAGGAGGTCGTCGGCACTGGGACGACCAGGCGACGCCGGGCGCATATCTGCATCTTTGCAGAGAGGCACTGCACAAATGGTCATTGCGGCGCGATTCGTCTGCACTAATACTCGGTGCAGCCAAGCATTGTGGGAGCCGTCACATCGAGAACGAAGTGTGGCCCCTGGCACGAAGGAGAAGTGCGATGAGGGAGCACAGCGCCGCAACGACAGCGGCGGCGGATTCGGGCGCGACGACCAGCGGCTTGCGCCGCGTAGTGGCCGCGTCGATGGCGGGCACGATCGTGGAGTGGTACGAGTTCTTCCTCTACGGCACCGCCGCCACGTTGGTGTTCAGCAAGGTGTTCTTCGCCAAGGACACCAGCGACTTGGACGCCATCCTGGCCGCGTTCGTGACCTACGCGGTCGGCTTCGCGGCGCGTCCGCTCGGCGGCGTGGTCTTCGGGCACTTCGGCGACAAATACGGCCGTAAGAAACTGCTGCAATTCAGCCTGGTGCTGGTGGGCAGCGCGACCTTCCTGATGGGCTGCCTGCCCACCTTCGGACAGATCGGCTATTGGGCGCCCGCGCTGCTGGTCGCCCTGCGCTTCATCCAAGGTTTCGCGGTCGGCGGTGAGTGGGGCGGAGCGGTGCTGCTGGTCGCCGAACACAGCCCGAGCCGCAGCCGCGGATTCTGGGCGAGCTGGCCGCAGGCGGGTGTGCCCGCGGGCAACTTGCTGGCGACTGTGGTGCTGCTGGTGCTGACCTCCACGCTGTCGGACGAGGCGTTCCTCGGCTGGGGCTGGCGGGTGGCGTTCTGGCTGTCCGCGGTGGTGGTGCTGGTCGGCTACTACATCCGCACGAAGATCACCGACGCGCCCATCTTCGTCGCGGCGCAGCGGGAGGCCGAGCAGATCGAGGCGACCTCGCTGAGCGTGGTCGAGGTACTGCGCCGCTACCCGCGCGGCGTGCTCACCGCGATGGGGCTGCGCTTCGGCGAGAACGTCATGTACTACCTGGTGGTCACCTTCACGATCACCTATCTCAAGGTCGAGGTGCACGCCGACACCCAAGTGATCCTGTGGTGGCTGCTCGCCGCGCACGCCGTGCACTTCGTGACGATCCCGCTGGTGGGCAACCTGTCCGACCGCTTCGGCAGGCGACCGGTCTACCTGGTCGGCGCGCTGACCGCGGGCACCTGGGGCTTCTTCGCCTTCCCGATGATGGACAGCGGCCACAACGCGGTCATCATGTCCGCCATCATCATCGGCCTGATCTTCCACGCCTTCATGTACGCCGGGCAGCCCGCGATCATGGCCGAGATGTTCCCCACCCGGATGCGCTATTCCGGCGTATCCCTCGGCTATCAGGTGACCTCGATCGTGGCCGGTTCGCTCGCGCCGATCATCGCCGTCCGGCTGCTGAACACCTATCACTCCGCGGTGCCGATCGCCTGGTACCTGGCGGGCGCCGCAACCGTCAGCGCGATCGC
The DNA here is from genome assembly GCF_040630775.1 of Nocardia sp. NPDC005745. Lineage (NCBI taxonomy): Bacteria > Bacillati > Actinomycetota > Actinomycetes > Mycobacteriales > Nocardiaceae > Nocardia > Nocardia sp. NPDC005745. The sequence goes on from NZ_JBEXYF010000012.1 coordinate 87,025, forward strand.
CGTGCTCGCCGCACGAGAGACGAAGGGGCTGACCTTGGAAAGCATCGATCACGCCGACGCCGAGACCCTCGGCGCGCGGACCGAAGTGACCGTGCGATGAGCGATTTGGCGGGGCGCAGCGCCCTGGTCACCGGCGGCGCCAGCGGCATCGGCGCGGCCTGCGCCCGCGTGCTCGCTGCGCGCGGCGCGACGGTGACGGTGGCCGACGTCGACGATGTCGGCGCGAAGGCGGTGGCCAGGGAACTGGGCGGCAAGTCGTGGGCGGTGGATCTGCTCGACGTCGCGTCGCTGGAAGAGCTGGAACTCGACACCGACATCCTGGTGAACAACGCCGGGGTGCAGCACGTCAGCCCGATCGAGGACTTCGCGCCGCAGCGGTTCCGCGATCTGCTCACCCTGATGGTCGAGGCCCCGTTCCTGCTGGTGCGCGCGGCGCTGCCGCACATGTACCGGCAGGGCTGGGGACGGATCGTCAATATCTCCTCGGTGCACGGCCTGCGCGCCTCCGAGTACAAGGTGGCCTACGTGACGGCCAAACACGGCCTGGAGGGGCTGTCGAAGGTCACCGCCCTCGAGGGCGGCCCGCACGGCGTGACCAGCAACTGCGTCAACCCGGGCTATGTGCGAACACCGCTGGTGGACAAGCAGATCGCCGACCAGGCCAAGGCGCACGGCGTGCCCGAGCAGGAGGTGGTGGAGAAGATCCTGCTCACCGAGAGCGCGATCAAACGCCTCGTCGAGCCGGAGGAGGTCGCGTCGCTGGTGGGCTGGCTCGCCTCGCCGGAGGCGAGCATGGTCACCGGCGCGGCCTACACGATGGACGGCGGGTGGAGCGCGCGATGAGGGCGCGCTCAGCCCAGCGCGGTCAGCGCCATCCCGCGCAGCACCGGCCGGGCCCGCGCGGCGGTCGCCTCGCCCGCGCTGTGCGGGGTGGAGTTGATCAGGCCGAAGACGGCGTGGGCCTGCACCCGCGCCGTCTCCTCGGGTAGCTCCGGATGCAACTCGCGCAGCACGCCCACCCAGATCTCCACGTACTGGCGCTGGGTGCGGCGGATCTCCCTGCGGGCCGGCGCGGGCACGTTGTCCAGGTCGCGATCCTGGATGCGGATCAGCTCCGGTTCGCCGAGCGCGAAGTCCAAGTGGTGATCGACCAGTCCGGCGAGCGCCAGCTCGGCGGAGTTCATGCCCGCCACCACCGCCTTGCCGCCGTCGAGCAGGCGCTGACTCACCCCGACCAGCAGCTCCACCAGCAGCGCCTCTTTGTTCGGGAAGTGCCGGTAGACCGCGGGACCGCTGATGCCAACGGCGGCGCCGAGGTCGTCCAAGCGCATGCCGAGGAAGCCGCGATCGGCGATCAACCGCGCTCCGGCTTCCAGCAATTGCGCCCTGCGTTGCGCCTTCAGTTGCTCGCGACGGGTGGGCGCGACGGGTTCGGCACTGGTCACACGCGTTCCTCTCCACCGACCTGGACATCTCGGTTAATCAACACTAACCTGAATTCCAGTTATCGTCGACTAACTGGACGACAGGATGGCGTGATGACCGTTACCGAAGAGGCCGTCGGAAACCGGGCCGCGCACGCGGCGCTGGTCGACGACCTGCGCGCCCGGCTGGATGCCGCGGCGCTGGGCGGGCCCGCGAAGGCGCGCGAGCGCCATATCGCGCGGGGCAAATTGCTGCCCCGGCAGCGGGTGGACCAACTGCTGGACCCGGGAAGCCCGTTCCTCGAACTCTCCCCGCTTGCCGCGACCGGGATGTACGGCGACGACTCCCCCGGCGCCGGGATCATCACCGGGATCGGACGGGTGTCCGGCCGGGAATGCGTGATCGTGGCCAACGACGCGACGGTCAAGGGCGGCACGTACTACCCGATGACGGTGAAGAAGCATCTGCGCGCGCAGGAGATCGCGGCGCAGAACCGCTTGCCGTGTGTGTACCTGGTCGACTCCGGCGGCGCCTACCTGCCGCACCAGGACGAAGTATTCCCCGACCGCGAGCATTTCGGGCGCATCTTCTACAACCAGGCGACCATGAGCGCCAAGGGCATCCCGCAGATCGCCGCGGTGCTCGGCTCGTGCACCGCCGGTGGCGCCTATGTGCCCGCGATGAGCGACGAGGCCGTGATCGTGCGCAACCAGGGCACCATCTTCCTCGGCGGCCCGCCGCTGGTGAAGGCCGCGACCGGTGAGGTGGTCACGGCCGAGGAACTCGGCGGCGGCGAGTTGCACTCGCGCACCTCGGGCGTCACCGACCACTTGGCCGAGGACGACCAGGACGCGCTGCGCATCGTGCGCCGCATCGTGGCCACCCTCGGACCACGCACGCCGGTCCCGTGGGACGTCCGGCCCGTCATCGCGCCCGCCGCGCCGGAATCCGAGCTCTACGACGTGGTGCCGGTGGATCTGCGCACCCCCTACGACGTGCGTGAGGTGATTTACCGCCTGGTCGACGGGACGCCGGAGGGCGAGAGCGGCTTCCACGAGTTCAAGGCCGGCTACGGCAAAACCCTGGTCACCGGGTTCGCGCACATCCACGGGCATCCGGTGGGCATCGTCGCCAACAACGGCGTGCTGTTCAGCGAATCCGCCATGAAGGGCGCGCATTTCATCGAACTGTGCGACAAGCGCAGCATCCCGCTGTTGTTCTTGCAGAACATCACCGGCTTTATGGTCGGCCGCGACTACGAGGCGGGCGGCATCGCCAAGCACGGCGCGAAGATGGTCACCGCGGTGGCCTGCGCGCGCGTGCCGAAGCTCACCGTCGTCATCGGCGGTTCCTACGGCGCGGGCAACTATTCGATGTGCGGGCGCGCGTACTCGCCGCGGTTCCTGTGGATGTGGCCGAACGCCCGCATCTCGGTGATGGGCGGCGAGCAGGCCGCGTCGGTGTTGTCGACGGTGCGCGGTGACCAGCTCGACAGCAGCGGGCAGCCCTGGTCGGCCGAGGACGAGGAGGCGTTCAAGGCCCCGATCCGGGAGCAGTACGAAAGCCAGGGCAACCCCTACTACTCGACCGCCCGGTTGTGGGACGACGGCGTCATCGATCCCGCCGACACCAGGACTGTGCTCGGGCTCGCTCTCTCGGTGTGCGCGCAAGCCCCGCTCGAACCCGTTTCCTACGGCGTATTCCGGATGTGATGGCGATGCTGAACAAATCCGTTCCCGTCGGATTCGACACCGTGCTCGTCGCCAATCGCGGCGAGATCGCGGTGCGGGTGATCCGCACGCTGCGCGCGCTGGGCATCCGCTCGGTGGCCGTCTACAGCGACGCCGACGCCGACGCCCGCCACGTCCGCGAAGCGGACACGGCGGTGCGCCTCGGCCCGGCCCCCGCCAGGGAGAGCTACCTCGCCATCGACCGGGTGGTGGCCGCCGCCGTGCGCGCAGGCGCGCAAGCGGTTCACCCCGGCTACGGGTTCCTCTCGGAGAACGCCGCTTTCGCCGCGGCGCTGGCCGAGGCGGGCATCGTCTTCCTCGGCCCACCCGCCCGCGCCATCGAGGTGATGGGCGACAAGATCACCGCGAAGAACACCGTTGCCGCGTTCGGCGTCCCGGTGGTGCCCGGCATCGCCACGCCCGGCCTGACCGACGACGACCTGATCGCCGCGGCCGCCGAAGTCGGCTATCCCGTCCTGGTCAAGCCGTCGGCGGGCGGTGGAGGCAAGGGCATGCGCCGGGTGGACGATCCGGCCCGGCTGCCGGAGGCGCTGCGCAGCGCCCGGCGCGAGGCGGCCGCCGCGTTCGGTGACGACACGCTGTTCCTGGAGCGTTTCGTCACCCGGCCGCGGCATATCGAAGTGCAGGTGCTCGCCGACCAGTTCGGCAACGTGCTGCACCTGGGCGAGCGCGAATGCAGTTTGCAGCGCCGCCACCAGAAGGTGATCGAGGAAGCGCCCTCGCCGCTGCTGGACGCGGCCACCAGGGCCAGGATCGGCGCCGCCGCCTGCAACACCGCGCGCAGCGTGGACTACGTGGGCGCGGGCACCGTGGAGTTCATCGTCTCCGCCGACCGCCCCGACGAGTTCTTCTTCATGGAGATGAACACCCGCCTACAGGTGGAGCATCCGGTCACCGAACTGGTCACCGGCGTCGACCTGGTGGAATGCCAGGTCCGGGTGGCGGCCGGGCAGAAGCTGGCGGTGGCGCAGGACGACATCCGCATGGTCGGGCACGCGATCGAGGCCAGGGTGTACGCCGAGGATCCCGGACGCGGGTTCCTGCCGACCGGCGGCACGGTGCTCGACCTCGACGAGCCGGAGGGCCCCGGTGTCCGGGTCGATTCCGGTCTGCGGATCGGCACGCGCGTCGGCAGCGACTACGACCCGATGCTGTCGAAGGTCATCGCGCATGCCGCCGACCGGACCGCCGCGCTCGCGAAACTCGATCGGGCGCTGGCCGACACCGTGCTGCTCGGGGTGACCAGCAATATCGAGTTCCTGCGCTTCCTGCTGGCCGATCCGGACGTGGTCGAGGGACGACTGGACACCGGCCTGCTGGACCGGCGGGTGGCCGACTTCCGTCCCGCTTCCGTCGGCGACGACGAGTTCGCCGCCGCCGCTGCCCGGCATTGGCTGCGCCGCTGGCCCGCCACGCCGCGCGATCCCTGGGAGATCCCGTCCGGCTGGCGAATCGGAGCCGACGCGCCCACACCGATCCGGCTCGCGGGCGGGGAGCGGGTCGAGCACGTCCATCTCTTCGGTACGCCCGGCGACGGCGCGGTTCGAGTCGGTGACAATGGTGAAACCCGGTCGCTGACAGCCGAATTCACCGGTGATCGTTCCGCCGGAGTGCTCACCCTCACGCTGGACGGCCTGCGCCGCACCTACCGGGTCGCAGAGCAGGACGGCCTGCTGTGGGTGGCCGGACCGTCCGGTATCGCGGCGCTGCGCGAGGTGGCCGAGGTCAACGTGCGCGGCGGCGACGAACACGTGGGCGACGCCGAGATCCGCTCCCCCATGCCGGGTTCGGTGATCGCGGTACCGGTCGCATCGGGCGCCGCGGTCGCCGCGGGCGATCCGGTGGTCATCGTGGAGGCGATGAAGATGGAGCACTCGCTCACCGCGCCGGTCGCCGGAACCGTCGAACTACTGGTCGAGCCGGGCGCGCAGGTGCGCCTGGACCAGGTGCTCGCGCGCGTCGTCGCGCAGGCCGAAACGAATCACGCCGAACGAGAAGGAATCCCCACATGACCGACTTCCTGTCCACCGGCACGCTGCCGGAGGAGTACCGGGATCTCGCGCTGACCGTGCGAGACTTCGCGCGGTCGGTGGTCGCTCCGGTGGCGGCCGAGCACGACGCGAACCACACCTTCCCGTACGAGGTGGTCGCGGGCATGGCCGAGATGGGCCTGTTCGGCCTGCCGTTCCCCGAGGAGTACGGCGGCATGGGCGGCGATTACTTCGCGCTGTGCCTGGCGCTGGAGGAACTCGGCAAGGTCGACCAGAGCGTCGCGATCACGCTGGAGGCGGGGGTCTCGCTCGGCGCGATGCCGATCTACCGCTTCGGCAACGACAAGCAGAAGCTGGAATGGCTGCCGCAGCTGACCAGCGGCCGCAACCTGGCCGCGTTCGGGCTCACCGAACCGGGCGCGGGCAGCGACGCGGGCGGCACCAGGACCACCGCGGTCGCCGACGGCGGCGAGTGGATCATCAACGGCAGCAAGCAGTTCATCACCAACTCCGGCACCGACATCACCAAGCTCGTCACGGTGACCGCGGTGACCGGGCATACCGGCGGCAAGAAGGAGATCTCCACCATCCTGGTGCCCACCGACACGCCCGGTTTCGTCGCCGAGCCCGCGTACAACAAGGTCGGCTGGAACGCCTCCGACACCCATCCGCTGAGCTTCACCGACGTGCGCGTGCCCGAGGAGAACCTGCTCGGCGAGCGCGGGCGCGGCTACGCGAACTTCCTGCGCATCCTCGACGAGGGGCGCATCGCCATCGCCGCGCTCTCGGTCGGGGCCGCGCAAGGTTGTGTGGACGAGAGTGTGCGCTACGCCAAGGAGCGCGAGGCGTTCGGCCAAGTGATCGGGCGTAACCAGGCCATCGCGTTCAAGATCGCCAGGATGGAAGCGCGGGCGCACGCCGCCCGGACCGCCTATTACGACGCGGCGGCGCTGATGCTGACGGGCAAGCCGTTCAAGAAGCAGGCGTCCATCGCGAAGCTGGTGGCCAGCGAGGCCGCCATGGACAACGCCCGCGACGCGACGCAGATCTTCGGCGGCTACGGGTTCATGAACGAATACGCGGTGGCCCGGCACTATCGCGACAGCAAGATCCTGGAAATCGGCGAAGGGACGACGGAGGTGCAGCTGATGCTGATCGGACGGGAGCTGGGCCTGTGACCCGGCGCACGATCGTGCAACGCGGCCTGTGGTTCGAGGAGTTCGACACCGAGGTCGTCTACGAGCACCGCCCCGGCCGCACCATCACCGAGGCGGACAACGTCCTGTTCACCACGCTGACCATGAACACCCAGGCGTTGCACCTGGACGCGGCGTTCAGCGACCAACTGCCGCCGTTCAATCAGCGGCTGGTGAACTCGATGTTCACGCTGTCCACCTTGATCGGGCTGTCGGTGGCGCAACTGACCCAGGGCACCATCGTGGCCAACCTCGGCTTCTCCGAGGTCGCGTTCCCCAAGCCGGTGTTCCACGGCGACACCATGTACGCCGAGACCGTGGTCACCGACAAGCGCGAGTCCAAGAGCCGTCCGGGCGAGGGCATCGTGACCTTCGCGCACACCGGGCGCAACCAGCACGGCGACGTCATCGCCACGGCCGTCCGCAAGACGCTCGTCCGCAAAGCCCCGGAGGGCTCGGCGTGAGCGGTCAGGGCCGGAGGCGGCAGCGCAGCGTAACCACGCAGGCCCCCGCTCACGCC